>JAZRVY010000001.1:0-9288 GCA_045599405.1 Anaeroplasmataceae bacterium
AAGACCTTAGCTATACCATATAATGTAAAATCACTATTATCATCAAATACAATAACCTTAGATTTTTTATCCTTAATATATTGCTCTCTGTCTATATGATTTAGTTTATTTAAATAATCATTATATGGCTTAAGCCTTTCAATTACCTTAAAGCCAGAAGGCTCTCTTGGTATATCTATTAATAAATTTAATGATGGAATATAAATAGGAATAGGTGCATCCTCATTATAATAAACATTAGTCATTGAAAATAATCTTCTTATTTTATCAAGTAGCTTCTTTTCATACTTATTTTTATTACATTTAATATAACAGGTTTCTAATCGATATGATAATCCAGATTCGCTATCACCCATTTCACTAGATAGTTCTCTAAGCGTTCTTTGTAAATTGATAACACTTCTTTTGTTATATTTGCAGCAATCAATACTGTCGTATTTATAAAAATTTGATAAGCAAATTTCAATTTCATTTAAATCATGAATTGCAAAAATCTTATGGTACGCCTTTTTATTAAGGTATCCCCTAACACAAAAGAAATAATAATCTATATCTCCCATTCCCTCTTTAATTTCCGGGTATTTATTTATTATTTCATTTTCTCTACTAGGATTATATTTAATGGTATATCCCCATATATCGTTTACTGGCACAAAGGTATCCTTTAATAAATTATCCTCTCTTAAAGAATCAATATAAGCATTACCCATATTCTTATTTTCCTTAATATATCCTATACCACCGCAATAATAAATATACTTATCCTCAACAATACCTAGCGCATCATAGGATCTTGATATAACCCTTCTTTTTTGGTTAGGATAATTTTTGTTTAAAAAGGTCTCCATTGCTTCCTCATAATCTACCTTCATATTATCACATCCTAATTATTATTTTTCTTATCCTCTAGATATTTCATTACAATCTCCTCTTTTTTCTGGAAGCATAGCTATTGCATAATCAATTAATCTTTGATTTATGAGTAACTCTTGTAATAGCAGATGCTAGCTTTAAAACATCTTTTTCATTTTTTGCATAAAAGCCAGCAGGGCTTACTCTCATTGCGCTTCCATTACCACATGAATCATATGGCTTCCTATCCTCAGATGTCATCCAAAAATAAAAGAATCCTCCATATCCAGCACCAGGATAAGCTCTTGCCCATTTTTTTGATAATATCAATTCCCTTATTTTCATCATCAGCCCAGCCGTTTTGGATAATTTCCATACAAGCTAATGTCATAATAGTATCATCTGTATAAATACATTCAGGATTATAAATATCAAAATTCTTTGTCTTTATATTATTAAATTCATAAATAGAACCCTCAATATCTCCTATAATAGCTCCTATCATTGTATCACCCCGTTTTATTACACTATTTATATTGGATAAAATGATAATATATGTAACAAAAAAGGCCCCTTTCGGAGCCAATGCTTAATAAAATATTAAACTCTAACTAATTCAACTTTGTACTTTGCAAATCCCCACATTATATGATCTAATTGTGTTCTATTTAGACCTGTACCTTCTCGTAAATCCTCAAGTGCATTCCAAAAATTTTCATACCAGTTATTTACTACTATATCGTTATTATCTCTACTAGGTTCTACTATAACTTTAATATCTCTATTTAAAATCTTTGAAAGTCCATAATAGCCTCTGTAATCATTCAATTTTTCTTTCACGTTATTATCATATATATAATATGCATCAGTATTATATAAATATTCGTGTAGATATTTACATACCTTGCTGCACCAGCTGCATTCATGTCTTTTTTTACCACTTGAGATATATACATGCTTGTCCATATCTTGAACTAAAGCCTTATTTCCCTCACGTAATTTTTCAAAAAATGAAAAGCCGTTACTTCTAATAAAATCCGCAATACTATTTTTTGCTTCATGAGTTTTTCCTTGAATACTATTTGATATTGCAACCTGCCAAACAAATCTTTCTAAAACATCTCCATTAAATAATCTTTCCATGATTACAGCATCATTACTACCATTTTGATAAATGCCTAAATTTGTTATTATAGGAGACATCTTATCCTCGTAATTTGGGTCATTTCTTATCCCATCTTCAATAACATTAGAATTATACTCTGTAAGTTCACAAATATAATGATTCTTTAATTCGCTATAAATTTCATTTAAAGATAACTCAGTACCCAAATATCTATCTAATTCATTAAGTAAATTTTTTTTATCCATATTTTCCTCCATGCATCGTAATAATATCTTTGGCACTATTATATCAATTTGCAATTTGAATTATCAAGGTGGTTTATCATAAAAACTTATAAAGATTAAAAAAAGACCCCTTACGGAGTCTATATACCTATTAGTGGCGTGGACGGCGGGATTCGAACCCGCGCGCCAGTTGCCCAGCCTAACACCTTAGCAGGGTGCCCTCTTGAGCCTCTTGAGTACGTCCACGTTTAATCAAGCCTTATCATTATAACAAAATAAGGCTTGGTAGTCAATAAAGTTTTATTATTCCTTAAACATTGATAAAGAAAGCTTATGTCTTTCCATATCTAGACCTATAACATATACCTTAACTAAATCTCCTACATGAAGCTTATCAGAAGGGTGCTTGATATAGTCCTTTGAAATCTTTGATATATGAACAAGACCATCATATTTAACACCACAATCTACGAAGGCACCAAAGTCAACTACATTTCTTACTGTACCCTCAAGCTCCTCACCAATCTTAAGGTCCTCAAATCGTTTAATATCGTCTCTTAATTTAGGCTGTGAGTATTCCTCTCTTGGATCTCTTGTTGGAGCCACGAATGAATCAAGAATATCACTAAGCGTATAATCATCAATATCTATATTAGACTTAATCATATTTCTATCAGCACTCTTAACTTTATTTATAGTATCCTCATTACCTAATGATTTTATATCAAGTAATCTCATAATCATTAAGGCTTTGTCATAGCTCTCTGGGTGAATAGATGTATGATCTAGCTCATTTTCTCCATCAGGAATTCTCATAAATCCTACGCATTGCTCATATGTTTTAGCTCCTAGCTTAGAAACCTTTAAAAGCTCCTTTCTAGTTTTAAATGAACCATTCTCATCTCTATATTTAACTATATTTAAAGCTATAGCCTTAGATATACCAGATACATATTGTAGTAAGCTATATGAGGCAGTATTAAGGTCTACTCCAACCTTATTTACCGCATCATTTACTACATCATCAAGGCTCTTTGATAGCTCAGCTTCATTTACATCATGCTGATATTGTCCTACTCCAATACTCTTAGGATCAATCTTTACAAGCTCTGCAAGTGGATCTTGTAATCTTCTTGCGATAGATACAGCACTACGCTCCTCAACATGATAATCAGGAAACTCCTCTTGAGCTAGCTTGGATGCACTATATACAGAAGCTCCAGCCTCAGATACAATTACATATTTACACTTAAGGTTATTTTCCTTAATAACCTCTGATATAAAGCTTTCTGTTTCTCTAGATGCAGTTCCGTTACCAATAGCTATTAAATCAATCTTATATTTATTTACAAAATTTACTATAGTTTTTTTACTCTTTATAAGTAGTGCCTCATCAACCTTAGCTCCTACAGATTTCTCATTAGGATATATTACACCCTTATCAAGCACTGAACCCATTTCATTTATTACTGCAAGCTTACATCCTGTTCTAAAGGCTGGATCTACACCAAGAACCATTTTATTCTTTATTGGAGCCTGTAATAATAAATTCTTTAAATTCATAGAGAATATTTCAATAGCCTTTTTATCAGCCTTTTCCTTTAAATCACTTCTTATTTCTCTTTCTATAGAAGGATAAATAAGTCTCTTATATGAATCCTTAATAGCTTCCTTAATATCATCCTTAAACATATTATTAGGATCTTTAATGGCTTTAGATTCAAGGAATAGGATATCAGCGTTTGTATCAGTATTGATACTAACTGATATTACCTTTTCATCCTCAGCTCTGTTTATAGCAAGAATTCTATGTGACTTTATTGTTTTAATTGGCTCACTAAAATCATAATAAATTGTATATACATTCTTTTCATCTACAGCATCCTTTTTAAGCTTAGTATTTATAGTAGCATTCTTAAAGGCGTTGTAGCGAATTTGTTTACGATAGAACGCATTATCTGATATCCATTCAGCAATGATATATAATGCTCCTTGTAGAGCTGATTTTGTATCCTTTATATTATCATTTAAATATTTAGATAATATTTCTTCCTTAGTACTAAATTTAGGAGAGGACATGATAAGCTTTGCAAGTGGCTCAAGCCCATTGGCTATTGCCTCTGTAGCCTTAGTTTTTTTCTTTTCCTTATATGGTCTATATAAATCCTCAACCTCAACTAGCTTAGAGGCTTGCATAATCTTAGACTTAATATCATCTGTAAGTAGTCCCTTCTCATCAATAAGTCTAACAACATCCACTTTTCTTTTTAATAAAGCCTCTTCATATTTGTAAGCATCCTCTATAGCTCTTATTTGATTTTCATCCATACCACCAGTTTGTTCCTTACGGTATCTAGCTATAAATGGAACTGTAGCTCCCTCTTCAATCATAGCTAATACTATTTGAGCATGTGCTACTGTTACATTTTCCTTTTTTGATATTTCTTGTAATATTTCTAGATTCATAATATCCCCCATATAAAAAGAAAACACCCGAAGGTGTATTTCATATTATGCTAATTTCTCAGTTAAAGCCTTAACTAATAAATATGCTTGCTCAAGCTCTGAAATAGAATTTCCACAAATATCATTTGCAGCATATTTATTTTCTTCTTGCTTTCTTTGCTCCTCAGACATATTTTCAAAATAATCGCAAACTCCAGAAGATGTATACATATATACAAGCTTATTTGAAGATTCATCCTCTGTTTTGAACTTAGAGTCAGTTAATGCCTTCTTATTCTTTGTTAGAGATGTATTAATTAGATAGAAATGAACATCAGTTCCACCCTTTTCATTATACTCCTCGATAGCATTTGCAAGGGCAATAACCTTTGCCTCCTTTTGCTTATCATCCTTATTATCTTCAGGATCTAGGCTCTCATCAAAATAATAAATGAAGTAGCTTTCGTACTTATCATTTTCATAATCATCCTTTAGGTCATAGAATGAAGCTGTATAAGTATCCTTTATATCCTTAAAGTAATCGTACTTCTTTTCCTTTTTAAATACAGTAAGCATTAATACTGTAACTACTATTGCAGCAATAACTGCAGCTCCTCCTACGATAGAGCTAATTAATATAGCTAAAAACTTCTTTTGATTCTTTTCTGTTTTTGCAACCTTGACCTTTTTGACATTTCTTGCCATAGTATCACTCCTTAACAATACTGTTTAATTATATATGAAATACCTTGATTTATCAAGATATTTACTTTTTTATGTTAGCCTTATGCTTATCAGCTAGTTCCTTAAGCCTTCTTATTCTATGGTTAAGCCCTGATTTAGTTAAGCTTTCACCATATACTCTATTAATAATTTCAACTAGCTCATTTAGTGAAGCCTCAGGATGAATTTTTCTTTCCTTCATTACCATTAATAGCTTAGGGTCCATTTTTTCTAATGGATAATTATATTCAAGATATCTAACATAATCTAGCTGCTCCTGTGCAGCCTTTAATGATTTAGCATCATTAGCTCCTTCAATATTCATTGAACGGGTAATGCTTTGAAGAACCTCTCTTTCAATTTGAACCTCTTCTATTTTAAATACAGCATTACTTACGCCAATTAATCTTAAAAAGGCTTTGATTGATTCAAGCTCCTTCATATAGATAACTATATCATTTCTTCTTTTAGTTAGCTTAGCATTTAAATCAAAGCTATTCATAAGAGATTGAATAAAAATAGCATCACCCTCTCTTGGAGTATATATTTCTAAGTGATAATTACTCTTTTCTGGAGAATTAACACTTCCTTTTGCTAAAAAGGCTCCTCTTAAGAAGGCTAGCTTTGTTTCATCACTTTCAGTGATATTGTCCTTATTCTTACTTTCAGATAGCATACTAAACTCCTCCATAAGAATTTCAGACATTGATGTGATATTAACTAAATAGGTATTCATTTGGTTAAGCTTATTAACCCTTTTACTCATTAAATCTACATCACACTTAATATAATTTTTAAGAAGTGATAAAAATCTTCTTGCAACACGTGCTGATGTAGTTTGAAAGCTAACCTGAGCTCCACCAAAGCTTAATACTATTTCACTTGCTAATCTAATTAACGCCTCTAGCTCTGGCATTTGAACAGATACATCACCAAGTGGCAGCTGACATATCTCATCCTTCACATCATGTGAAAAAGACATATTAACACTCCTTTCCTCTATGGTCATAAAAATAATCCCATTTGGTGGGATTATTCATTTAAAACCTTTAATAAATCGTAAAGCTTTCTAATCTCAAAATCAGGATTTAAAGCTTCAATTTCATCAATTTTTCTATTATCGCACAGCATAGCACAAGTTTTTATACCTGCGTTTTGTCCAGCAATAATATCATTTGGATGATCACCAACATATAATACGTTGTGATCCTTAATATCTTGTCCTGGGTTTAGCATTTCAAAGCATTTATATAATCCATCTGGTGCTGGCTTATGATTTTCTACATCATCCTCACATACCATAACATTTAAATACTCTGAAATTCTTGCAAGATTTAGCCCTAGCATTACTATTTCCTTCTTTTTGGATGTTACTACACCAATCTTATATCCCTTACGTGCTAAGGATTTAATAAGATCCTTACATCCATCAAATGGCTTAGCATAATTATCATGCTGAGCTTTATTGAATGCTCTATAATACTCAATCATTTCACTTATCTTTTCTTCATCATCACAATATCTAGAGAATGTATAATGAAGTGTTGGACCAAAGAATGATTCTAGCTCCTCATCAGTAAGAGTATGATCAGGGAAGTACTTTTCAAATGTATATACAAATGATGCGTAAATAAGTGGTCTTGTATTAATAAGAGTACCATCTAAATCAAATAAAATAGTATCAATCCTATTATCAGCAATTTCCTTTAATACATCCTGATAATATTCCTTAGGTCCCTTAAATGTTTTAACAATAAGGAACGCCACACCAGCTATTATAAATAATACTGATGTTGCTATACTTACAGGAATAGGTCCTAGCATTAATGGCTCATCTACTCCTGACATTAATCTAAGTGATTCTGTAAAGATTCTTTCGACTCCATACCAAATTAAATAGAATCCTGCTAAATCTCCACAGCGTAGCTTTTTAAATTTTCTTCTAAGAACTAAAATGACTATTACTCCAAATAAGCTAAGTAATGATTCATATAAGAATGTTGGATGCCTATAGGCTCCATCTATAAACATATTTTCAGTAATAATCTTAGGAAGCAATGCTGTAAATAGCTTAGTATTATGAATCACTGGCCCATATAGCTCATGATTACAGAAATTACCCCATCTACCAAAAATTTGCCCTAATAATAATCCTGGTAATACTATATCAAATACTCTATAAGCCTTAATACCCTTCTTATAGCAATAAACTATTACAAAAATAATTACAGCTATTATAGCTCCTTGAATTCCTATTCCACCATTCCAAATAGCTATAGCATCTGTAAAGCTATGGATTTCCTTTACATTAAATAAATCCCACCAAATTCTAGCTCCAATTATACCTATTGGTGTACCAATTACAGCACCCCAATAGAAATCATCAGATGAGATACCAAGCTTCTTTCCTTCTCTAACTGCCATTATTATACCAATAGTAATACCAGTTAGGATAAAGATTGCGTACCATCTTATTCCAAGAAAGGCTACCTCATCAATCCATAATGAATTAATCATTATTATTAGCTCCTCTCTTTGCAAGCTTGTTGATATTTGACGTAAATTCTAGTGCTGAATTATATCCAAAAATCTTTAGCTTTTCATTCATTGCAGCACTTTCAACCAAAAGTGCAAGGTTACGTCCAGGTAAAACCGGAATAACAACATGTACAATGTCAGAATTGAAGTATCTAACTGTATTAGATGTAAGTCCTAATCTATCATAGTACTTTGTTGGCTCCCAATTTTCTAGCTCAACTACAAGCTGAACTCTCTTGCTTTTACGGAAGGCTGCAGCTCCAAACATCTTAACAACATCAACAATACCAATTCCACGAATTTCGATATATCTCTCTAGCACTTCTGGGGCAGCTCCAACAATATATCCTTGCTCTCTTTCATAAATATCAACTCTATCATCTGATATTAATTGATGTCCTCTTTTAATTAGCTCAAGAGCTGTTTCACTTTTTCCAATTCCAGACTTACCTAAAATTAAGGTACCCATTCCATTTATATCCATAAGTACTCCATGAATAGTTTGTCTAGGTGCTAGGTAAGCTTGTAAATAGCTATATACCTTACTATTTAAGGCTGTTGTACGAAGCTCTGATTTACATACACAGATCTTGTACTCATTAGCTATATCTAAGAAAAATTGAGGTAGCTCAACATTCTTACTTACGATAATACAAGGTGGGTGCTTCATAAATAAATATTTAACACGTGCCTTAGCAATTTCCTCGGGAAGCTGCTTTAGAAAGCATGATTCCTTACTTCCCATAAGTAATACTCTTTTTGGCTCATGGAAATCAAAGAATCCTGCAAGCTCCATACCTGGTCTTGTTACATTTTCATCCTCTAAATCTACATCCTTACCATCTTCACCAGCAAGAATTTGTAAATTTAAATCACTTATTAATTTAGAAAGCTTATATTTTTCCATATTTTTACCTCGATTCAAAATATTTTTTAACCATATAATAGAATGTTATTGATACTAATACTCCTGTAGCTATGAAATATAATATCAAGCTCCACATATCATCAAATGCAAACCATTTATCTAGGAATATATTACCAGCCACCATCAATACTAACACCGAAACATTTTTTATCAATAAATATTTAAGCGGATGCTTGATAAATATTCTTAAAATAATTCCTATTAGAATATTTGATGCAGCTAATCCAGCACAATAAAATATTACCATCCATTTATCACTAAATGATATTAGGCTTTGCATAAACCCAAATACTGCAATATTTATGATAAACAAGGCTAACATCTTAATAATGTTTACTATAACTCCCATAAAAAATTCCTTAATTGGATTAGGCTTAGGAGCATTTTTAAGTAAATCTGATAATCTATTAGCTAATTCTTGCTCCTCCTCAGGAGAAAGATTATTTATATCA
>JAZRVY010000002.1:0-10399 GCA_045599405.1 Anaeroplasmataceae bacterium
AAAATCTTAAATATGTTATAATAAATACATATTATCGTATATTGAAGGTAGGGAATATTATGGCAAGAGAAAAATGGACTAGTAGAACATCATTCGTATTGGCTTCAATTGGTTCTGCAGTAGGACTTGGAAATGCATGGCGTTTCCCTGGAATGTGTGCAAAGAACGGTGGAGGAGCATTTCTAGTTGCATATTTAATTTGTATGATTGCGATTGGAATACCACTGCTTATGATGGAAATTGCAATAGGAAGAAAGGCACAGGGTGGAGCACCTAAGGCTATGCGTCTTGTAAATAAGAAGGCAGAGCCTATTGGATGGGCAGCAACAGCTAATGCGTTTGTTATTCTAACATACTATGCAGTAGTATTTGCGTGGTGTATGATGATGGTATTTGTATCATATAAGTTCGCAACATCATATAAATCTACAGCTGGAAATTTATGGGCTGATTCTATAGGTACAACATGGACAACTAAGTTTAGTGGTTCATTGAAGGGTGAATTTGGTAATACTAAATTCTTATTAATAGCATGCTTAATTGGAGCTTGGGCTCTAATTTATGGATGTATTAGAAATGGTGCATCTCAGGTAGGTAAGGTTGTTAAATATACAGTATTTATTCCTGTATTAATGTTACTTATATTAGCAGTAAAGGGATTTATTGGGAATGAGCATTTAGGAGAAGCTCTAAAGGCGTTATTTGTACCAAAGTGGTCAGAGTTCTTAAAGGCTTCACTTTGGGTAAATGCAGTAGGGCAAGCCTTCTATAGCTTATCTATTATGATGGCAATTATGTTTGCGTATGGATCATTCCTAAGAAAATCATCTAATATTTCATCTGATACAATGATTATCGCATTTAGTGATTTAGGTATTTCGGTATTATCTGGAATTGTATTATATACAACAATGTATTCAACAGGTATGACAGCAGGAAATATGTCTACAAGTGGAATTGGTACAGCATTTATTATTTATCCAGAGGCT
This sequence comes from Anaeroplasmataceae bacterium, assembly GCA_045599405.1. Lineage (GTDB taxonomy): Bacteria > Bacillota_I > Bacilli_A > Acholeplasmatales > Anaeroplasmataceae > UBA3206. Next base: position 990 of record JAZRVY010000002.1, read on the forward strand.
ATTGTTAATCTAACAAAGATTGGTTGGCTAAATGCAGGATTTGGAATTGTATTCTATTTTATGCTATGTACACTTGCAATAGATTCTGCATTCTCTATTCTAGAAGGAGTATCTACAGCTGTTGCGGATAAATTCCATTTACCAAAGAGAAAGACAACATTTATTATTGCTTGTATAGCAGCAGTGATTTCAATTATTTATATTACAAGTGCAGGTGTAGGATTCCTGGATATAGTTGATAACTGGACTAATATGTATACATTAATTTTAGTTGGTATCCTAGAAACTATTGCGGTAGGTTGGTTCTTTAAGCCTCATAAGGTTCTTGAAGAGGTGAATAAGAATACAGAAAAGTTTAAAATGCCAAAGTGGTGGTTTGAATATTCAATTAAGTTCCTTGCGCCTATAGCTTTAACTATATTATTTATTTGGCAAATGGTAGAGCTAGGAAAAAAAGGGTTTAGATATGACAAGAGCTATCATTTGGCATATGAAATAATACTTGGATGGGTAGTTACAGTATTAGTATTTGTATCAGGATTTATTGTAAAGCTTGTATGTAAGCATACTAAGCATGGTCAAAAGGTATTAGAAATTGAAGAGTCTGAGCCTTCTTGGGACGAAATCGGACAAGAAAACCTAGCTTCTGATACGCTTCAAATCATCGAGCATGATGAGGTAATAATAGAAGAAGAAACACAAGCTGAAAAAGAGCAAGGTGAATATTAAAAAAGAAAAACCAGATGGATTGATTCCATCTGGTTATTTTTATAGTTCTTCAACAATTTCAGATTGATGTCCTATAAAGGATTTTAATTCATTTGTTTGTGGATTGTTAAATATATCATTTGGATTTCCGCTTTCAACGATTTTTCCACCTGACATAAAATATACTGTATCTGATGCCATCTTACAGAAATCCATATCATGAGTTACTATAATGATAGTAAGTCCTTCATCCTTTAGCTTTTTGATAGTATTAGCTACATCCTTTGTAAGTCTAGGGTCAAGAGCAGATGTAGGCTCATCGAAGCAAAGAACCTCAGGCTTTAGAGCTAAGGCTCTAGCGATAGCTACTCTTTGGCATTGTCCTCCAGACAATTGACATGGATATTTATCCATGTGTGGTTCAAGCCCTAAATCCTTTAGAATCTCAATGGCTATATTTTTATTATTTTCTATAGCTTCCTTTTTTTCTTGCTTTGATCCCTTTAAATTAAGATTCATAGCTAATGTAATATTTTCTAGGGCTGTATATTGTGGAAACAAATTAAAGCTTTGGAAAACCATTCCAAACTTTGGATTAGCTTGCCCCCATTTTTCAACAGGTAAAATCTTTACTCCATCAAGAAGGACTTCACCATTTTCTATAGTCTCTAGGGCGTTTAGGGTTCTAAGTAATGTGGTTTTACCATTACCTGAATCACCTATAATAGTAATAACCTCACCTTTATTAATATCTATTGATACATCAAATAATACTTGATGTTCACCATAAAATTTATCAATATTTTTTATTTCTAGAAATGCCATAATTACACCTCGTAGTAAGAAAGCTTCTTTTCTAGCTTTCCGAATAAAATAGTAAGTAAACCATTGAATACTAAATAGAAGACAGCTGCCCATAATAATGGAGTATATACAGCTAAATTATTTACTAGGTGGTTAGCCGCAACTAGTAAGTCTACAACTCCAATTACCTCAGCTAAGGCTGTATCCTTAACTAATGTAATAATTTCGTTGCTCATAGGAGGTAATATTCTTTTAATTACCTGTGGAAGTATTACTTTAAAGAATGTTTGTGTTTTACTAAATCCTAGCACCTTACAAGCTTCAAATTGTCCCTTAGGAATAGCTTCAATACCAGATCTAAATATTTCACTGAAATAGCATGAATAATTTACAACAAATGCAATACTTGCATATATAAATAATAATTGCACTGTTCTAATATTTAATGCAGAAGTAATATCCTTATTTTTAAGGTGGAATATTAGTGGAAGGAATGTTACTAATAGTATTTGTAGCATAAGTGGTGTACCACGTATAATCCAAATAAATCCTTTCACAATAGCCTTAAGAGGCTTATGCTTTGACATTGATCCAAATGCTAATAATAATCCAATAGGAAGTGAGAATAGTAGTGTAATACTAAATAAAGCTAATGTAATTCCAAATCCTTCAAAAAGGCTAGGAAGAACTTGCTCCTTATAATCACCTAAAACTACTGTCTCACCAGCAGATCCAGACTCAAATCCAATTGTCATTTTCTTTAAATCATCAATAGAATTATATTTACTAGCATCACCCTTTACAACAAGCACCTGCTTGTTATTAAGGTATGGCTCTGAAATACACATATTAATAAGTCTATCATCAGTAATAGTAAGTCCATTCCATACAAAATCTATAGTACCATTTTCAAGAAGTATTTCCTTTGCATCCCATTCTATTTCAATAAATTCAACAGTAATAGAAGTAGAGTGGTTTGTATTTAGCCATTCAAATGCACTTCTTGCAAGCTCTATATCATAACCAGTTAGATTTCCTGCTACCTCATAAGCAATAGGCTGATAATATGTATATCCAATTATAGCCTTCTTTGAGGATGCAAGCTTATTCTATGAATTATCAGTAGCACCGTTAGATATATAATTACCACTAATTGATATTTCTGATTCAATACCATACTTTTTGGCAATAGTATTCATAGTATTGCCATTTAACGCATGCAATGCTTCATTTACCTTATCTATTAATGCTAAATTACCCTTTTTGGTAGCTATACCAAATTGCTCATTCAATAAATCAATATTATTTACTATTGATAAATCTTTATATTCTGGAGAGTTAGTATAATATCCAGCCATAATAGAATCTATTACACATCCATCAATAGTACCCTTTTTAACTTCATTTAATGAATCTAGCTGTGAGGAAAGCCCGAGATAATCCTTTCCCATTAGCAATTCTCTATCCTTTTTGCATGAAGAAAGAGTAAAGATAGATATTACCAATAATACGATACCTAAAAATAATTTCTTAATTTTATTCATAATATCAAGTTCCTTTATAATAAGATACTATAATTATATATTAAATATTATAATTATGTCTATTAAATGTTATAATTACATATATAACAAATTATAGTATGGAGCTTATTATGAATAAAGTAAAAAAATCATTTCTTAATTTTATATTGCCAGGTATCTTATTACCTGGAATAATAGGCCTTTTTGCAGGAAGTATTACCTTTTTTTATAAATGGGCAAGTGAAGAGCTAGTTGAAATATCATATAAGATTAACGATTATATGACAAGATTTTTTTGGCTAATTCCAATAGTTGTATTAGCTGTTGTAGCACTTGCGTTTTTTCAAGCTAAGGCTATTGAGCTAGCACCAATGTCTAAGGGTGGAGGGATTCCAACAAGTGAGGGGATTATTAGAGGTACATTTACCTTCAATCCTGCCTTAACCTTAATATTTACAGTAATATTATCATTTATATCATATATAATAGGACTTCCATTAGGTGGCGAAGGACCAAGTGTCGCGATTGGTACATCAATTGGTGGACTTGTAGACCAGCTAGGAATAAAAAAGACTAGAGCATTTGATAGATATTTAATGACAGCAGGAGCGTCAGCATCCTTTGCGGTAGCTACTGCATCGCCTATATCTGGTATTATATTTGCATTAGAGGAGGTACACAGAAAGTTCTCTCCACTACTATTACTTGTAAGCTTTTCATCAGTAGTAACGGGCTCACTTGCTGCAAGATTATTATGTAATGGATTTGATGTACATTATAGAATGTTTGAAGAAATGTCAATTCCTAAGCTTCCAATTAGAGATTATGGATTTTTAATAATCCTTGCCGTAATAATAGGCCTTTTTGCGATTGGATTTAATTATTTATTAAAGCTATCTCAGCATTTACAAGATAAGGAAATGGCTAAGGTTCCTCAATTTGTTAAAATAAGTATTTCTTTTATATTAACAATAATTATTGGATTATTTATTCCTGAGGTATTAAATAGCGGAAGATCTCTAGTTCTTGGATTATTTGTAGAAAAGTATAAGCTAATGATACTGATTATATTATTAATATTAAAGGTATTAATGATAGCTTGGATAAGTCAATCAGGAGCAACAGGTGGTATGTTTATACCAATCCTTACAATCGGAGCTTTAATTGGGGCTATATTTACAATGATATTTAAATTAGATAAATATGCAGTGCTTATTATTACAATGTCAATGTCAGCATTCCTAGCAGCTTCAGTTGGATGTCCATTATCAGCTCTTGTATTTTCATTTGAAGCCTTAAGTGCAAGTAATACAAACATACTTGCAATTGCGATAGTAGTACTTATCGCATACGCAGTAACAAGAATATTAAACTCTGTAAATACCTATGACATTGTACTTGAAAGAAGACTACATTTAACATACGATTATAGAGACTATGATATAGTAGAAATACCTGTTATAGTTAAGGAAGGATCCTTTGCCCAGGATAAGCAGGTAAGAGATTTATTATTATCAGCTAATATGCTAGTAATTAGTATAAAAAGAAAAAATAAGAAGCATTATAAAATGGATAACTTCGGAGATAAATTTATAAGATCTGAAGATGAAATTACATTTAGATGTCAAACCTATGATATTAATAAAACTAGAGAGGAATTAGAAACATTCTTTGGTATTCAAGAAAACTTTAACCATGATGTTAAGCAAGAGTATAGAAGACAAGTATAGCTATAAAAATAATTAAATATAAAATAAAGCTCCAATTAATGCTGCTGATAGCAAGACTTGGAGTTTTTTTAATGAATATTATTAATAGAATTATTGAAAATGTTTACACCTTATTTTGAGATGGTATTTTCTCAATTATTACATGGTTTTATTATTAAATAATGTTTAATATAATCTTCTTATATATCATTTCTCAAAAAATGAGATTGGATGTGTTTTGGTGATTTGATATATAAAATATAGTGTTATATACTTATGGTGGCTTTTATAGCTGCATAGGAGGGACAAATGAGACTATCACAGAAGTTAGGTATGACGGCTGTGTAAGTGGAGGTTGCATATGGAAAATTTAGTTATCCTAGTGGTAATACTTGTTATGATAAACCTATCAAATGACAAGAAAGACTAGAAATAGCTAAATTGGGCCCCAATCTTTTTGAGGCAGTATATAGTCATGAATATATATTGCTATTCAGCTCGTTTGTATCTAATATGCGAAAAGGGGATGATGTGAACATCCCCTTTTCTCTTTTTGTATTCAGCTCATTTGTCTTTCGACATAAGTATTATACAACATATATTATTGATTGTAAATTAATAAAATAAAAGTCTAGTAATATCGATGCTGCCAAGCAATATTTAAAAGAATTAGTAAAAAAAGATGAAGTTCATAGAATAAAAAAGAACTTATATACTTGTTATGATTTTGCTAAAGGTGAAGATTTGATATAGAAATGCATTGCTTCGGGAAAAGTGCAGCCGTTACAATACATTTGGCGGGGGAAAACTGCAAAAAAGCTTGCGAATTAACTGGAAGAGCATATGTCGCGGTAGTTTAAAAAATGAATCTATGACAAATCATTGTAATTGAACTATTAATAATAACTATTGACAATGAGAAAAATAATTTTATAATAAATTTGAGAACGATTCTCATATTGGTGAAGTTATGAAATACAATACAGAAACAAAGAATTATATTAATAATTATTTAAAAGAAAATTCCAATAAATGTAGAAGTATGAATGAGCTTTTTTTATCAATTAATAATACTTCAAGTATTGTTAGTAAAGCAACATTATATAGAGTTGTAGATGACATGTGTAAAAATGGTATTGTTAAAAAATATAATGTGTGTGGTGAGGCTTGTTACCAATATGTTTTAGATGAATGTTATCATCATTACCATTTTGTTTGTGAAAATTGTAAATCTGTTATACATCTAAGATGTGAAAGTATAACTAATATGATAAATCATGTGTCAATGGATCACAATTTAGAAGTGAATTCAAGTAGTATAACCTTATATGGTAAATGTGATAAATGTAAAGGAGAATAAGAATTATGAAAAGGGGTACCAGAATAGTAAATTTAATAATAATTATATTTGTGGTACTTTCGTATTTTTTTTCTATTGCATATAAATACCATAATGAACATCATAATTGTACAGGTGAGGATTGTCCTATTTGCTTAGTTCTTGATTCTTGTGAGAAAACAATAGAAGAATTTAAGTTTATTCCTGGCGGATTAGAAAAAGCAATTTTAGTGATTGCTGTTTTTGTGTTTGCTATTATTGTATATAAAGTAGTTAAATTATTAGTTAAACAAGATACATTAGTTTCAAATCATATTAAAATGCTAAATTAGAATATTTATAAAAACCATATGACCTTTTTTTAGTATGCATTAACATATGGTTTTTTCTTTTGCTTAAAAATGCATTTTATAAGATATTTGGAGGAACTAATGAAAAAAATATATAAAAATTTAATAGCTTTATTAATAGCATTATTTTGTGTTGTTTCCGTCTGCTCTTGTGGTAATAACCAAAAGAATTCTAAGAAGAGTATTGTCTGTACTATTTACCCTATTTATGACTGGGTAAGCAATATTTTAGGTGAAGATAGTGATATAACTGTTACCCTTTTATTAGACAATGGTGTTGATTTACATAGCTATCAGGCTAGCGTAGATGATTTAGTTAAGGTATCCACTGCTGATCTTTTTATTTATGTTGGCGGTGAAAGTGATGAATGGTGTGAAGATGCTATAGAAAATTCTACAAATAAAAATCAACATACCATTAGCCTTCTTGAAGCTTTAGGTGATAAGGTTAAGGAAGAAGAAATCGTTGAAGGTATGGAAGGCGAAGAAGAGGAAGAAGGCGAAGAGGAAGAGATTGAATATGATGAGCATGTTTGGTTATCTTTAAAAAATGCATCAGCTTTATGTGATGTAATTGAAAAAGAAATTGCTGAAATTGATTCTTCAAACAAAGATAAGTATGAAAAAAATTTAAATTCATATGTAGGTAAGCTTAATGAATTAGATGCGAAGTTTTTTACTTCAACTTCTAGTGCTACAAAAAAGACAGTATTATTTGGAGATAGATTCCCATTTAGATATTTAGTTGATGATTATGGATTAAGCTATTATGCTGCATTCGTTGGATGCTCAGCTGAAACTGAGGCAAGCTTCGAAACAATTAGATTTTTAGCAAAAAAGGCTGATGAATTAGATTTAAACACAATTTTTATTATCGAAAGCTCTGATGGTAAAATTGCAAATACTATAAAATCTACTACAACTAAAAAGAATCAACAAATCTTAGTTTTAAATTCATTACAGTCAATAACATCAAATGATATTAAAAATGGCGCTTCATATTTAAGTATTATGGAGAAGAATTTAGAAGAATTAAATAAGGCTATTGCCTAATTAATTAGGAGGTTAATAAGATGAGCTTGTTAGAATGTAAGAATCTAGAGATTGGATATGATGGAAAAATAGTTGCTGGTAATATAAATTTTAAAATTGAAGATGGTGATTACATAGTAGCTATTGGCGAAAATGGTGCTGGAAAGACTACATTACTTAAAACATTGGTAGGATTAAAAAAGTCATTATCTGGAGAAATAATTAGAAACATAGCTTCTAATGAGCTTGGTTATTTGCCACAGATTAATGAACATCAAGGAGATTTTCCTGCAACAGTAATTGAAATAGTATCTTCTGCAAGAATGAATAAGAAATGGAAATTTTTCTTAAATAAAGAAGATAAAAAAATAATTGATGAATCTTTACAAAAGGTTAATGCCTATGATTTAAAGAAAAGAAGCTTTAAAGAACTTTCTGGAGGGCAAAAACAAAGAGTATTACTTGCAAGAGCACTCGCAAGTGGCGCAAGACTCTTGTTTTTAGATGAGCCTATTACTGGCCTTGATCCCGAGGCTACTATTGAATTATATGAGATTATTAAATTAATAAATAATGAAGGTATAGCAATTTTTATGATATCACATGATATTAAAAATGCTATTTCAGATTCTAAGTATATATTAAAAGTATCTAGAAATTCTATATTCCAAGCTAAAGAAGAATATTTAGAAGGAGGAATAAAATAATGAATTTTTTTGAAAAATTAGCTATGTATTTTGAATTTCCCTTTGTTAGATATGCATTTATTGTTGGTATAGCTATTGCTATATGCTCAGCATTATTAGGTGTAATTTTGGTATTGAAAAGATTTAGCTATATAGGCGATGGCCTATCTCATGTTGCCTTTGGGGCAATGGCTATTGCAATAGTATTAAGTGTTACGAATAATATGCTAATTATATTGCCTGTAACTATAGGAGTAGCTATTTTATTAATATGCTTAGGTGACAAAAGGATTAAAGGTGATGCTGTTATATCGATGCTGTCGGTTGGAGCGTTGGCATTAGGCTATTTATTATTAAACGTTTTTTCTAAATCAAGTAATTTAGCTGGCGACGTTTGCTCAACATTATTTGGGTCAACATCAATTTTAACTTTAAAACAAAGTGATGTTATTTTATGTTTAGTTTTGACAGTGATTGTAATTATAGCATTTGTATTATTATATAATAAGCTTTTTGCTATAACGTTTGATGAAAACTATGCTAAGGCTACAGGTATTAATGCTGGATTATATAATTTCATTATTGCAGTGATTACTGCAGTAGTAATAGTTTCAGCTATGAATTTGGTTGGTTCATTATTAATATCAGCTTTAATCGTTTTTCCTGCAGTGTCTGCAATGAGAATTATGAAGAGCTTTAAAGGAGTATTAATTTATTCTGTAGTATTTTCTATAGTTTTTACGACTTTAGGTTTGTTAATTTCAATTGCATTTGGAACACCTGTAGGATCTACAATAGTTGCAGCTGATATAGTTGGATTTGCTATTAGCCTTGTTATAGGAATGGGAATTAGACACTAATATGAAAAAGGTTATATTTATAGTATTTTTATTATTATTTTTTATTACAGGATGTAGTAAGAAAACTGATTATGTTTTAAATGAGGATAATTTTTTCTTGGTAATGACTAATATTCAATATTATCCTGAAAGCTATTATGATTCAAATCTAGAATTTGATTGTTTTACATATGAGATTACTGATATACATGAGAATACTTATATGTGTGGTGTAAGAAAATGCTCAAGTGGATATGGTTGTAAATGTGGTAAGGATACAGTAATTGGCTTCATACTTATTGGTGATGATATTCCTACACCAATAAATCAATATGATGATACAAACGAAAAAACATGGATACATCTAAATGGTCAAATAAAAAAGAATTCTAAAAAAGATATAAAAATATTTGGATTCAA
>JAZRVY010000003.1:0-10046 GCA_045599405.1 Anaeroplasmataceae bacterium
AAATAAAAAAAGCCGATTTTTTATCGGCTTTAGTTATTATTTCTTCTTTTTCTTTTTGGGATTGAAGTCATTTTTAGCGATTCTTATATTTCCTTGATCATAGAAATATGCAGATTCCTTAAATGGATGTAGATACTTAAGTGTAGTAACTGCAAGCTTAACTTCTTCTGGATTATAGCTTTCTAGAACTATTTGAACAGATAGGTTATACATAGATTCCTTGCACTTGTTGTTCCAAGCTCTTGCATCATTATATGAAATGATTTGCATGAACTTAGCTTGTGCATCTCTAAATTCCTTAATAGTCTTAGCAGCATTGAACATTTCAATACCCTTATCATAAGTAATCTTATAAGTATCATCCTCTAAGCTATGAATTAATTCTTCAATCTCTTCAATTATTTCACTAGAGTTCTTATAATCTGGAATTTGCTTGAATTGTCTTAACGCATCAGTTAAATCACGCTCAAACTTCTTTTCCTTTCCAGCTTGATATTGCTTAAGGGCTGCATCATAGATTGCGCTGAATTTAACTTCACATGCTTGATTAATTAAATCATTGACATCCTTATATCCCTTAATTACATTAAGAATTTGTACGTAATCCTCAACTTCCTTTTCAGTTGCCTTTGGCATAGCAACAGCCTTATTGTAGATTACTTCCTTAATTTGGTTATTATATTTTTCTACTAATTCAATTTGATTGTCCTTAGCTAGCTTGTAATACTTATTAGTATCATCAAGTGGAAGCTTACAAACATCCTTAATTTGATCTGGATTCTTAATCTTTAATAGAGCACAAATACCAACAACATAAGCTTCAGCTAATTTAGGATTAGCCTTAAGTGCTGAGTTTACTCCTCTACAAGCATCATCGAAGTTTCCTTCTGCAAGGAATGATTTAGCCTTCTTTAAGAACTTTTCTTCCATAGTAAGTGTCTTTACTACCTTAGGGAATACAGCATCTACAGCATCTAGGATTTGGTCAATGAAATTATCCTCTCCTAAATCGATAGCATCAATTCCTTTTATAACCGCAGGGAATCTATCCGCTGGGATATTTTGAAAGCAAGGTACTACGATATGAGAAGTTGGATCAAATGACATATAGTCCTCAAGAGGATTAATAACTCTTGGGTCATTTAATCTTTCTGGATTAGTTGCGAATAATAATAGAAGCTTTGATGATTGTAGGGCAGCTGCAAATCTTGCATCTTTTTCAATTCCTTCAACATCTCTAAGCGCATGAGTTGGGAAAAATACCTTCTTACCCTCTGAACCTAGAACCTCATATAGCTCCTTTGCAATTAAATATGAATCTACCTTACGTGACTCATCATTAACTAAAATTGTAATGTCATATGTTGGTGCAGCTGCAACTAGCTCTTGGAACTTAGCTGCATCCTTCATATCCTTAGCTTGAGAAAGCTTTTGAGCCTCTGCTTCTTGTGCAACCTTTGCAGCAGCCTCAGCCTTAGCTCTTTCTTGTGCTTCAATTCTTTCAGCCTCTGCTCTTTCAGCAGCTAGGTTTTCTTCATATAGCTTAGCTTCCTTTTCAGCCTCAAGTCTTGCAGCCTCTTGTTCTGCCTTTCTCTTAGCCTCAGCTTCAGCCTTAGCCTTAGCTTCAGCCTCTGCCTTTAATCTAGCCTCTTCAAGTAAACGAGCTTTTTCTTCAGCTTCAGCTTGAGCCTTTGCATTTGCTTCTTCAGCAAGTCTTGCCTCTTCCTCAGCCTTTAATCTAGCTTGCTCGGCAGCAGCTGCCTCTGCAGCCTTAGCCTCTGCAGCAAGTCTTGCTTGCTCCTCAGCCTTTGCCTTAGCTTCTGCTTCAGCCTTAGCTCTAGCCTCTGCTTCTGCTTGTGCCTTTTTAATTTCCTCTTCTGCAGCTGCAAGCTCAGCATCAAGGTCACTTTCTAGGTCATCCTCTCCAGCATTTGCTTGTGCAGCTTCAATTTCAGCAGCCTCAGCATCTAAAATTTCAAATTGATCATCTGTTGCTTTTTCACATGCTGTTTGGAAATTTTCATCCTCATAAACAGATCCTGCATTCTTGTTTTCAACAACAACCTCGCCATTTACATAGTGTGCTTGAAGTGTTGTTAAAGTTAATCCAAAATATGCAAGTGGCTCATCAAAATTCTTAGCGATTGCAGCGTATACTTGCTCAGCCTTGGCAAATTCCTTTAAATTGATTAGACGAGCAGCAGCTCCGTATAGTGAAATTTTCTTTTCACTATTTACCTTAGGCGCAATTTGTTTAGTTTTACAGCTTGGGCATACGCATATTTCATCGTTATTTCCAATTTCAATATCTTTTGCGCAATGTAGACACTTTAAAATTGCCATAATATCTGATCCTTTCTATCAATTACTTCTTTTGTCTCATATCAAGCTTAATGTCTTTATTAAGCTTTTTAATTTCCTTAACATATCTTAAGGCTTTATTATAATCCTGAACATCTGTATTAATTCCAAGTACAGTTACTCTTTTCTTATCCTTTTTTAGAATAGAAATTTGGACAGCTTCATTAGATTTACTATAAATAACCCTACCTACAAATGCTGCAGCTAATAAGGATACTAATGCACATCCTATAAACACATAGGATAATACTTTCATTTCTAATTTGTTGAAAACTGCAATTAGTACAATAAAGATCACAGTTAATATTTCAACTAGAATTGGTATCATTCTAAACGTTGGCTTAGGACATCTAGCATTAAGTAAATCTATTGAGACAATCTCATCAGGATTAATCACATAGTTTTTCTTGCTGGTGTCAACAAACACTAAATCATCAATGATTTTTAGCTTTGTAACCTTAGAATCATCTTTAAATGATTCCTTTAATTCAATTATCTCACTCATTAAGAGCTCACCTTTTTCTACTATACATAGTTATTATACCATAAAATGTATAGTAATTTATACTTTTTTTAGATTTTTCTTATAGAAGGGTGTGAAGCTAGTAGCTTTTTGATACCAAAGGCTTCACCAAAGGCTACAGTAATAGATTCTCCACTGACTGCAACTACAGTACCATCACCAAAGGCCTTATGGTTAATCTTATCACCTAGACTATATGATACCTTTACCTGCTCTGTCTTAGTAGGAATACTAGCTGTAGGCTTAATTATAGGCCCTGTAGACACATAAGATTTCTTATATGTTTTACCTATGATATTTAGATTATCCTCACCGATTTCTCTAATGTAAATTGATGGGTATTGCCATTCTGTCATACCATAGATTTGACGTTGTCTACAGCTTGTGATAAATAGCTTTTCTTTAGCTCTTGTAATACCTACATAGCAAATTCTACGCTCCTCCTCAAGCTCCTTTTCTGTAAAGCAGTTTTGAGATGGGAATATTCCTTGCTCCATAGCGACCATAAATACAACAGGATATTCAAGACCCTTAGCTTGGTGGAATGTCATTAGCTTTACGCAATCCTCATTCTCACTACGCTTATCTGTATCAGTCTTTAACGCAAAGTCTAAAAGTAAGCTATTTAGCTTATCCTCACGAGTACCATCATAATCATCAAACTCTCTAAACATAGAATTTAATTCCTTAATGTTTTCAAGTCTGTCAGCTCCCTCGTCTCCTTCTTCCTTTAGCATATTGTAATATCCAGTTTTTTCAATAATGATACTAACAATCTTGTTAATATCAACATTTTCATCTAATATCTTTTCCTTAAGCTCTATTATAGTAAACTTAAAGTCAAGTAAATTATTATATCCTTGACCTCTAGCATCTATAAAATCGATAGCTTTAAATAATGATACCTTATTATCAGTAGCTGCATCAATTAGCTTACCAATTAATGCGTCTCCTATTTTTCTTTTAGGCTCATTTACAACTCTTTTAAATGAAAAGTCATCATCATTATTTAAAATAAGCTTAAGATACGCAATTACATCCTTAATTTCCTTTCTTTGATAGAATCCTATTCCACCATATATAGCATATGGAATATCATTCTTTAAAAAGACATCCTCAAAATTACGGCTAATAGCGTTAGCTCTATACATAATTGCGAAATCCTTATAATCATAATTTTTTAGCTCTTTTATCTTTTCCATGATAAACATAGCCTCATCATATGAATTATCAGCTACATAATATGATGGCTTATCTCCAGGTGATGCGTTTGTAAATAGATTCTTTTTGTATCTATCCTTATTATTGTTAATAACCTTATTAGCAATATCAAGAATCTTTTGTGTAGATCTGTAGTTTTCCTCTAGTAATATTACCTTAGTACCTATAAAATCTCTACTAAACTTATTTATATTTTCAACCTTTGCACCTCTAAATGAATAGATACTTTGGTCTTGATCTCCAACTATGAATATATTTTGATGAGCCAAACCAAGTAATTTTACTAATTCATATTGAATAGTATTTGTATCCTGGAACTCATCTATCATAATATATTGGAATTTATTTTGATATTTCTTTAAAACCTCAGGATTAGTTTTAAATAAGTTTACTGTTACAATTAATAAATCATCAAAATCAAGTAGGTTATCTTCCTTTAATAATCTTGAATATACATTATAGATATTTCTAACATCATTATCCTTGATGGTATCAATCATACCATTCTTATATTCACTAATTACACTCTTTACACTCTTAGGCTTAAATGCATCCTTATTAAGACCTAATTCCTTAATAGCATCTTTAACATACTTAATGGCATCCTCCTCATCAACTATGTTAAAGTTTCTATCATAATCTTTTAAATTAGTAGCCTCTAATCTAAGTAATCTAGCGCATATAGAGTGGAATGTAGATACCCACATCATATTGATATTTGCATCAACATTCTTAACAATACGCTCCTTCATTTCTCTTGCAGCCTTATTTGTAAAGGTTACTGCAAGGATATTGTATGGAGGTATACCAAGCTCGTTAATTAAATATGCAATTCTAGCAGTTAAAACTCTAGTTTTTCCAGAACCAGCACCTGCCATAACCATAACAGGTCCCTCTGTAGTAACTACAGCATCCTTTTGTCTATCATTTAATTTATTAATGATGCTTTGCATATTTTCATCTCCTTCTTGGATTACTTACTCATATTTTCAACAAAATCTTCGTAAGTTGTATCTCTATCAATAATCTTTCCATCAGCTTCAAAGCTAATGATACGGTTAGCTACTGTTTGAAGTAGCTCAGCATCGTGGCTTGAGAATAGGATATTTCCCTTAAATGCTGTCATACCCTCATTTAATGCGGTAATGCTTTCTAGGTCTAGGTGGTTTGTTGGGTCCTCAAACACTAATACATTTCCACCCTCTAGCATTAGCTTAGCAAACATACATCTAACCTTCTCTCCTCCTGAAAGAACGTTACACATCTTCATACTTTCCTCACCACTAAATAGCATTCTTCCTAGCCATCCACGAATGAATGTTTCAGTTTGCTCATCCTTTGGTGCGTATTGACGAAGCCAGTCAATAAGGCTAATTGCCTTACTGAAGTACTCCTTATTTTCTTGCATTAAAAATCCTTGTTGAGTTGTTATACCCCACTTAAATGATCCAGTAAAGTTAGTTTCCTTACCCTCAAGGATATTGAATAATGTTGTAATAATCATTGTATTTTCTGCAAGGAACGCAATCTTATCACCCTTACGTACTGTAAACGAAAGATTTTCAAATAATCCTGGAACTGTTAGCTTATCAACAGTTAAAATATCATTTCCAACCTCTCTATTAGGCTTAAATCCGATAAATGGATATCTACGGCTTGATGGCTCTACATCTGTAAGAACAATCTTTTCAAGTAGCTTCTTACGGCTTGTTGCTTGTCTAGCCTTTGATTTATTTGCACTGAATCGTGCAATAAACTCTTGAAGCTCCTTAGCCTTAGCCTCAGCCTTTTTGTTTTCTTCCTTTTGTTGCTTTAATAATAATTGTGATGATTCATACCAAAATTCATAGTTACCAACAAAAAGCTTAATTTGTCCATAATCAACATCACAAATATGTGTACACACATTATTAAGGAAGTGACGGTCATGGGAAACAATTAAAACTGTATTTTCAAAATTTAATAAGAAATTTTCTAACCAGATTGTTGATTTATAATCTAGGTTATTTGTAGGCTCATCTAGTAATAAAATATCTGGATTTCCAAATAAAGCTTGAGCAAGCAATACCTTAATCTTTAGCTTTGCATCCAAATCTCCCATCAATGAATAATGAACCTCTTCAGGAACTCCAAGTCCGTTAAGTAATGTAGCCGCATCACTTTCTGCTTCCCATCCATTCATTTCAGCAAATTCACCCTCAAGCTCTGCAAGGGCTACTCCATCCTCATCAGTGAAATCTTCCTTGCTGTAATAAACTTCCTTAGCCTCCATAATTTCAACTAATCTTTTATGTCCAAGTAAAACTGTATTAATAACAGTTCTATCATTAAATTCATTTTGATTTTGTCTTAGCATTGATAATCTTTCACCCTTATCAATTAAAACCTCACCATTAGTAGATTCAATTTCTCCTGAAAGTAGCTTTAAGAATGTAGACTTACCAGCACCATTTGCACCAATAATTCCATAGCAATTACCCTTAGAAAATTGAATATTTACCTTATCAAATAATTTTCTAGAACCATATTGTAATCCTAAATTAACAACCTTTAACATAATATACCTCCGTTTATTTTGAGTCTTTTTAATTATACTATATAATAGTATATTTTTCTACTGATAAGACTATTTTATTATAAATAATAAAAAGGATAGCATAGCTATCCCATTTTTTATAAAGTAAATGAACTCTTTAATCCACAAGTTCTATTAAATACTAGCTTCTCGCTAGTAGAATCATAATCTGTAGACCAATATCCATTTCTTACAAATTGATATTTATCTCCAGGCTTAGTATCCTTTAAAAATTCCTCAACAAATCCATTTGAAATAACAAGTGAATTTGGATTTAATCTTTCCATAAACTCAAGATTCTTAGTTTCCTCAGTCTCTGGTAAAATTAAAGAATCAAATAATCTAAACTCAGCAGGAACTGCCGTAGTAGCCTCTACGAAATGGATATTTCCATTTGGCTTACGCTCATTAAATCCTGAACCTGACTTTGTAGCTGGATCGTATGTACAGTGAACACATACAATCTCACCATTCTCGTCCTTATCTACTGATACAGCCTTAACAAAATAAGCATGCATTAGTCTTACCTCAACATCAAGCGCAAGTCTCTTCCACTTCTTGTTAGGCTTAACCTCTATAAAGTCTTCCTTTTCAATATATAATGTCTTACCAAAGGCTATCTTATGGCTTCCCATATCCTCAACCTCTTGGTTATTTGGCATATCTAGATATTCAATTTGTCCCTCTGGATAATTATCAATAACTAGCTTTAAAGGATTAACAATCGCATTAGGTCTATTAGT
Source organism: Anaeroplasmataceae bacterium (assembly GCA_045599405.1). Classification (GTDB taxonomy): domain Bacteria; phylum Bacillota_I; class Bacilli_A; order Acholeplasmatales; family Anaeroplasmataceae; genus UBA3206. The sequence goes on from JAZRVY010000003.1 coordinate 7,424, forward strand.
CTTAAGCTTTAAATCCTCTCTTAAGAATCCATCAAGAACATCCCATTCAATCTCAGAATTAATTCTAGAAAGTCCAGTAGATAAAATAAACTCCTTAATAGCCTCTGGTGTATATCCTCTTCTACGAAGACCTACTAATGTAGGCATTCTTGGATCATCATATCCAGAAACCTTTTTAGAATCTACTAAAGCTCTTAAATATCTCTTTGAAAGAACTGTATTAGCAATATTTAATCTACCAAACTCATATTGATGAGGCTTTTTAACAATATCACTATTATCAATTACCCAATCATATAAAACTCTATGGTTATCATACTCAAGTGAGCAAAGCGAGTGAGTTACTCCTTCAATCGCATCCTGAAGTGGATGTGCAAAATCATACATAGGGAAAATACACCACTTATTTCCTTGTCTATGATGATTAGTATGAATAATACGATATAATGCAGGGTCTCTCATATTGATATTTGGGCTTGCCATATCAATCTTTGCACGAAGTGTCTTGCTACCATCAGGATACTTTCCATCCTTCATTTCCTCAAATAGCTTTAAATTTTCCTCTATTGTTCTATCTCTATATGGACTATTCTTACCAGGCTCAGTTAATGTACCTCTATATCTAGACATTTCCTCTTGGCTTAAATCATCTACATAAGCTAGTCCCTTTTTAATTAAATTAACTGCAATTTCATAATCCTTATCAAAATAATCAGATCCAAAATATACATTCTTTGGCTTATATCCTAACCATTCAATGTCCTTTATAATTGCATCAACGAATTCTGAATCCTCCTTTGTTGGATTTGTATCATCAAATCTTAGATTTGTATATCCACCAAACGCATTTGATAATTCAAAATTAGTAACCATAGCTCTTGCGTGTCCAATATGTAAATACGCATTTGGCTCTGGTGGGAAACGTGTAATAATTGAATCAACCTTTCCACTCTCTAAATCTTCTTGCATTATTGTTTTAATAAAGTTGTTAATTTCCATGTAAATCACCACTTTTATAGTATATCAAAAATATATATATTTTTAAAGAATTTATTACATATTGTAAAAAAACACACTTATATTTATAATATAAAGTATATTTAAGGAGCTAATTATGAATAACCTACAAGAGTCTAAGGATCAACTTAATAGAATAATAACAAGATTCCTAGAAGGTAAGGCCTTTATTCTTGTTCTTGCACTACTCACATTTGGGTGCTGGCTAGGAAATTCCTGCTATATACCTATGATATTAATAGGTATATTTACAGGAGTACTTGCCATATTTAATGCTAAATCAACATCATATATAGGATTATATATGCTGCTTACTTGCGGTAGACAGGACCCAACCTTTGGGGCTAATAAGCCAGCTTTAGTTACTATGATAATCACATTATCAATAGGTGGCTTATTATATTTATATCGAATGATAGAAAATAGGAAAATATTACTATATAGGGTTAAAAGGAACTCATCATTATATACAACATTATTATTACTACTTATAATGCTAATAAGCCTAGTAAATACCCCTACTATGGGTAAGAGTATATATCTAATATTTGTGTTTGCTTGTACTATATCTGTCATATTTATAGTATCTCATGGTCTTGAAAATGATTCACATACTAAGGATATATTATGCTTCAGCCTAATAATTCTAGCCTATCTTACATGCCTAGAGGCTACATATAAAATAGTTGATTTACATAACACAGAAAATATAAGATATATAGATTTACTTAGATATAAAGCTGTACATTTAGGTTGGATGATGTCAAACCACTATACTGTATTTATAAGTATAGGTGCAATAGTTTCCTTATATTATATATTTAAGTCTAATAATTTTTACAAAATAGTATTCTATTCTGGTTCTACAATAGCATTTCTAACATTTGTAGCTCTACTAATTTGTAGAGGTGCATATCTAGGATTACTTATTGCATTACCTATAGAATTCATATATTTAATAATTACTAATAGAAAGAAATGGAAAACAATATTAATAGCTTGCTCTGCAGGTATAGCAGCACTGCTATTTGTAGTATTATTCCTTCACCATTTCAATCAATTAGATAGAGTTTTGGATTTACTTAAAACTAGAGATTCTAATTTAAATGGTAGAGAAAAGGTTTATGATGTAGCCTTGAAGCATTGGCGTGAGCATCCAATAATTGGTACAGGATATGGAACAGCCCAATATTACCTACAAAAGGATTTAACAGGATGGAATTTATATAACTACCATAACTACTTCTATCAAATACTATCAACATGTGGAATAATTGGAGCTATCGCATTTGCAATATATCTTGCTGATGCGTTAGTTAAAAATAACAATAAAGACTATATAACAATATTATTCTATTTCATAACATTATATTGCTTAGGTCATGGATTAGTAGATACTGTATTCTTTGGTAGAATGATTATGCTACTATATGCCATTTTATATGCATATATTAAGCAAATTAAACAACCCAATATAAGAACAAATATAAAAGGTGAGCTAGAACTATTCTAGTTCACTTTTTTAAAACCTACTCATCGTTTCCTATATGAAATGTTCTCAACATTTCTTAATTGATCTAATATATAATCTTTATATTCTTTAATT
>JAZRVY010000004.1:0-14348 GCA_045599405.1 Anaeroplasmataceae bacterium
TTATCCATTTATTAATGTTAAGAAAATTAATGGAGAATATGGAGATGGATCTGATGGATTTATAGAAGGAATAATAAAAGAAACAAAAGAAGTGACACCATATACTTTAAAATTCTTTTATGAATCTGAGAACTATGAAGGAATCATTCCATCTTTAGTAATGTCAAATAACATTGATATTTTAAAGGATTTTATAGATAATATTTTTATTCCAACTATGAAGAAATGTGAAGAAGTCACACCATTTATGGAAGAACATAATATAATATATTATGGATTGGGAATCCACAATAAAGAATATGCTGATAACTGTGTTAAGATGGCATATGATTATTTAAAGAATCATAATCTAGAATACTTACTTGATAAGATGGTATAAAAAATATAGGAGGCACTGCCTCCTATTTCTATAATCCTTGTTTATCTGGTAAGTTTTCCTTAGCCATTGATAGCATTAGCTTTATTCTATTTTCTTGGTTAACCTTAGTTGCAGAAGGGTCATAGTCTATTGCGACTATATTTGCATCAGGATGAATTTGATGTATTTTTTTCATTACTCCCTTTCCACAAATGTGGTTAGGAAGACAACCAAATGGTTGGGCACAAACTATGTTTGTAAATCCTGTTTCAACAAGCTCTACCATCTCGGCAGTAAGTAACCAACCCTCACCCATTTTAACACCATGGTCTAATATACCTTCAGATAAGTCTTTAGTATGATCAAATTTACTCATTGGAGTATACTTGGTACGATTTATGGATTTAATAATCCAGTCCTCACATTTAGATAATATCCATAATAAAAGCTTAGTAACTCTAATGCTTTTTTTAGTTTGTCCTCCATAATAATCATTATCATATAGGTTATTATAGAAGTTGTATTGCATGAATCCAAATAGACCAGGTACTTGAATTTCTGCACCTTCAGAAATTAAAAATTCCTCGAGGTCATTATTACCAAGTGCTGCATATTTAATATAAATTTCACCGACTACACCAACCTTTGGTTTGATGCTGTTTGTGATTTCAACCTTATCAAAATCAAGTGCGATTTTCTTAAGGTTCTTTTTTATTTCACCAAGTGATTTCCCTTTATTTTTAAGGAATCTATGGTATAAGTAATCAACCCATTTATCAACCACAGCCTGAGAGTCACCTTTGTTTTTTTCATAGCTTCGTACCTTGTTATGAAGATACATCATTTGATCTCCATATGTGATAGCTGCAGCTAGCTTTAATATTAGCTTAGGGCTTGTAACCTTTAAGGCACTATCCTTTTCTAGATTTTTCATATTTAAAGATACTACTGGTATATAATCATATCCAGCTTTTTTTAAAGCTTTTCTTAAAAGGTGGATATAATTAGAGGCTCTGCATCCTCCACCAGTTTGAGTGATGAGAAGGACTACCTTATCAAGATCAGTTCTATGATTTAAGTTATCAATAAATTGACCTATAACAAGTAGTGCAGGGTAGCATGTATCATTATGTACATACTTTAGACCCTCATCTATAACCTCTCTACCTTTATTTTGCATAATCTCTGTTTTAAATCCTTCGGATTTTAATACGGCTTCAAATATTCTGAAATGTATATCAAGCATAGAAGGAATAAGGATTGTGTGAGTTGATTTCATATCCTTAGTAAACTTAGGATATGATTCTAATTCGTTATTCATTATTATTACCTCCTTGCTGCTTAAGAGCTTCAAATAAGCTACGAAGTCTTATTCTTACAGCTCCAAGGTTAGTTATTTCATCAATCTTTATTTGAGTATAAATCTTATTGTTTTCTTCAAGGATACGCTTTACCTCATCAGTAGTTACTGCATCTAGGCCACATCCAAAGGATACTAATTGAATAAGATTCATATGCTCCTCTTGAGTGCATAGCTTAGCGGCAGCATATAATCTTGCGTGATATGTCCATTGGTTAAGAATTTTAGTATCAACCTTTTCTTTAATGTAATCTGCAACTGATTCCTCAGTTACTATAGCTACATCAAAAGAAGAAATCATTTTATCTATACCATGATTTACTTCAGGATCAACATGATATGGTCTACCTGCAAGAACTACAATTTCTCTACCATCAATTTTAGCCTGTTCGATGATTTCTCTCGCGCGATCCTTTAGAGTTTTTAGGTGATGCTCGTATTCAAAATATGCATAACCCGCAGATCTTACAACTTCCTTTTGTGTAATATCAGGGAAATACTTCCTTAAAATAGGAGTAATATGATTTACAAAGGAATGCTTATCATGTATAGCAATAAATGGTGAAATAAAATTAATTTGATTAATCTCATCTACATTATTTTTTATGGTTTCAGGATAATAGGCCACAATTGGGCAATTGTAGTGATTATCTCCCTTGTTTTCATTCATGTTATAGCTCATACAAGGGAAGAATATATTTGTAAATCCATTTTCTAATAGAGTTGCGATATGACCATGTACTAGCTTAGCTGGGAAGCATACTGTATCAGAAGGGATAGTGGTTTGTCCCTTTTGGTAAGTAGAAGAATTACTAAATCCAGAGCTATGCACCTCAAATCCTAATTCGGTTAGGAAAGTATACCAAAATGGATATAATTCATAATTAGATAGAACCATAGGAATTCCAATCTTTTCACGTCTACCTTCCTTAGGCTTATATGTAGATAGCTTTTCTCTTATATAATGATACATATTTAAAGAATCATTACTCTTTTTATTAGAAGTAGGTCTTTCACATCTATTACCACTGATAAATCTATTGTTATTTGCGAATTTATTTATAGTTAAGCTGCAGTGATTATTACATAAACCGCAGTTTATGTTTTGTACAATATGTACAAATGATTTTAAATCCTGTGCATTAATGATAGTAGAGTTTCCAATATTTAGGCTCATTGCGTAAAGTGCAGCTCCATATGCTCCCATTACACCTGAAATATTAGGACATACTACATCTAGCTGAAGCTCTCTTTCAAAGGCTCTTAGTACAGCTTCGTTGTGGAAGGTTCCACCTTGAACAACAATGTGCTTTCCAAGCTCTTTAACATTAGTGGCACGAATAACCTTATATAAGGCATTCTTAACAACTGATATAGAAAGTCCTGCTGATATATCCTCTATAGTAGCTCCATCCTTTTGAGCTTGTTTAACAGAAGAATTCATAAATACTGTGCAACGGCTTCCAAGGTCTACTGGCTTTGGGGCAAGAAGTGCCATTTTAGCAAAATCCTTTATATCATATCCAAGGGCATTAGCAAATGTTTGTAGGAATGATCCGCAACCAGAAGAGCAAGCCTCATTTAAAAATATATTAGATATTACACCATTTTCTATTTTGAAGCATTTAATATCTTGTCCACCAATATCAATGATAAAATCTACATCTGGCATAAAATGCTTAGCAGCAGTAAAGTGAGCCATAGTTTCAACTAATCCTGAATCTAGGCTAAATGCATTTCTAATCAAATCCTCTCCATATCCTGTAGATGCAGCAGATTTAATATTAATATCAGGATATGTTTCGTAAATCTCTGTTAATATATTTTTAAAAATATTAACTGGGTTTCCTTGATTTGTACAATATCTACTGAATCTAATATTACCATCAGTATCAATTAACACCATTTTTAAAGTAGTAGAACCAGAATCTACTCCTAAATATAATGGTCCATTGTAATCATCTAAAGGTAGAGTTTTAACATCATCCCTCGCATGTCTATCTCTAAACTCTTGAAGTTCAGCTTCATCTTTAAATAGTGGACTATTAAAAGAGAAGTTTCCTTCTGTACTATATTCATTAAGTTTTTGTAAAAGCTCATTTATATTGTGAGTTGTATGAGCGCATAATCCTGTACCAATAGCTACATAGTAAAGTGAGTTTTCAGGACAAATACCATTTAGCTTTAATGTTTCATTGAAGCTTTCTTGAAGCGCACTTAAAAAGGTTAGTGGACCTCCAAGATATGCAACCTTACCGGTAATCTTTCTACCTTGCGCTAATCCACCAATTGTTTGGTTTACTACAGCCTTAAAAATAGAAGCGGCAATATCCTTTTTGTCTGCACCTTGGTTTAAAAGAGGTTGAATATCTGTTTTAGCAAATACACCACAACGAGAAGCTATATTGTATAGCTTTTCTTTATCTTTTGCGTAATCATTCATCTCTGGAACTGTAATATTTAATAGAGTAGCCATTTGGTCAATGAAAGCACCTGTACCACCAGCACAGGAACCGTTCATTCTAACCTCCATACCATTATCTAAAAATAGTATCTTAGCATCCTCTCCACCAAGCTCTATAATGCATTCAACATCAGGAAGTAGCTTATTAGCTGCAACTCTTGTTGCGTATACCTCTTGAATGAAGTCAATTCCAACACCATTCGCAATACCCATACCAGCACTACCAGAAATAGCTAAAGTAATATCATCTTTGATGATTTCTTTTTCTACTAAAGTGTTAAGAACAGTTATTAGGCTAGATTTGATATGAGAGTAGTGACGCTGATAGCTAGAATATAAAACGTTAGCTTCATCATCAATACAAACGCATTTAATTGTAGTCGAACCTATGTCTAAACCAATCTTCATAGCATTCATCCTTTCTAAATTATATAATTTATAAATTATATTAGATACTAAAATTATAAGGCTATAAGCTTTAATTGTCAATTTAAGATATGTATACAAAGTGTATTGAAAAATAAGATATTTTTTTGTATAATAATTAGGACTATTTTAAAAAAGAGGTTTTAATATGAAAAAGATTCGTGTAGTATTATTAACTTTAGTAGCAATTTTAAGCTTATGCATTTTAGCTTCATGCGGAAGCAATGCAAAGGTTGATATTATAAATGTAACACCAATGAGAACAAGAATCGGAGTTACAGCTATCGTTAAGGATTCTAAAAATGATATAACATCAGGAAGTATTAAGGCTAGATTATATTCTAGTAACGACGCTTTAATTAGTACTAATACTTTTGATGAATTAGATGAAAAAGAGCAAACAGTTACTTTCAATGATTTAAGCAAGGACACTACATATAAGCTAGTTGTTAAGGCTACAATTGATGGAAAGAGCAAGACAATTTATTCTAAGAATGTAAAGACAACCGATGAAGGAAGTTCAATAGCTACTGAAATTTCAATTAAGACTAAGGAAGATTTCTTAAATATGACATATGATAATGATGCATATTATAAGCTAGAGAATGACTTAGACTTCACAAAGGATGATGGATCTTATGGATCATTTACAACAATGTTCAATAAGACAACTCAATTCATTGGTAGATTAGATGGAAATAACAAGACTATTACAGGACTTGATATTAGCAACGCAAATGTATACATGGGAATTTTTGGATACATTGGAGCTGCTGGAGAAATCAGAGACTTAAATATAAAGAATGTTAAGCTAACTACAACTAAGTCAAGTGAATTATATTTAGGTGCACTTGCTGGATGTAATGAAGGAACAATTAAGGATGTACATATTGATGGAGTTGAAATTTCTCATAAGGGAGCTACATCAACTCAACAATATGTTGGAGGATTTGTAGGAGTTAATACAAATATAATTGATAATTGTTCAATTAATAATGTAAAGATGGATTTAAGAAGTAGATATCAATCAATCGTTGGAGGATTCGTAGGAACTAACGGTGGAGTAACTCATACAGCTGCACAATATGCATATATCGCAAACTGTGCTGCCGAGGGTGTTGATATTACAACTGAGTTCTCAACAGTATCTTCACCTGCAAAGGATGATAAGAAGGAATATATCCAATATACTGGAGGATTTGTTGGTGAAACTAGAGTAGATATTAGAAATTCTATCTCTGATGCTAAGATTAAATCGACAGTATCTTCAACTGGAGGAATTTTAAAACTATTTGAAGTTTCTCTAGGAGGATTTGCTGGACGTGTAATTAATGGATGTAAGATTGAAAATATTGCTGCTGTATCTCAATTAGATGTTTTATCGAGTGATGCATATGAAGTATATATTGGAGTAGTTGCTGGATCAGCATATGACTCTAAGTTCAATAATTGCTATGCAGCTCTTAAGAATGATAATAAGATTATTAACAAAGCTAATTATACAGCTGACATGATTGAAACTAAGCCAACATTAGTAGATCAAGATGTAGTTGATATGTTTGCTACAAACTTTGATGTAATTGGTAAGAGAGATGATGTACTTGATACTATAGTATCAGAGTATGTAAATGTATTAATTTGGTTAGTTGATGGAGCTACAATTGAGCCAAATCAAGTTGATGACCCTTCAACACCAGATGTAGATGAATCAACACATGATCATTTATATGAATTAACTGAAGCTGGATCAAAGGTAATTCCTGATATTGTTTCAATTAAGGATTTCATCGCAGAAAATATGTAATAAGAAATGAGTTCACTATTTTATGTGAACTCTTTTTTTATTTAAAGGCATAAAAAAATCTCCTGAAATTAATCAGAAGATTATTTTATTATTATTCAGCTTTTGATAGGATTGCTTGAACTGCACATGCAATAGCAGAAGCAGCAGCGATGAATCCGAATACTACGAATAAGATTGCACCAGCATTTGGAGCTAATGTTGACTTATATCCTAGAACTGAAGATAGAGTATTGAAAGAATCATTGATTCCGTTAAGACCCTTTAAAACTGTAATTAAGAATACTAAAGTTGATACACAAGAAACTGCAGCAACACAGCATGTGCAAAGAGTAATAGCCTTCTTAGAAATGAAGAAGTTTACAACTAATGCAGCAACTAGGATAACTAATAAGGCGATAGTTATGAATAAGAATACCTTAGCTGTATTCATATCATTAACACCCTTAATATCGAAAGGAAGCTTCTTTAAATCCTTGATAGAATCCATCCACTTCTTAGTCGATAATGCTTTTGATTGAGTACCCATTACAGACTTTATTGTTTGCTTAGCAAACTTTAATAATAAAGAGAATAATGCTAGGATACTTGCAACAACAGCAGTGCATCTTAATGTCATATTTAATTTATTTTTGTTCATGTTCTTTGAACTCCTTTCTTTATACAATAATATTACAACACAATGTTGTTAATGTAAACTACACTATACATAATATGTATTGTTAACTAGAAAATATAAATAATTATACACATTTTATGAAGCGTATAAATAAAATTAATTTTTTTTAAAAATTTACCAATAAAAAGAACAATAATATTGTTGTATTAATGTAAGCGTTTTAAGAACGAGGAGAAAAGATTATGAAATTAAAAAAATTATTAATTACAGCATGTGTAGCTATGGTTGGTTTAGGAATGGCATCTTGTGGTGCATCAAAGCCTACTAAGCCAGATAATCCAGGGGATCCTGGAAATTCAGAATCGGGTAATCAAGGTGGAGAGACTGGTGGAGAAACTACCGGAGGAGAAACTGGTGGACAAACAGGAGGACAACCAGGACAAACAGTTACTGTTGGAGATGTAAATATTTTATCTAGTGAAGGATTAAATGAAGCAGCCTATGTTGAATTTGATGCTGTTGCTGGTGCTAATAGCTATGAGGTATACGATAATAATACTAAATTAGATGAAAAGGGATTCTATATCCAAACATTAGAAAATGGAACTATGAGAGCTGATTTATTTGGTCTTACTAAGGGTGAGCACACTATTAAAATTGCAGCCGTAGGTGGATCAAATACTAATTCATCAGCTTGTAAGGTTACAGTTGGTGAATATGATAGAAGTGGATATGCTCATTTTAAATCAAATGTAGGTGTAGGAGCATATAACAATGATGGAACATTAAAGGATAATGCAATTGTTCTTTATGTAACGGATGCAAATAAGAATACAGTAGAATTAACATATGATGGAATCACTGTTATAGGAATTGGTAATATCCTAAACACTGCTGGTAAGAAGTGTGGAGAAGCAGGACATGAGAATGATTGTAAGAAGGTATCAGATGGAAAAACTATTTACGCTCCAGGAAATGATAACCAAGGAATCTTACAACGTTTAGCAACTAATAATATTCCATTAGTAATTAGATTTGTTGGTTGTGTATCAGATTCTGGATTATACCAACAAGGAACATTTAATATGACAAGCAATGGTGGTTATGGACTAATTAATGGTTTAACAAAGTACAATTCAAATGACTTTGGTGGAACAGTAGGAGATAACGGACATATGGCTCGTATGAAGTCAGCAAAGGATGTAACTATTGAGGGTGTTGGTAATGATGCAATCATAGATGGTTGGGGAATTCACTTCATGTGCGAAAGTGCAGCACCAGAGCTAGGAAAGAGCTTTGAGGTAAGAAATCTAACATTTATTAATACACCTGAGGATGCAATTGGTATGGAGGGTGTTGAAACCGAATCAACAATGACATTAACTGCACCAGTTGAGAGATGCTGGGTACATAATAATTCATTCTTATGCCCTAACATTGGAAGTCCTGCAGAAAGTGATAAGTCTGAGGGAGATGGATCATGCGATTTTAAGCGCGGTAACTATTTCACATTATCATATAATTACTTTGAAAAGTGCCATAAGACAAATCTTATGGGATCATCAAAAACATCAGTACAATATCATATTACATTCCATCACAATGTATGGAATCAATGCGGTGGTAGACAACCAATGGTAAGAAATTCTAATATTCATATGTACAATAACTATTTCATTGGTTCTACTGATTATGTAACATCAATCAGAGCTAACTCGTATATATTCTCAGAGAATAACTATTATCTAGGATGTAAGAATCCTGTGTCAAATGGTGGAGAAGGTGGAGTTTCTGCATTTAAGTCATATAACGACGTAATGGTTGCTAATTATGAGGATTATGAAGCAACAGTAGTAACTAATAGAGATACTAAGGTATCTAGTGGATGTAAATTTGCTAACTTCGATACTAATCCAGAAGTATTCTATTATGTACCTGGAATTGGAGATAACGAAGGACATTCAGATTGTTTAATGACAGATGCATCAACTGCAAGAATTGCATGTATTCAATTAGCAGGTTCTTTATATAGAACAGCTGTAAATAAGACAATGCTATCAACAAATGTGGATATTACAAATGTTGCTGCATCAGCAACTATAGCACTAGAAGGAGAAACCGAAACATTATCTATCGCTAAGGCTAAGGGAATTTTAAAGGTATTTACTTTAAAGAGTCCTGCTGAAGTTACATTTACTGCTTCATCAACTTCTGGACTTAATCCTGGATATATTGTTAAACTAGATGGTACATATGTATGCAAGTCTGGTGATAAGAATGTTGTTATTGAAGAGCCAGGAGTATATGTGGTATTTGCAGGACAATATGATCCTTCTGGAAAGAATAGTAAGGAAGCGACTGCAGAAATTGTATTCTCAAAGTATAATTCAGCCGAAGCTGATGGTAAATCATTAGCTAAGTATGAGGCTGCTGCAAATGCAATTGGAACAGTAGCATATACTACTGAATCAATTAACAAGATTAAGGCTGCACAAGCTGCATATGATTCATTAAAGACAGAATTAAAGAATCAAATTACAACTCCATATAGCACAGTTGAACAAGCTTATAATACATATATGAATTTAGGAATCTCTCAAGTAGAGGCTGCAATTGTTGCAATTGGAGCAGTAAATGCAAATAGCTCATCAGCTATCATTAGAGCTAGAGATTTATATACTACATTATTAATTAATTGCCCTGATGCAGTAGTATCTAATAAGAACGTTCTTGAAGCTGCAGAAGCTTCATTCCAAGGATTTGCATTATCAGCAACAGTAGATGCTATTAATGCAATTGGAAACGTAACTCTTAATAGCGAAGCTGCAATCATCAATGCTAGAAAGCTTTATGATGGATTAACAGAATCTCAACGATCTCAAGTTACAAACTTAAATGCATTAACAGCAGCAGAAGCTAAGTTAGTAGACTTAAAGGCTACAAATGCAGTTGATACATTAATCGCAGGATGCGATATGACTTCAATTGATGCAATGAATAATGTAATTGATGAATATAATAATCTTACAGCTTCACAAAAGGCATTAGTTGCAGATATGGCTACGTATTATAATATTGTTATTGCTAGAGTAAATGCTTTAATTAATGCTATTGGTACAGTAACAGCTCAATCAAAGCCAGAAATTGTTGCTGCTAGAAATGCATATGATGCATTAACAGAAGCTCAAAAGACTACTGTTGGTGCTGAACAATTAAAGAAGCTTACAGATGCAGAAGCTGCAATTAGCTCATTAATTGTTAAGTATATTTATACAAAAGATTTAACAACAATTAGCGATACTAAGTATATTGATGATGCAATCGCATGCAATATTGGTGAATTTAGCTCAGGTATTGCTATCATTAGAAAGTCTAAAGGAAATGATGTTACGATTAATGCTGTAAATGGAGCTGCTAAGGCTACAATTACTATCAATGGTGCATGTCTTGATTCATCAGATCCTAAGGATGTGGCTATAACAGTAAAATATGCTGATGGTACATCAGAGGTTAAGACAGTTACAACAGCTAAGTCGAAGGCTTATTCAAATATGACTTTAGAGCTTGATGGAAAGATTATAAGTAGTGTTGTAATTAATGGTATTGATTCAAAACAACTTGGTATTAAGACTATTTCAATTGAATTTGAAAAATAATAACATAAAGGTGTCTTTGGGCACCTTTATCTTTTTATATATAAATTCATATGATATACTTTAAGTAGATAGAGCTATTAATTAATTTAACACGGAGGTTAAAAATGAGTGAAAGATGTTATGTAATGGTTAAACCAGGTTTTGTTAGAGATGATTTAATTAGTGATGTAATAGATACTATTGAAAAAGAAGATATTTATTTAGTAAGTAAATCATTAATTGAATATGACCTAGAATGCGCAAGGCTACATTATATTGAAAAGGAAATTAAGCCTTATTTCAATGAGCTTACAGATTATTTAACCTCTGGTCCTGCATTTGGTATGGTATTTGAGGGTGAAAATGCTGTAACTAGATGTAGAGATATAGTAGAAAGCCTAAGAACTACATTAAAAGAAAAATATGATTTAACAACAGATGTTATGAGAAACATTCTTCACTGCTCAAGTAGAACAAAGGTTCATGATGTAATGCTAGAGCTAGATACTCAAAGAGAAATGGCACTATATTATTACCTTAAGAAAAAAATTAAAGATAATAAGTAAGAATAAACACACCAATAAGCTTACAAATGCTTTTGGTGTGTTGTTTTTTATTAGATATTTGGTAAAATATAAATAATATTTATATGGAGGAATTTATAATGAAGAAATTTATTAAATCATTATTTATACCTTTATTTATTGTAGTAATATTATTTACACTTTGTTCATGTGGACAAAAGGGTAAGCCTATTTATAAAGAAATAGAGCTTACAAATGAGGAATATGGATTTGCAATAAGAAAAGGTGATACTGATTTTACTTAATGTAGTAAATGAAGTAGTAGATGAAATAACTGAAGTAGATTTAAATACAGGTAAAAGTAAATTTGATGAAATTTACGAAGCTGAGACAATTGGTGCTTCAAAGCCTATTTCAGGATATAAAACTGAATCAACAAATAGAGCTAATGAAATCGTTGTAGCTACAAGTCCTGATTTTGAACCATTTGAATATTATCAAGGAGATAAATTCATTGGTATTGATATGGAAATTGCTAAAATGATAGCTGATAGAGCTGGTAAAACTTTAGTAATTATAGCTATGGAATTTGATTCAATTATTGAAAATTTAAATGCAGGTAAGGCTGATATTGGTATGTCAGGATTTACTATTACTGAATCAAGAAGTAAGGTAGTCAATTTCTCACATGCATATTATCATACAACTCAATATATTGCAGTTAGAGAAAATGATAATACATTTAAGGAGCTTACAACAAAATCTCAAATAGAGAATGCGATATCATCTATTAAGAATGTTAAAGGTGGATGTGGAGCAGGAATGACAGGTTACTTCTATCTTAAAGGTAATTCTGATATGTATTTTGATGGATACAGCAATGTAAATATTAAAGAATATGACTCTCTAGGACAAGCTGTTGAGGATTTAAAGAATGGTAAAATCAAGTTTGTAATTGGAGATAAGGATACTGTAATAGATGCGGTTGAGGCTTGCCAAATTGGTAATGCGTGGTCAAGATTTAATGACCAGGTATTTAAGCATAATGGATATAAGCAAATTCTTAAGGGACTTAGAAATACATTAATAATTGCGGTATGTGGACTATTAATAGGATTAGTATTAGGAAGCTTAGTAGCTGGTATTAAGGTCGCAGGAACAAGAAATAAAGTAGCTAAATATATGTCATATATAGGAGATGGATATGTAGCCTTATTTAGAGGAACACCTATTGTAGTTCAATTATTAATTTTCTATTTTGTTATATTCAAAACTTTAAATATTGATGGATTATTTGTAGGTATAATTTGCTTCGGATTAAATTCTGGAGCTTATGTATCTGAAATTATGAGAGGCGGTATTAACTCTGTTGATATGGGTCAAATGGAGGCTGGACGTTGTGTTGGACTCAGCTTTACAAAAACAATGTTTAAGGTTGTATTACCACAAGCTATAAAGAATGTATTACCATCACTTGGTAATGAGCTTATAGCTTTAGTTAAGGATACATCTGTAGTAGGATTTATAGCTACTATAGATTTAACTAGATCATTTAGATCTATAGCTTCAGCTAATTATGAATATATGGCACCATATATAGTGTTAGCTATATTCTATTTAGTGATAATTTTAATTATTACTATACTTGTAAGATTAATGGAAAAGAGGTTAAAGAAGGATGGAAGATAATGTATTATTAAAAGTTGAACATTTAAAAAAGTCCTTTGGAGACCATGAGGTATTAAAGGACGTTAACATTGATATTCATAAGGGTGAGGTTATTGCTGTTATAGGACCTTCAGGATGTGGTAAATCAACATTTTTAAGATGCTTAAATTGCCTTGAGGATCCAAGCGCAGGTTCTATATATTTCCATGATGTGGATCTATGCGATACTACAGTAGATATTAATTTACATAGAAGAAGAATGGGAATGGTATTCCAGCAATTTAATTTATTTAATAATATGAATGTATTAAAAAATCTAACACTAGGACCAATTAACTCTGAAAAGATTAGATTATCAAAAATAAAAAGTCAGATTAGAAAGGCTAAGCTTCACAATTTATTTAAAAAGGATAAGGTAGAGGTTCCTACACTCCCTTATACATTAAAGGTATTTAAGGAAACTATAGAATCAAGAGCCATGGAGCTACTTAAAAGAATTGGCTTAGATAGTAAAGCTCATGCCTTCCCATCTACCCTATCAGGTGGACAAAAACAGCGTATAGCTATTGTACGTGCAATGATTATGGATCCTGAAATTATTCTATTCGATGAGCCAACATCAGCTCTTGACCCAGAAATGGTTGGAGAGGTACTTAGCCTTATTAAAGAGGTTGCTGCTAACAATATGACAATGGTAATTGTAACTCATGAAATGGGATTTGCTAGAGAGGTAGCAAATAATGTTATATTTTTTAATGATGGTGTAATTGAGGAAGATGGTAATCCTAAGGATGTATTTGAAAATCCTCAAAGCCCAAGATTACAGGATTTCTTATCAAAGGTTTTATAATTATTATGAAAATTACAGTATTAGTAGAAAATACTACTATGTCATTACCATGCGAGCATGGGTTAAGCCTACTGATTGAATATGATAATAAAATGATATTATTAGATACTGGTAGTAGTAATTTATTTTATGATAATGCTGTATCAATGAATATAGATTTATCTAAGGTTGATATTAGTGTATTATCGCATGGCCATTATGATCATTCTGGAGGATTATTAAAATTTTTAGAAATAAATAACAAAGCTAAGGTCTATATGAGAGATAATGCTCTTAGCTCTTATTATTCTGGTAATGGTGGTATGCATGAGATAGGTATACCTAATAAGGATAAATTAGATAAAGATAGATTGGTATTATTAAATTCTAATATCAAAATTAGTGATAATGTATACCTAGTAGGACATAATATTCCTGGACTATCTTTGATTGGTAGTAAGGCTAAATTATTCATGCAGGATAAATGCCAAATAATACCTGATGATTTTTCTCATGAACAAAGCCTAGTAATAGATACAAATAAAGGCCTTGTTATATTTAATAGCTGTTCACACGCAGGTATGATTAATATTATTAAAGAAGTTGAATCCTATCTAAATAAAAAGGTATATGCATATATAGGTGGACTTCATATGAAGGGTAA
>JAZRVY010000005.1:0-14057 GCA_045599405.1 Anaeroplasmataceae bacterium
GATTAGAGGTGTTGAATCTAATGGTATGTGCTGCTCACTACAAGAGCTAGGATTTGAGGATAAATATGTACCAGAGGCTTTCAAGGACGGAATTTATGAGCTTCCTTGTGATGCACCTGTAGGTGGAAATCCACTAGAATATTTATTCTTAAATGATTATGTATTTGACTTAGAATTGACTTCAAATAGAAGTGATTTACTAAGTATTGAAGGAGTAGCATTTGATATTGCAGCTAATATTAATCAAAAGGTAACTGTTAAGGCTAATAAGCCAACTGAAATTAAGGAAAAGAATCCTATTTCAGTTGAGGTTAATACAAAGGGATGTACAAAGTATTTAATTAGATACATAAAGGATGTAGAGATTAAGGAATCACCTGATTGGATGAAGGCTAGATTAATTGCATCTGGTGTTAGACCTATTAATAACGTAGTAGATATTACAAATTATGTATTAATGGAAATGGGACAACCACTTCACTCATTTGATGGAGATAAGCTTGGAAATAAGATTGTTGTTAGAGATGCAAAGGATGGAGAAAAGCTTGTAACTCTTGATGATATTGAAAGAAATTTAACTTCAGATGATGTAATCATTACAAATGGTGTAGAGCCACTATGTGTAGCTGGAGTTATGGGTGGACAATCTACAGAGGTAACTAATGATACAAAGAATATTGTATTAGAGGCTGCATATTTTGAACCACTAAGAATTAGAAAGACTAGCCAAAGACTAGGATTAAAGAGCGAAGCATCTACAAGATTTGAGCGTAAGATTGATTATGCTAGAGTAGAAAGAGCTCTTGATTATGCATGCTATTTATTAGAAACATTAGCTGGAGGTAAGGTTCTTGCTGGTGTTGCAAGTAACAACCCTGCACCATACAAGTATGAAACAGTAGATGTTACACTTGCAAAGGTAAATAAGGTCTTAGGAACTTCTTTAACAAAGGCTGAGCTTGAGGGTATCTTTAATGGTCTTGCTTATGAATATAAGCTAGAAAATGATACATATACAATTACAATTCCATCAAGAAGAATGGATCTTGAGAATTGGGATCAGCATATTATTGAGGATGTTGCTAGAACATATGGATATAATAATATTCCAACATGCCTACCAAAGACAGATGATAAGGGGCAGCTTACAAAGAAGCAAAAGCTAGAAAGAAATATTAGATTGGCTCTTTCTGGTATGGGACTTAATGAGGTTATTACATATTCATTAATTAATGAAAAGGACTTAAATAACTATACAATTGAGGCTGCAGATCCAATTAAGGTATTAATGCCTATGACTGAGGATAAGGCTTTAATGAGACAAAGCCTATTAAATGGTATTTGTGAGGCTATTAGCTATAATAAGGCTCGTAAGTTTAGCGATTTAGCATTCTTTGAGCTTGGAAAGAAGTATTCAACTACTGCTGAAACTAATTTAATTTCAGGAGCACTTACTGGATTATATCAATCTAGCATGTGGCAAATGGCAAAAACTCCAGTTGATTTCTTCTTAGTTAAGGGTATTTTAGATGCATTATTTGCTAAGGTTGGAATTACTGTTACATACACTCAAAAGAGTGATTTAAACCCTAATTTCCACCCAGGAAGACAAGCATTAATTACAAGTGGAGATAAGACAGTAGGATTTATAACTGAGCTTCACCCAAGATTCCTAAAGGAAAATGATTTACCAAGACTCGTAGCATTTGAATTAAATGAGGATGTTATCCTTGAATTATTAAATAAGGAATTTAAGTATAATTCAATTACTAAGTTCCCTTCAATTACAAGAGATTTAGCTATTGTAATTAAGAAGGATATTCCAGCTGGAGATATAATTGCAATGATTAAGCAAACAGCAAAGAAGGCTTTAGTAGATTTACAGGTATTTGATGTTTACCAAGGTGAAAATGTTGGTGAAGATGAAAAGAGTATTGCTGTTAAATTAACATTTAATGATGATACTAAGACTCTAGAGGCTGCAGATGTTGATAAGATTATTAACTCTATCCTAAAGAGACTTGATTTCACATATCAAGCAAAGCTAAGAGCTTAATATGATATAGGGGAATAGAATTTCTATTCCTCTATTTTTTTGTTTTGTGATATAATTAAATATATATTGTTCGCTAGGAGGTATATAGTATGGAAAATGAAGAATTAGAAGTAAATATTATTAATGAAGAATCCTTTTCTAGTGATGAAATTGTTAGGTATTCAAGAAAATCTATTGTTAGACAAACAATTAGCTTTATTGTGATTGGTATTATAATATTCCTTGCTGGATTTATTATGCTTATATTAAAGCTATCTAAATCCTTTGATGGAGAGTGGCTAATATGGATTTTACTTGTATGTGGAGCTTTAATTGTAGGATTACCATTCATACTTACATTATTCCTACCAAAGGTCTTACAAAAGCAAAATAAAGCGCTATATTCTGGTTTTAAATACAGATATAGATTTACAGATACATCCTTTACAGTTAGCATTGAATCAGATGATTCTAAGAGTGTTAATAAGCATGCCTATAGACATTTATATAAAGTTAATATTATAGATGATGCAATGTTTATTTATATTAATTCATCTGTGCTATATATGATGAAGCTAAGCGGATTTAAGAGCCAAGAGGATAAAGAAATGGCTGTATCATTGCTTACAAATAGAAAGAAGGATAATAAATAATGAAAAGTATTTATGGACTTTCACTAGATGATTTAAAAAATTATTTTATTGATAAGGGATTAAAGCCATTTAGAGCTACTCAGGTTTATGAATGGATTTATAGAAATAAAATAAGAAGCTTTAATGAAATAACAAATATCAAAAAGGATGTACTTAATGATTTAGCTAATGACTTTTCATTAGATACACTTAAAATTAAAACAAAGCAGGTTTCAGCTGATGGAACTATGAAATTTTTATTTGAGCTTGAGGATGGTCATTTTATTGAAACAGTATTAATGAATCATCCATACGGATATAGTGCATGTGTAACAAGCCAGGTTGGATGTAATATGACTTGCGCATTTTGTGCATCAGGAATGAAAAAGAAGCTAAGAAACCTAGATGCTTCTGAAATAGTATTACAGCTAATGAGTGTTATGATAGAAACTGGTATTAGAATTAGCCATGTTGTAGTTATGGGAATTGGTGAACCATTTGATAACTATGATAATGTTATGAAGTTTCTTCATATCATTAATAATGCTCATGGGCTTGAAATTGGTGCAAGGCATATATCAGTATCAACATGTGGTGTTGTTCCTAGAATATATGATTACGCTAATGAGGATTTACAATCAAATCTAGCAATTAGCCTACATGCGCCTAATAATGATATTAGAAACGAATTGATGCCTATTAATAAGGCTTATGATTTAAATACATTAGTTAAGGCTATATCTGATTATATAGATAAGACTAATAGAAGAGTTACTATTGAATATATCCTGCTTGAAGGTATTAACAATAGTGAAAAGAATGCGTTAGAGCTAGCTCATTTACTTAGAGGATTAAATGTATATGTCAATTTGATCCCATATAATGAGGTTAAGGAAAAGCCATTTAAAAGATCTGAAATAGCTCACACAACAAAATTCTTTGATACACTTAAAAAATGCGGTATTAACGTAACTCAAAGATATGAGTATGGAAGTGACATTGATGCAGCCTGCGGACAGCTTCGCAGTAAGCATATGGATAATAAAAAGGAGTAAAGATGGCAAAGGGTAGAGTAATTAATCAAAATGGAGGAAACTACATAATATTATCTGAGGATGGTAATAAGGTTAATGCTAAGGCTTCGGGTAGATTAAGATATGTAAGAGCTACTAGAGATTCTTCATTTAATTACAATACAAATGTACTTAGTACTAAGCGTAATAATCAAAATATTAAGATTAGCCCTAAGGTTGGTGACTTTGTTGTTTATGAAATTCAGGATGATGTAAATTACATCATAGAGGTCCTTGAAAGAAAGAATTCATTAATAAGACCTGATGTAAGTAACGTTGATCAAATAATATTAGTATTCGCATCTAAGGAGCCTGATTTTAGTGATTATTTACTAGATTTGTTTTTAATTAATTTAGAGATTGAAAACATTAAGCCACTTATTATTATTTCAAAGAGTGATTTATTATCATCCTCTGATTATGAATCATTAAAGGAAAAAATGGATTATTATAAATCTATTGGATATGATAACGTCTTTGTAAATAGCCTAGATATGAAAAATAGGAGTGAGGTTCTTGAGCTACTTAAGGATAAGGTATCTGTAATATCAGGTCAAACTGGTGCAGGAAAATCATCTTTAATAAATGCTATAATACCAGGATTTAAGCTTAATACTCAAGAAATAAGTAAGGCATTAGGTCGTGGAAAGCATACTACTAGAGAATCAACTCTATATGAATATAATGGGGCTTTAATAGGTGATACTCCTGGATTCTCTAAGCTGGATTTATCTAATATCAAGTATTATGATTTAGATAAATATTTTATCGAGTTTAAAAACTATAGATGTAAATTCAATGATTGCTCTCATGAGCCTAACATAAAAGGGTGTGCTATTTGTGAGGCTGTTGAAAATGGCTATATCATTAAATCAAGATATAACAATTATTTAAAAATGCTAAAGGAAATAAGAGGTAGATAATATGAAAGTAAGCCCATCATTTTTAACTTGTGATTTTTCAAATTTAAAGAATGAATTAGATGAAATTAAGGATTTAGTAGAATATATCCATGTAGATGTTATGGATGGAGACTTTGTACCAAATTTAACATTTGGTCCTAAGTTTGTTGGAGATTTTAGAAAATATTATCCTAACAATGTATTTGATGTTCATTTAATGATTTCTAATCCATTAAAATATATAAAGAATTTTGCTGATGCAGGTAGTGATATTATTACATTTCATTATGAATCAAAGAGTAATGTAATGGATGTGATTAATGAGATTAAGGCTTGTGGTAAAAAGGTTGGATTATCAATTAAGCCAGATACTAAGGTATTTGAAATTGAAAAGTACTTACCTTACCTAGATTTAGTTTTAGTAATGTCAGTTGAGCCCGGATTTGGTGGACAAAAGTTTATGCCATCTGCAGTGAATAAGATTGCAAAGCTAGCTAAGATTAGAAATGAGCTTGGCTACAATTATGAAATAGAGGTAGATGGTGGAATAAACGCTGATACTGTAAAGCTTGTTAAGGAAGCTGGAGTAGACGTAGTAGTTGCCGGATCATTTGTAATGAATTCAAATAATAAAAAGGAAAGAGTAGAAGTATTACTTAAATAAGAGAAAAAGGGATATCTTAAAATATCCCTTTTATAATGTCTATAAACGAAAAAAGACAGCCTAAGCCGTCTATTTCGTGTATTTATATTAAGCTCTGTTTAGATTTCCCTTTTTTAAAGCTCTAGCAGAAACCTTAACCTTCTTTACATTACCGTTCTCATCAACGATACGTACAGTTTGTAAATTAGCCTTCCATGTACGACGAGTAGCATTTAAAGCGTGTGATCTTTGGTTTCCAAATACAGTTGTCTTTCCTGTTACATAACACTTAGCCATAAGTTCAATCCTCCTGCCTATAATTTAATCAAGCCTTATAATTATAACATATATAGATTATAAATCAAGTCATTTTTCAAAAAAAAGTTTTAACTTAGAATTATCAGCATAATTATGATAATCACATCACACAGAAATCCCATAATCACCCTAAAATAAGGTATACGATTAACTAATAATGTGTAATATTTATACTACACTATTAGTAAAAAGGACTTGTTGCTGTTAAAAACGTTTTACATTTTCGTATTATATGATATAATACTAGTGGTGTTTTACACACCGTGTGCGGTAAATAATAAATATTTAATCATTTTATGATGTTTTTATAGAAATAGGAGGGACATTTTTATGTCTGTAACTACGATTAATAGTGCTCTTTTAAAGAGTATGGTAACAAATGGTGCGATTAACCTTAAAAATCAACATAAGGAAATCGACGATTTAAATGTATTCCCAGTACCTGATGGAGATACTGGAACAAACATGTCAATGACAATGATGTCAGGTGTCACTGAAATGGCAAACTGCAAGTCAGAGTCTATTATTGATATTGCTAAGTCATTATCACGTGGATTATTAATGGCTGCTCGTGGAAATTCAGGAGTTATCCTATCACAATTCTTCCGTGGTTTATATATGAAAATTAAAGAATTAGGTAAGGATGAATTGACTCTTGAGGATTTCGCTTCATGCTTAGTACATGGATATGAGGTTGCTTACAAGGCTGTTATGGAGCCAGTTGAAGGAACAATTCTTACAGTTGTTAGAGAGGCTGCTGAAAAGCTTGCCACTTATGACAGCTTAAATGATCTTGAGGATTTATTTGAAAAGTATATTGCACAAGCAAGAATTTCTCTGGATAATACTCCAAATCTTTTACCTGTATTAAAGGAAGCTAAGGTAGTTGACTCAGGAGGAGCTGGATTCCTAAAGGTTGCTGAAGGAATGCAAATGGCTGTTAAGGGTCAAATTATTGATATTGTTGATGAAAATGCAGATGCTAATGATTCTGCAAATTCTAAGTTTAACTATAAGGTTGAATTATCTTTAAATCTTAAGTATCCAACAGAATTTAAGAAGGATGATATTTTTGCTCCTCTTGCAAATATGGGAGACTGTGTTGATGTTTCTAAGGAAGATAAGATTTGTAATGTAACTGCTTGTGTAAATCAACCAGGTGCTGTACTTAACCTTGCTATTAAGTTTGGAGAGATTATCTCTGCAAATGTTGCTAGCCTAAAGTATGAGGCTCCAGCTGAGGAGGAAGTAGTTTTAGAGCATAAGAAGTATGCAATTATTGCAGTATGCTTCGGAGAAGGAATTAAAAATACATTCAAGGAGCTTGGAGTAGACTATGTAATTGATGGTGGACAAACAATGAACCCACCTACAGAGGAATTTGTTAAGGCTGTAAATGCTGTAAATGCTGATAATGTTCTTATCATTCCAAATAATTCAAACGTAGTATTATCTGCTGAACAAGCTGTAAAGCTATGCTCAAAGAAGGATATTAAGGTATTAAAGGCTAAGACAGTAGCTCAAGGATATGCTTCATTAATGGTATTTGATCCAGAAGCTAATATTGAAGAAAACTTTGAGAACATGACAGAAGCTATTAAGCATACATCTTCAGGAGAGGTTACTTATGCAGTAAGAGACACTGAAATTAAGGGTGTTAAGATTGCATCAGGTGATTATATGGGAATTTGCAATGGAGAAATCATTGTATCAACTCCAGGTAAGATGGACGCAACTAAGGAATTATTAAATAAGTGTATAACTGAAGATTCATCTATCGTTACAATCTTCTATGGTAATGATGTACAAGAAGCTGAAGCTATGAGCTTACAAGAGTATTGTGAAGAGCTAAATGAGGATATTGAGGTTCAAGTAATTGAAGGAAACCAAGATATCTACTCTTATATAATTTCAGTTGAATAGTTTATAATAAGGTTGGATGATTCCAACCTTTTATTTTTTTTAGAGGGTATATGGATAAAAGTATAAGCATTATTAAGGGTGTAGGAGAAAAAACTTTAAATATTTTAAAAAGCCAAAACATAGAGACCAGAAATGATCTTTATTTAACATTACCTTCTAGATATATTTATTATGAGCTAGAAGATCCTTTATTAATAAAAGAGGATAGTGTTATATCCTTTAAAGGTAAGGTTTCTAGTAATGTAGCACTCCGTCAAATTAGAGGTAATTTAAAAAGCTTAATCTTTTCTGTAACTTATAATAATACTAAGATAAAGGTATTAGTATTTGGTAGAGAATATTTAAGATTTAAAATTAAAATGGGTATGGATATTATCCTATATGGTAATTATAAGCCACAAGAAAAAGAAATAATTGCGAGAGATATTTTCTTTGATATATTTCAAACTAAAATAGATAATATATATCCAATAAGTAATATTTCTGCTCACATGTATTCAAAGCTTGCGAAAGCAGTTTATGACTTAGCAAAGCCAAAATATGAAGATTTAATTCCTTTATATTTGAGAGAAAAATATAAATTACTTGAATATAATGAATACTTATATAAGGCTCATTTCCCATTAAATTCTAATGATATTAGAGAGGTTATGAGAAGAAAAAAATATGAAGGATATTTAAAGTATCTAATAAAGCTTAACGCATTGAGATATTATTATGATATTAATAAAAAAATATCTAAAGAATTTGATTTAAATAAAATTCATTCATATATAGGTAAGCTTCCTTTTATGCTGACACCTGATCAGCTAGTGGCTATTGATGATGTTTTTAAGGATATGAGTAGTAATAATATCATGAATAGATTAGTTCAGGGTGATGTAGGATGTGGAAAAAGTATTGTTGCGATAATTAGCGCATTAGCCAATTATTATGCCGGTTATCAAACTGCATTAATGGTTCCAAGCGAGGTTTTGAGCTTACAGCATTATATTACCTTTAAAAATCTATTAAAGGATTATGATATAAATATAGAATTACTTAATTCTAGTATTAAGCAAAAAGAAAAGAAAATAATTCTAGAGAATTTAAAAAACGGTACTATTGATATTATAATTGGTACGCAAAGCCTTTTATATTCTAATGTAGAATTTAAAAAACTAGGATTAGCAATTATAGATGAGCAGCATAGATTTGGCGTTAATGATAGAAGTAAGCTTATTGAAAAAGGTAAAAATATAGATTCCTTATTTTTTACCGCAACTCCTATACCAAGAACTCTTGGAATATCTAAATATGGTGATTTAGACATTTCATCTATACATACAATGCCAGAGGGAAGAAAAAAGGTCTTAACTAAGGTAATTGATATAGATAATAATGAATTTGTTATAAATGCGATAAATAAAAATGTATCAAAGGGTCATCAGGTATTTGTAGTTTGTCCTAAAATAAATGAAAGCGAAGAATCAGATATTTTAAATGTGTCAGATTGTAAAAAGATGCTCAAGGATCAGCTACCTGATATTTCATTTGAAATACTACATGGTGGTATGAGTGATGAAATGAAAAACAGAATAATGGAAAGATTTAAAAATAACGAAATTAATGTATTAATATCAACAACAGTAATCGAGGTTGGTATTGATATTAGAAATGCGACATTAATGGTTATTTATAATGCTGAAAGATTTGGATTATCAAGCCTACATCAGCTAAGAGGTAGAGTAGGTAGAAATGAATATAATTGCGGATGCATATTAGTCACTAAAAATACAATGTGTGATAGGCTAAAGGTCATGGAAGAGGTTGATGATTGCTTCGAGCTAAGTGAGTATGATTTAAAGCTTAGAGGTCCAGGTGATTTCTTAGGAAATAGCCAAAGTGGATTTATGGATAATTTCATAGAAAATGATTATAAGATATATGAATGTGCTAAAAATGATAGTCAGGAATTATATGAAAATTATATGAATAAAAAGAATGATTATGAAATTGTTAAAAACGCAATATATGAAATAACCAACATTAAACTAAATTAGTAAATTGATAAAAGTATTGTTAAAGTGTATAATTTATTATACAAGAATTGATTGGAGTGAATTACTATGATTAAAATTGCGGTAGATGCTATGGGTGGAGATTACGGTATTGAAACAACTGTTCCTGCAGCCGAAATGGCAGTAAAGAAAATTAAAGATATTGAAATTGTATTATATGGAGATGAGTCTCAAATAAAGGCTAAGCTTAAAAATCCAGAAAGAATTATAATTGTTAATACAACACAAGTATTAGATATGGGAGAGCATGATCCTGTTAGAGCTATTAGAAATAATAGAGATTCATCAATGGTCGTAGCCTTACGTGCAGGTAAAAATAATGAGGTTAATGGAGTAGTATCTAACGGACCTACTCAATGCTTAATTGTTGGTGCACACCTAGTTGTAAGAAAGCTAGAGCAAATGAATAGAGTGGCATTATGCCCTATTATTCCTTCTGTAGATAAGAAGGGTAGATTAATGCTAGATGTTGGAGCTAATGTTGAGCTTAAGCCAGAGCATTATGTAGAGCTTGCAATTGCTGCAGGTATTGTTGCTAAAGAGGTTTTAGGTAGAGAAAATCCTAAGGTTGGATTAATTAATATCGGTTCTGAAAGAGGAAAAGGTAGAGAAATTGATGAGCAAGCCTATGATTTACTTGAGGCTAACCCTAAGATTAACTTTATTGGTAATATCGAACCAGATAAGGTTTTAACTGCTGATTGCGATATTTATGTTACTGATGGATATTGTGGAAATTTAGTATTAAAGACACTAGAGGGTACAGCAAAATCTATGGGTAAAATGCTAAAGGAAGAAATTAAGTCATCATTTGGTGGTATTTTTGGATACCTATTTATGAGAAAGAATCTAAAGAGATTTGCTAAGAGAATGGATTCATCAGAGGTTGGTGGAGCTATGATTTTAGGAGTAGGAAACGTAGTTGTTAAGTGTCATGGAAATAGTGATGCATATACATTCTTTAATGGTATTAAGCATGCTTATAACATGGCTAAGAACAATGTTGTAGAAAAGTTTAAAGAGGAGCTTTCTACATTATCAAATAAAGAGGAACAAAATGAAAACAATTAAGGATTTATGTCAAATCCTAGGTGTTGAATTTAAAAATAAAGATCTTATTAGAAACGCATTAACACATTCATCATATGCAAATGAGCATGGTGGAGAGCACAACGAAAGACTAGAGTTTTTAGGAGATGCTGTACTTGATTTATGCATTAGTAAGCATCTGTTTGAAAGCAAGCACCTAGATGAAGGTGAAATGACAAAGAAAAGAGCCCAATCAGTAAGAGAGGAGGCTCTAGTTATATATGCATCTCATATTGATCTTGCTAGCTACCTTTACTTAGGTAATGGTGTCGAGCAATCAGGAGGAAGAAAAAGAGATGCAATTATTGCTGACGCCTTTGAGTCTGTATTAGGTGCAGTATTTTTAGAGTTTGGATTTGAAACAGCCTGCGATGTGGTAAATAGAATTGTAATGCCATACATTGATGAGGTTGTTGTTCTTAAGGACTTCAAATCAGCCTTCCAGGAGCTAGTTCAGGCTGATAAAAGAAGTGTATTATATGAGATAGTGTCCAAAACTGGTCCTGCTCATAACCCAACCTTTGAGGCTATTGTAAAAATAGATGATTCAATCATTATGGGTAGAGGATTTGGACATACTAAGCAGGATGCACAGCAGGCTGCTGCAAAGGAAGCTCTAGACAAAATGGCGAAATAGAAAGGATAGTATTATGCTAAAGAAACTATTTGAGGATGGTTATTTAGATTTAGCTAAGCTGGTGTTGGATAAATATACAAGCTTAAATTTACAAGCAGTTGATGCTGTTGTACTTATTAAGATGCTAAATCTTTATAAGCAAGGAAAGAAGATTAGATTATCTACTATAGTTAAGGAAACACAGCTTCCAAGAGCTACAGTAGAAAATTCATTAATAAATTTACAAAATAATAACATTTACAAAAACGATTTAATTTCTAATGAAAATGGTATTCTTGAAGAAAAGGTGAATCTAGATTCATTTTTTTCATTAGTAGAAAGTCTATATAAGGAGGAATCAAGACTAGCCTCATTAGGATCACTTTCAGATACTGTAAGTATGTATGAAAGTGAAAAGGGAACTCCTGTAACTCCACAGGAGCTTTCAATATTAGAAGGTTTTATAAACAATGATGGATTTACAGTGCAGGATATTAATAAGGCTATTATAGAAGCTGTAAAGGTTAATAAGGTAACACTTAAATTTATTGAAGGTGTCTTGTTTAAAAGTCGTAGTAAATCTCTATCAGGTGAGCAAAAGGAAAAATCAAGCTCATTAAATAAGCTTTATAATATGTTCTAATATGACAAGAAGCCAAGAAATTATTAATATATTAAAGGAATTCATTGAGCCTAAATGTGAGCTAGAATTTAGTAATAATTATGAACTAATTATTGCGGTATTATTGAGTGCTCAAACAACCGATAAATCAGTTAATAAAATAACAAAGGATTTATTTAAAAAATATCCTAATTTTGAAAGATTAAGTAAGGCTGATATAAATGATGTTAAAAATCACATCAGACCAATAGGTCTTGAAAATAATAAATCTAAGAGTATTATTAATTTATCAAAGGCTATATTAAATGAATTTAATGGAGTAATTCCAAATAGTCTAGAGGATTTAATGAAGCTTCCAGGCGTTGGAAGAAAAACTGCAAGTGTAGTTTTAGCCTTAGGATTTAATATACCTGCCCTACCAGTAGATACTCATGTTAAAAGAGTAGCTACTAGATTAAAAATGGCACCTGCTGATTCTAATGAAAGGCAAGTAGAAGAATCGCTTAAAAGGAAATTACCTAAAAAGCTATGGATAGATAGTCATCATTACCTATTATTATTTGGTAGGTATTATTGTAAGGCTATTAACCCAAGCTGTGAAAATTGCAAATTAAAAGAATATTGTAAAAATAGATAGCTATGCTATCTATTTTTTTTGGTAATAGAAAATTATTTTTTTCTCAAACTAAATATTATCAATAATATCTTATAATTGATAATGCAACGGAGGAAAATATGAATAAATTAAACGAAGAAATTATTAGAAGAGTCACTGCAGATGAATCTAGAAACAAGATTATTGGACTCGAGATTAAAAATCAAAGAACAAAGCTGCAAAAAACACAGGAGGATGTTGCTGGCAAGATAGTATCAATATCGTATCTTTGCAAGATAGAAAAAAACAGCATTAATCCTAATATTAAAAGCTTATCTCGTATATGTGAAAATGTTGATATAACAAGAGATAAGCTTCAATTAATTATTGACCTAAGAGAATCAGTAAAAACTACGATTAACGCCTTATATTGGGAAAAGGGTCAGCTAATTGAAAAAATATATAAGGAAACAGAATTTATGGATAATTTTAGAGCCAGAATTATTAAAATGGCTTATTATATCTATATTAAGGATTATCATATGGTAAGAGAAACAATTAAATTTCTTGATGGCTTGATTGGCACAATGACAGATACTGATTTTGGATACTATGGACTTTTAAAGAGCTTATATGAAATTAAAACATTTAATTATAGTACAGCTGGAGAAATATTAAATAATTTAATAGAATTTAAATTTTTAGATGATGATTGTGAAATCATTTGCTACGAAGCACTTGAGGAAATGTACTTTAATGTTAATACACCTGAATATTTATCAATACTAATGAAAACAATTAAGCTAGAGCATAATAATTTAAAGGCTACTAAGGCTGAGGAATTATATTTTAGAGAGGCTTTGTATTACTATATCAATGATAAGAGGAAGCAGTTTGAAAAGAAATTTGAAAAGAATTTCTCTTTACGCTATCACAACACATTAGCCCTACTTAGAAAGATTAAATATGATGAATCAACAGTCATAGATGCATCAAGCATAGATCAAAATACATTCATAACACCATTTTATTTTGTATTATATCTATATAAGTTTGATAATCAAAGATTCAAGGATACAGTTAATTACCTTGATTATTCCCTATACAATGATATTGAAATATTAGCTATTCAAATATTTAAGTTAATATGTATGGTTGATACTAATTATGAAAAGGAAGCATCTAGCCTACTACAAACATCATATGCTTTAGGTAATACATATTTAATTAGGCTGACATCATCCTTATTAGTTGATTATTTAAGATCTAAATCAAGATATAAAAGATGTGTAGATATAATTTATAAGACTAACAATATTATTAAAGGATTAAACGCGCTTTGCTAGGAATAGTATACACATTTAATAAAGAAAAAAGGATTTTAGTTATTAATAGAAGGTCTATAGTTAGTGATTTTCTATATAGTAGCTATAATATATCAAGTTTAGAAGGAATAATTACCTTTGAAAGCCTCATAAGTGATATTGAGGTTATTGTTATTAAATCAAATGATTTAAAGGAAAGATATATTAATACAATCTTTCAAATG
>JAZRVY010000006.1:0-2207 GCA_045599405.1 Anaeroplasmataceae bacterium
ATAATATTAATAAAGACTATGCAATAGCTAAAATTAATAGTCAAATCTCTTTAGAAACTAAAAAGGAATTATCTGATTTTGTAATAGATAATTCTAATACATTAAATGATTCATACCAGCAATTGGATGATATTATAAAGGAGATTCAAAATGGGAAAAATATTAGAAACTAGTGAAACTGCAAAGCAAGATTATTTAAAGACTAGATGGTATAAATCAAACTTTCAAATGACAAAAAAAGCTGTCATTGAGGTTTTAAATGATATGGGATTTGAGCCTGGTGTTACAGATGATACATATGGTGAAATTTTCATTGAGGGCCCAAAGTTTGATATGACGATTACTATTTTTGAATTTTCAGTATTAGAAACAGCAGTAGATGTATTCTATAATTCAAAATATTTCTTAGATTTAGGAAAATCTAAGGTAGATATTCTTAAGTTTTATACAAAGCTTAATGAAAAAATACAATTTAAGGGGTTTGCGTTACACCCTGAAAAGTAGGAGGATTTTATGAGAAAGGCACTTGATAGATTAGATCAATTTAATATTTACGCTTCATCTATTTTATCAGGTGATGATTTTTCATGCTTAAACCTTTTATATCAGCCTCTTATAGGTAAGGATGCAAAGAGCTTGTATGAAACATTATTCTCTCTAATAGAAAGAAATGGATATAGAAGTGAATTGATATTCTCAGAGGGTATATCTACAATTACAGGTCTTACTATTGAGGAAATAGATTTATCTTTAAAGAAGCTTGAGGCTATAGGTCTTATAGATACATATTTAAAAAATGATTTATATATTCTTTTACTTAAGCAACCACTTGCTCCTAGCTTATTTTTAGAGGATTCTATATTTGGTACATACCTACATTCAGAGGTAGGAGATACTATATTTCAGGTTCTTGTAGATCATTTTAAGATTGATAAGTTTGATAGAAGAGGATATAAGAATGTATCAGCTACATTTGATGAGATATTTGAAACTAGAGATTTGGCTGATATTAACATCAATGGTAAGCTTCTTGGTAGAAAGCCTAATGTTAAGATTTCTATTGATAAGCATAAATTTGATTTTGATGATTTCCTAAGCCAAATTGATGAATCATCAATTACAGGCTCAATGGAAACCTTTAAAAAGAATATTACAAGAATATCTTTTGTATATAAATTTAATGAAGAGGATTTGGTTTCTTTATATGGACAATCTATAGATTCAAATGGATTTAATCTTAAGCTTCTTGAGAAAAATGCTATACTTAAGTATAAGTACTTAAATAAGAACGAAACACCAAAGCTAGGTGTTAAGGAGCCGCCAGTAAGTCAACATGATGAGGCTATAGCACAGCTTGTTGATGCGACAGTTGTGGATATGCTAGATATTTGTTATCCAAATTATGATGCAAATGATTTAGAGAGCTTTAGCTTATTATATGCTGAATCTAAAATAGATACTGGTATACTAAATGTATTAGTATTTGGTATGCTAAGAAATTATTTAACAAATAATAAAGAGCTACCACCACTAAGCTATATGAAAAAGGCTTTAAAGACTTGGACAGAAAAGAAGTTTTCATCGCCAAGAGAAGCCTTCTTATATAATCTTGATTTAAAGGATTTAAGAGATAGACCACAAAGCAATAAGAATTCAAAGAATGCAAGTAGCGTTAAGAGTAATAAGTGGGCTGATGAATATGAACAGGATATTATGAAAGGAATGAAGAGGTTATAGTATGAAAAAGCTAAACGATTTAGTACAGGATTTCAATATTGATGAGCATATCGCAAAGCTTCAAAAATCTTCTATGTTTAAGGGATATACAGTAGATACTAATAATTTCTTAGATTTCTATGAGGTAATGTCTGATGCAAAGAATTGTCAATCTTGTACAGGAATAGAAAATTGTACAAATAAGATAGAAGGATATCAACATGTAGTTAATAAGGATGGGGATAAACAATATTTCTCTGTTAAGCCTTGTAAATATAAGTCAGAAATACAAGGGCATCCTGTAATTAAAACTAAGTTCATATCAGAAGAGATGTTAAAGGCTAGTCTAGAGGATTTTAATTTAAATACAAAGGAAAGAGCTAAGGCTGCCAATTACGCAAATCAATTTGTAGAAAAGATGAAAAATAAGGAGTTTATAGAAGGATTATACATATGTGGAACATATGGCGTAGGTAAAACATACTTTCTAT
>JAZRVY010000007.1:0-13058 GCA_045599405.1 Anaeroplasmataceae bacterium
TGCAAGATTCGAGTTTTTTTATTTTATATAATGTAATCGAACAAAGGAGATAGAAAAATATGAAAGCAAAAAATATATTATTAAGTATAGCTACAGGAGTTGTAGCAATGGGAGGAATCGTAGGATTAGCATCTTGTAAAACTAAGGAATCTAGCATCAACATCTATACAAGAGATGTAACAAGTGGAACTAGAGATGGATTCTTTACAGGAATCGGATTAGAGAATGCTGTAAAGGATAATTCAGCTCTAAAGGAAGGTTATATCGAGGTTGACTCAAATGGAGATATGATTAATGCAATTAAAAATGATGCATCAGGAATTGGTTATATTTCGCTTGCATCACTTGCAGATTCAAACCTAAAGGGATTAACTTATGAAGGGGTTGTACCAACTGAAGCAAATGTATTAAATTCATCGTATACATTAACAAGAAATTTTAATTACTGCTTAAGAGCTGAATATCAATCAGATGTAAATAAGCAAATTTGTGGAGCATTTGTTGAATATATGCGTACAGTAGAAGGTAAATCAACAATTAAGGATAAGGGGGGGATTTTAGAAATATCAGCTTCAGATAAGTCTTGGAATGAAATTAAGGCTAATTATCCTATAGCTTCAAAGGATAACTCAAATGTGACAATTACAGTAGGTGGATCTACATCAGTAAAATCAATTGTCTCACAATTATTACTAGAATTCTCTAGCAAGTGTGGTAACTTCAAGTATAACTATAATCCAACAGGATCTGGAGATGCATACAAGAGAACAAACGGAAGTGAAAAGAATGGAACAAACGCTTGTGATTTAGCCTTTGCATCAAGAGAGTTTAAGGACAGTGAAGCGATGGATTCAAGCCTTAAGGGTAAAATGTGTATTGATGCGATTGTAGCAGTAGTTAATCCAAAAAACAAATTACAAAGCGTAACAGCTGCTAATTTAAAGGATATCTATACTGGTGAAATTACAAAGTGGAGTGAGGTAAAGTAGCCAATTGGCTACTTTTGTCTTTATGGAAAGCAATAATGTTAGCTTAATAAAGAAAAAAGAAATACTAGATAAAATAATTAGAATTATATTTCTTATAATAACAGCAGCATGCGCACTTTCTGTTATATTTATCGCAATATTTATTTCAGTAAAAGGAATAGCACCATTTTTTAAGAAATATAATGTTGATGGTAAGAGATTAAATGTCAATTTCTTTAAATTTATTACAGGAAATACCTGGTTTAAGAAGCCTAATATATATGGTGCTGGTTATATCATTTTAAATACTATATTAGTAACTGTATTAGCCTTGCTAATATCAGTTCCTATATCAGTTTTAACAGCATTATTTATTGTTAGAATAGCTAATAAAAAAGTAGGATCAATTTTAAATACTATTGTAGAGCTATTATCTGGAATTCCTTCAGTTATATATGGATTATTTGGTGCTGGTATTATTACAATATTTGTATCAAAAATTGCAAGAATATTTCAAATTCAAACTGCTGGAGGACTTTCATTATTATCTACAGCCTTAGTATTATCAATGATGATACTACCTACAATTACTATGATATCTGTAACAGCAATAAAAAGCGTTAATAATTCCTTAATATTAGGATCTTTAGCACTTGGAGCATCAAAAACGGAAACAAACTTTAAGGTTGTATTATCAGCAGCAAAGGGTGGCATATTTTCAGGAATTATTTTAGGTGTTGGTAGAGCATTGGGTGAAGCTACGGCTGTGTCAATGGTTTGTGGTAATGCAGGTAGTGGACCGACATTTAATTTATTTAAAACGACTAGAACATTAACATCAACTATGCTGCAGGGTATACACGAAACTGAGGGTATGGATTATGATGTAAGATTCTCTATTGGTCTTTTATTAATAATTTTAATTATTTTAACTAATGTAATTCTTAATTTTATAAAGAATAGGATAGGTAATATCGGTGAAAAAAAGTAGAAAAGCAAAGGATATAATTTTTAATATATTAACCTATCTATCATCATCATTTTCAATTCTTGTATTAATTTCATTAGTAGTATTTATTTTTAGCAAGGGATGGAAAAACCTTAGCTTTAAAATGTTAGGATCAAATTATTATGAAACTCCATATTTTGCCACTGTAGAAAGTGACACAAGCTATGTATTTGAAAAATCAGATTCAGAATATATCTATTATTCAAAGAATTTTGGAATTGGTCTTAAGGATTCATATGATAATGAAAAGAATAAGGTAATTGAAATTGTTTATATTGATAATTTATCACCAGTGAAAAATGCAAAGCTTACTGAGGGTGGAAAGGCTAGAATAAGCACTGGACAAATAATAAGAAGAGTTCAGGTAAATACTGCATCGGGTATTAGTATTGCTACTAATAGAGATGGTGCACAAAAAATGAGAGACACATTAGACTTAGGGTATAAGCTAAATGAAATATATTATCTTAGAATGGGTGGAGGTATAAGAGGATCTTTAGTATCTACTTTATATTTGATATTATTAACGCTCGTTATAGTTATGCCTATAGGAATAATAGGAGCAATATATTTAGCATTATATGCTAAGCAAAATAAGGCTACTAAGATTATTAGAAGCTTAATTGATACTATATCTGGAATACCATCAATCATATTTGGTTTAATGGCAATAATAATTATTTTGCCAATGGTTAATGGTATAACAAAAAATAATGGTGGAAGTATAATAGCAGGAGCATTTACTATGTCAATCATGCTACTTCCTACAGTCATTAGAACAACTGAGGAAGCTATTAATACTATTCCAAAATCATATAAAAGCGCATCATTAGCACTTGGAGCATCAGAAACACAAACAACATTTAAGGTTATATTACCTAATGCTGTGCCTGGAATATTAACATCAATAATTCTATCCATTGGTAGAATCATTGGGGAGAGTGCTGCTTTGATTTTCGCTATAGGAACATCAATACAAGATGATGTAAAAATCACTAGAGGATCAACATCACTTGCTGTTCATATCTGGAGTGTAATGAGTGGTGAAAATCCAAATTATTCTCAAGCATGCGCTATATCAGTTATAATTTTAGGAATAGTATTATTACTAAATGTGTTAGTGAAGCTTATTAACCTAAGGCTAAATAAATTTGAGGTAAAAAGATGATAGAAGTATTTAAAATAGAAAATGTTAATTTAAGCTATGGACCCAAGCAGGTTCTAAAGAACATAAATATGAATATTTATAAAAACAAAGTAACAGCCTTTATAGGACCATCAGGATGTGGTAAATCTACACTTTTAAGATGCTTAAACAGAATGAATGATTTAATAAGCGATTGTAAGGTTGATGGATTAATACAATATTACGGAAGTAATATAAAAGAAATAAGTCCGATGCAGCTAAGAACTAATGTTGGAATGGTTTTCCAAAATCCAAATCCATTTCCAATGTCAATTTTTGATAATGTTGCCTATGGTCCAAGATGTCAAGGAATAAAAAGCAAAGCAATGCTTACAGAGATTGTAATAGACTCTTTAAAGAAGGCAGCAATTTATGATGAGGTTAAGGATCGATTAAAGGATTCAGCACTTGAGCTGTCAGGTGGACAGCAACAGAGACTATGCATTGCGAGAGCTATTGCCATGCATCCTGATGTAATATTAATGGATGAACCAACAAGTGCTCTTGATCCAATTGCAACCTTAAAAATAGAAGAGCTTATAGAAACACTTAAAAACGAGTACACAATTGTTATTGTTACACATAACATGCAGCAAGCTACAAGAATATCTGATTATACTGCGTTCTTTATGCTTGGTGAGGTTATTGAATATGATTTGACAGAAAGTCTATTTAAAAATCCTAAAAATAAAAAAACAGAGGATTATATAACAGGAAGGTTTGGATAAAATGAAGCTAGAGGACGAGATTGAGCATTTAAATCAAATGCTAGTTAAAATGGCACAAGAGGTTATAGAAAATCTTAAAATTTGCTTTGAATTATATAATAAATTTGATAATAAAAAAGCAGATTATATTAATGATGATGTAGTGGATTTACATGAAAGATTAATAGAAGAAATGTGCCTTAATATAATGCTAAAGGAAAGACCATATGCAAAGGATTTAAGAAAGGTATCCGGTATATTAAAGCTTGTAAATGATTTAGAAAGGCTTGGAGATCATGCGCAGGATATAAAGGACTTTGCATATAAGCTAAGTAAATTTGAGCATTATTCTAATGACAAAATTGATAGAGCAATCTTATTAACAATGGAAATGGTATCTGATAGCATCAAGGCTTATATTAATAAGGATATTACACTAGCAAATGATGTTATAAAAAGAGATGATATAATTGATTCATTGTATGAAGAAATTTTATTAGCAATAATCAAAATGGCAAATGAAAAGCAATGCAGTGATATTGCAGTATATACTACACTTATTGCTAAATATATAGAAAGAATTGCTGATCATGCAGTTAACGTCGCAGAATGGGTAATTTATATCATTAGTGGATATTATAAAGATAAGCAAATATTCTAATTAAGGGTTCTCTTTACAAGTTCTTTACAATTTCTTTACTATTTATAGTAAGATTTAAAAATTATATAAATGTATAATTTAAATTGTAAAGAAATGGAGAATTTTTATGGAAATTTTTGAAAGTATTTTAGCCTTACTTGCAGGTATTGGTGTTTTTATTGCAGGAATGAATATGATGTCAGGAAGCCTTCAAAAGGTTGCTGGACCAGGAATGAAAAAGCTTATTGGTAAAATTACTAATAATAGATTTGCAGGAGTAGGAGTTGGTGCTAGTGTTACAGCATTAATTCAATCAAGTGCTGCAACTACTGTAATGGCTATTGGATTTGTAAATGCAGGAGCTATGACCTTAATCCAGGCCACTGCAATAATTATGGGAGCTAATATAGGAACAACAGTGACAGGACTTTTAGTATCCCTATCATCATTAAATATTTCATTATATGCATCTGTATTAGCCTTCATAGGTGTTATGATGATGTTTGTTAAGAAGGATAGAATTAGAAATATTGGTGGAATAATTTGTGGATTAGGTTTATTATTTATTGGGCTTGATTTAATGAGTGCATCATTTAAAAATGATGCTATTAAGGATATGTTTTCTAACATATTTACGGCAATAGATTTCCCTTTATTGTTATTATTGCTTGGAGTAATATTTACTGCTATAATGCAATCATCATCTGCAATGACAGGTTTAATTATTGTTATGGCTGCAAAAGGTGCAATACCATTATCTAATGCATTATTTGTAATTTTAGGTGCTAACATTGGTACATGTGTAACAGCATTAATTGCTACAATTGGAACATCAATTAATGCGAGAAGAACAGGTATTATACATTTATTATTCAATTTGATTGGAACTATAGTATTTACAATAATTATTTGGGCTCTTAAAAACCCAATAGTAAACCTTCTTTCTAAGATAAATAATATATCTTATGAAATTGCTATTTTCCATGTTGTATTTAATGTTGTTACAACAGCAATATTGCTTCCATTTATTAAGCATTTAGTAAAGCTTTCCCAGATAATTGTTAAGGATGACAAAAAAGAAAATGAGAAGGTTATTAAATTTATTGATGATAGATTGCTAGCTACTCCAGCTATTGCTGTAATGCAAGTAAAAAGAGAAATTGAAAATATGGCAAATTTAGCAAAAGAAAATTTAATTAAGAGCTTTGCTGAAATAAAAAATCAAAATGGTGTTTATAAAGAAGAAATAGAAGCTAGAGAGGATCAAATAGATTTTATTAATTCTGAAATAACAAAATTCTTAATTAAGCTTTCACCACTTGTTGGTGGTATAAATGTAAAGCAGGTTGGATCATATTATCACGTTGTAAATGATATTGAACGTATTGGTGATCATGCTCAAAATTTCTTAGATGCATCTATTGATATGCATGATAAGAAACTTGTATTTTCAAATAAGGCTAAGGAAGAACTTGATGAAATGTTTGATACAGTGGCTAAAATGTATGATATTGCAATTGCAACCTTTGACACTACTAAATCGGCTAACCTTGAGGAGCTTTCAAAACTAGAAAAGAAAACAGATGATCTTAAAAAGCAATTATCAATTGCTCATTTTGAAAGATTATCACAAGAAAACTGCACAATGGAGCTTGGTGGAAAATTTACAACAATAATTTCCGAGCTTGAAAGAGTTGCAGATCATTTAATTAATATTGGATATTCAATTAAGGACCCAACTGGAGATCAACCTCTATCTTTAAAATAAATTTAGAGTAAAATAATAATTAGATTATATTTGAAAGGAGATTATCATATGAGCTATATAATTTATTCAGTAGAAGATGATAAGGATATTTCAAAAATTATAAATAGAACATTATCAAAGCAAGGATACATAGTTACATCATTTGATAATGGTAAGGATTTTTTAAATGAATTTAATTTAAATAAGCCAGATATGGTTTTACTTGATATGATGCTGCCAGATTATAGTGGATCTGAGCTTTTACAAATGCTAAGAAGTAATCCAGCAAATGATGATATACAAATAATTATCATATCAGCAAATGGTCTTATAACAGATAAAATTGATGGTCTAGATTTAGGTGCTGATGATTATATTTCAAAGCCATTTGATTTGCTTGAGCTTGTTGCTAGAGTAAATGCTAGATTCAGAAAATATAAAAGAACTAATATTTATGAGGTTAAGGACATAACTTTAAATATTGATTCTCATGAATGCAAGAAGGATGGAAATATTATTTCTTTAACAGTAAAGGAATTTGAAATACTTGAAATGCTATTTAAAAATAGAGGAAAGGTAGTTACAAGAGATGAAATATTAACCTCAATTTGGGGTAATGACGAGCTTGAAACAAGATCTATTGATATGCATATTAAATCAATTAGAAAGAAAATAGAGGATGAATCATTAATAGAAACTGTATATGGATTAGGATATAAGGTATCGTAATGAAAAAAAGATATATTTTATTTAATGCCATAATATTAGTAAGTTCATTAATTATATTTCTTTTAGTATCTGTATTTATAGTATCAACAACAAATACTCGAAATATGGAATCTGAAATTAAAACATATCTTTCTATTATTGAGCAGGAATATGATGGCACAAATATGGATGAATGTGCTAATAATATTCACGATGCTAACAAAAAGCTAAGAGTAACCTTTATTTCTAGTGATGGTCAGGTATTATATGATACATCAGGATATTCAGAATCTAATCATTTATCTAGACCCGAGATAAAAAATGTAGGAAAAGTAACGCATAGATATTCAAGTACAACAAAGGTAAATATGTTTTATGTTGCAACATATTTACCATCAAGCTCAGAATATATTAGAGTATCAATGCCAGAAACCTCTATAACAGATATGTCAAACACTCTAATATGGAGTGGTTTTTCCACTATTATAGTAATAAGTATTATTTCCTTTTTTGCTATTACTATAATGACAAATAAAGCTATAAAGCCTTTAAAGAATGAGGTATCAAAGCTTTCACTTATTGTTGGTGATACACCTAAATATACAGGTAATGATATTGATATGCTATCATTTCAAATTGACAAGGTAAGAGACTTAATTGAAGATAAAATCTCTTCAGTAGAAAATGAAAAGAGAAAGGTAGATTATATCATTGAAAATATAAGACAGGGTCTTGTAATTTTAGATGGTAGTGGTCAAGTTATTATTATAAATAAAATGGCATGTGATATATTTAAAAAGAGTAAAAATGATTTACTTGAAAAAAATTATGTTTATTCATTTTTAAATCATGAACTATCTAGCTCAATAGATAAATGTATGAATGAAAACTATAGCCAAAATGTTGACTATAAGAGTGGAGAGAATGAATATATTATTAACGTATCAACTCTAGATGCTTCATTCGTCAATGATACAAAAAAGCATGGTGTAGTATTATTTATTTATGATATTACAGAGCAAAAGAAAACAGAAAAGATTAAGACTGATTTCTTTGCTAACGCTTCACATGAGCTAAAAAGCCCACTGACTTCAATTATTGGATATCAGCAAATGATAAATCAAGGTATCATAGAGGATAAAAAGGAAATAGATGATGCTATAGAAAAGACAATAAAAGAAGCTACACGTATGAATCAAATAATCACAGAGATGCTAGAGCTATCAAAGCTTGAGGCTAATAGAAGTGAAGAAAAGACTAATATACCACTTTCAAAAGCTGTGGAGGATATTATAAATTCATATGACACAATTATAAATAATAGAAATATAAAGGTAATTAGAAATTATTCTAATTTTGAAGTCTTTATATCCAATAATGATTTATATCATTTATTAAGAAATTTAATAGATAATGCTATTAAATATAATAAAGATAATGGTCAAATAAGCATCACCCTTAATTCAATAGCTAAAACCTTTGAAATATCTGATACGGGAATTGGTATTGCCCCTGAGCATATAGATAGAATATATGAAAGATTCTATAGAGTTGATAAGGCTAAATCTAAAGAAAAGGGTGGAACAGGTTTAGGATTGGCAATTGTTAAGCATATTTGTACTAATAATAATCTTGAAATAGCAGTTGAATCAGAGCTTGGAAAAGGAACAAAATTTATTATTAAATTTTAATAGAAATTTTTAATTATTATTTAAAATGGTTTATATATAAGTTATTTATAATATAATCTTTCTTTTTATAATAAGTTAGTATATAATTATTCCGTAAACAGAGTAGATTACTCGCGTGAAGTGCCTTAACATGGGACGTTGGTTGAGGACGAACACTTTGGTGGCGATGAGTAGTTGCATCCGCTGTATATGAGAATATTTTATATATTTTATCTCAGTGGATCTCTTTTTTATGGAGGTCTTTTTTTATGAAAAATTATTTTAAGTGCCTATGGCAAAGAAGATTATTAATAATTATATTAATGATAGTAGGACTAGGTCTTGCTAGTTTATATGTTTACTCATATTATAATCCTAGACATGAGGTATATGAGCTAACATTTAAGTATGATACTATTGATTTCAATATCAAAGATATTGATGATAGATCATTTATAAAAAATGTAAAAAATGAAATTCAAACAACATATGAAGAAAGTAAATCTATAGTACTTAATGATTATAAATATCCTATAGAGGTAACTGATACTATTGCCTATACAAGAGAGCTAACTGTTAAAAGTGAGGATGGATATACAAAGAAAACATATAGTGCTAATTATGAAGATATTTCATATGATTCATATAAAAATATAATAGTAGTATCTGGTGAAACTATCCAATTATCAAAATCTGATACTGTATCATCATCTAATAAATTAATAATCACACATAGTGATAATAAAAAGGATACTGTTTATTGTGACTATAATAATATAAAGACTGATTCATATGTGGTTATTAGTGATTATTGGTATCCAATTTATAATGCTGAATTTAAAGAGGATAAGAAAAATAAAACTATAGCTATTACTAAAGATAATATAACAGAAACAATAGAAGCTACATGGAATGGTAAATATACATATTCATGTAATTATTCATCATTTGATTAT
Organism: Anaeroplasmataceae bacterium; assembly: GCA_045599405.1. Taxonomy (GTDB): domain Bacteria; phylum Bacillota_I; class Bacilli_A; order Acholeplasmatales; family Anaeroplasmataceae; genus UBA3206. Next base: position 9,592 of record JAZRVY010000007.1, read on the forward strand.
ATTAAGGTAAAGGGACTGGCTAAAGGAACTAAATATAAGGTAAATGATGATAATTCATTTACTTTAATATGTCAGCAAAGATATTTTAATACATGGCAGCAGGCTAGAAGATTTATGATGAGAATGGCTAATGATTTATCAGCAGCTAAGGCTTCATTTACTAGATTTGATAAATTAGTTACAAGTGACTCTAACTGGACAAAGGAAGCATCTGTAATTTCATCTAGAGGTGGTATTTCTATGGCTCCATATGCCGTTATTGGTGCAGCATCTGGATTATTGGTAGGATTAGTTGTTATTTCTATACTTGTATTAGTCAAAAAGGAAGATGCAATAGATAAGCTTGCATACGATAATGAAAATATCTACAAATATCCATTTAAGCTATCTTATTGGAGAAACTCCCTAAAGGAGCTTGATAGTGTTAAAAAGATTACAACACTTACAATGCTGTTTGCTATGATGCAAGTAGTAAGATATATACCACTACCTTCAGGATTTGGTAATTTAGGATTATCTAAATCATTATTATTCTTTGTTGTAATAGGAATGATATATGGACCATCTATATCATTTATGGTTGGTATCATATCTGACATTTTTGGATTCTTTATGTTCCCAACTGGATATCCATTCCATTTTGGATATACATTACAAGCAGGACTTATTGGATTTACCTATGGTATTTGCTTTTACAAAACAAAGCTTAATTTCTCAAAATGCTTGCTATCAAGACTACTTGTAAATTTATTCTTTAATGCAATTTTAGGTTCATTATGCTGGGCGGATGTAGCTAATTTGTCAGCTCATGCTACAAAGCTTTATATCTTTACATTATCAATGCCAAAGAATATAGCTTATTTAATACCACAAACATTACTAGTTTATCTAGGATTAAAGGCTTTAGTTCCAGCCTTAAAGCCTCTTGGATTAGTCAATGAGCAAATAGCAGATGATTTTATAAAAATAAAATCTGAAAAAGTTATTGATGATAATGTTGAAATCTAATCCATATTATATTATAATATGTATATCTTAATACCATATCGAGTAGGTGAGAGACAAGCTCTGAGACCCTACAGCAACCTGCTTAAGTAAGGTGCTAAAGCTTGAATGATGGTTTATACAAACAATAAGCCCATTCTAAATGGGCTTTTATTTTCTGTGGGAGGTATAATTATGTATGCACAAATAGTAGTAGACATAACTAATAATCAAGTTAATAGATTATTTGAATATATTATCCCTAAAGAACTAGAAAATGTTATAGAGATTGGCCATCGTGTTAAGGTTCCTTTTGGAAGTAGAAAGGTACTAGGATTTGTTATTAAGATTACAGACACAACTGAATATGAACCAAGTAAGCTAAAGGAAATAATAGAGGTTTTAGATTTAAATCCGATAATCAATAAGGAATCTATTGATTTAGCCTTTTATATGACAAAAAAATATTATACATTTTATATATCAGCCTTACTTACTATGATACCTACAGCCCTAAAGGTTAAATATTTAAAAAAGGTACATTTATTAAATAAGGATAATATTAATAAGGAAATATTAGATTTATTTAAAAATGATATGTATTTGATAAAAACTAATGATCCTAATTTATCAGAGCTTAAGAAGCTAGAAAAATTAGGTAAGGTAGAAATAGTAGATGAGCTAAAGGATAAGGCTAAGGAAAAAAGTATTTCTTATGTAACACTGTTAAAAAATGAGCTTGATTATAAATCTACAAAGGCTCAAATGGTAGTTGATTATCTTTCTGAGATAGGTGAGGATATACCAAAGGGAGTATTACTTGAGGATATGGGAGTTTCTTTAAGTGTGCTATCTACCCTAGAGGCTCACGGAATAATAGAGATATATGACCAAGAGGTATATAGAGATCCTTATATTGAAATACAAAATGATAAGAAGGTTATTTTAAATAGTGAACAGCAAGATGTTTATAATACTATTAAAGACAGCTTCAATACTAATGAAACTTTCCTTCTTCACGGTATTACAGGATCTGGAAAGACAGAAATTTATCTTAATTTAATTGAAGATACTATAAGCAGTGGCAAGGAAGCTATAATGCTAGTTCCTGAAATAAGCCTAACACCACAAATGAATGCGAGATTTAAGGCTAGATTTGGTAATAACGTTGCGGTTTTACATTCTAGGCTTTCTATCGGAGAAAAATATGATGAATGGAGAAAGATACTAAGAGGAGATGCTAAGGTTGTTGTAGGTGCAAGATCTGCAATATTTGCTCCCTTTAAGAATCTTGGAATTATCATTATAGATGAAGCACATGAGGCTTCATATATTCAGGATACAAATCCTAAATATGATTCTATTGATGTAGCATCATTTAGAACTAATTTCCATAATTGTCCATTAGTGCTTGGTAGCGCAACTCCAAGAATAGACTCATATTATAATGCAATCAATGGCAATTATAAATTATTAGAGCTTAAGAATAGAGCTAATAACAAGCCTCTTCCTAGCAGCCTAGTTGTTGATATGAGAGAGGAATTTAAGGCTGGTAACAGAAGTGTCTTTTCTAAGGTATTATTAGATAATATCAAGGATAAATATAATAAGGGTGAGCAATCTATTTTATTTTTAAATAGAAGAGGCTTTTCTACATTTGTTCAATGTAGAGAATGTGGTGAGACTGTTAAATGTCCACATTGTGATGTGGCCCTAACATACCATAAAAACAATAATAAATTAAAATGTCATTATTGTGGCTATGAGCAAAATAATGTAGATACATGTAAGCTATGTGGATCTAGATATATTAAGTTTGTAGGTGGAGGAACTGAAAAGATAGTAGAGGCTATAGAAAAGGAAATACCAGGTATTAGAACTATAAGGGTAGATTTTGATACTACAAGAGAGAAAAATTCTTATGAAAAGCTATTTAATTCCTTTAAGAATAATGAGGCTGATATCTTAATTGGTACTCAAATAGTAGCTAAGGGTCTTGATTTCCCTAAGGTAAGCTTGGTAGGTATTTTAAATGCTGATTTAGGTATGAAGCTACCTGTTTATGATGCTTATGAAAGAAGCTTTGATTTATTAGAGCAGGTTTCTGGTAGAGCTGGTAGAGCAGATACCACTGGTGAGGTTATTATCCAAACATATAGTCCTGATTCTTATGCAATAGAATATGCAAAGAATCATAATTATTTAGGATTTTATAATGCTGAAATTATGCAAAGGAAAATATTATTTAATCCACCGTTTTCAACTCTAGTGGAGCTTGTTGTATCATCAAGTGATTATAACAAAGCCTATAAGGAGGCTGAAAATATTTATACCTATTTATCAAATACAGCTTCTAATAGTAAGGTATATAAGCCTCAAAGGCCTTATATATATAAGTTAAAGAATATGTATAGGTATATAATTATGGTAAAATTTAGCTCAGATGAGCTAGATGATAGTATTTCTTATATAAATGAAAGCTA
>JAZRVY010000008.1:0-2530 GCA_045599405.1 Anaeroplasmataceae bacterium
ATGGTCTTTTTATTTTTTTTGTTAATTATGATATAATCTATTTGATAAAAATTACGATAAAAGAGGACTTTATTATGGATTTTGGTAAAATTTTGCTAAAAGCTATTAATCAAAACTATTGGGTAAGAATTGAATATAAAAATAAATCTAATGAAATCACTAAATTTATGATTGGAATTAATTTTGTGGATTCTAAAAATAAAGGATTTAAATGTGATGCATTTAATTTGTCTTATAACCATGATGTTCAAGAGGATTATTATATTCATTTTGATAATATTTTAGAGGCTGAGGTATTAGAAGATACATATCATCAAACACCAGAAACTTTATTGAATTATATCGCTGAGCATCCAGAAACAATATCTTTTTTAAAGCCAGGAGTTTCAAGAGATGAATTAATTGATTATTATATTGATTGTTTTAAAATGGATACAGTTCCATATGTTGGTAAGTATGGATTAATCCCAGGAATTGATAATGATAATATTCTAGAAAATAATAGATTTCAGTTAAATGATGAGCAATTTGAATTATTAGCGAAGGATGCATTTTATAAAAAGGAAAGAAAAAAGAAGAAGCAAGAACTAGGAATTGAAAAAATTGAAAATAAATTAGTCATTAACGAGTTAGGAATAAAGACTAATAAGGGTTCTGTGATAAGCATAATCTGAAGCTACTTAGTATACCAAGAGATTGCGCCAGAGATTATGGAATGATAAAAAATGCGTTACTTGAAATAATAAGGGTAAAAAGATAGTAAAGAAAGGAATCAAGAAAAAATGATTCCTTTTTTTGACACATATTAATAAAATAATAGTATAATGTATATGTAATATACGATTATAAAAGTTATTTGTATAAAAAATATAGATATTTAATATGGGAGGAATAATTATGTATATAGAAAAAATCAATAGTCCAAAGGATATTAAAAATTTAAGTATAAAGGAACTAGAGGTACTAGCTAGTGAAATTAGAGAATATCTAATGAATAGACTATCTAAAAAGGGAGGACATTTTGGTCCTAATTTTGGTATTGTAGAGGCTACTATAGCTCTACATTATGTGTTTGATAGTCCTATAGATAAGATAGTTTTTGATGTTAGCCATCAATGCTATACACATAAGATACTAACAGGAAGAAAGGAAGCTTTCGCTTGTGATGATAAATTTGGTGATGTATCTGGATATACAAATCCAGAAGAAAGCTGCCATGATTTCTTTAATATAGGTCATACATCAACATCAATAAGCCTTGCAAGTGGACTTGCAAAGGGTAGAGATTTACTAAAGGAAAAGGGAAATATTATAGCTGTTATTGGTGATGGATCTTTATCAGGAGGAGAGGCTTTAGAGGGCCTTGATTTTGTTGGAGAGATGAATACTAATTTTATTGTTGTTGTAAATGATAATGATATGTCTATAGCTGAAAATCATGGTGGAATTTACAAAAATCTAAAGGATTTAAGGGAATCCAATGGACAATGTAGTGTTAATTTATTTAAGGCTATGGGTCTTGATTATATTTATGTAAATGAAGGTAATAACCTAGAAAGCCTAATTAACGCCTTCAAAAAGGTTAAGGATATTAATCATCCTATAGCTGTACATATTAATACAGTTAAGGGTAAGGGATATAAGCTGGCTGAAGAGAGTAAGGAAAATTGGCATTGGCATAGCCCATTTAATCCAGAGACTGGATTATCTGCTAAAAGAGATTATAGGGAGAACTACGGGGATTTAACATGCAGCTATTTACTAGATAAAATGAAAAAGGATAGCAGCGTAGTGGCTATCACAGCTGCAGTACCTACTGGTATAGGATTTACAAAGGAAAAAAGAGATGAGGCAGGAGAGCAATTTATAGATGTTGGAATTGCTGAGGAGCATGCAGTTGCTATGGCCTCTGGAATAGCTAAGGCTGGTGGTAAGCCAGTATTTTCCACTCACTCAAGCTTTTTCCAAAGAACATACGACCAAATATCACAGGATTTATGTATCAACAAAAATCCTGCAACCCTGCTTGTAAATACAGCCTCAATATTTGGTATGAATGACATCACACATTTAGGAATATATGATATTCCAATGATGTCTAATATTCCAAATTTAGTATATCTAGCTCCAACATGCTGCGAGGAGTATTTCGCAATGCTAGATTGGTCTATTGAACAAAATAGCTACCCAGTAGCTATTAGAATACCTTGTAATGGAGTTATTCATACAAATAAGATTGTAGATACAAGCTATGATAATTTAAATCAATATAAGGTAGATATTAAGGGTAGTGATATAGCTATAATCGCTCTTGGTGATTTCTATCAAATAGGAGAAGCACTAGCTTCACTTATTGAAAAGAATACAGGAAAATCTCCAACTTTAATTAATCCTAGATATATTACAGGTATAGATACTAGCTTATTAGAATCCTTAAAGGGTAATCATACAAAGGTAATTACCTTAGAGGATGGTATTTTAGATGGTGGATTTGGTGAAAAGATAGCTAGATATTATTCAAGAGATAATA
>JAZRVY010000009.1:0-5294 GCA_045599405.1 Anaeroplasmataceae bacterium
AATTCCTGAATTCTTAGTAAAGTTTGAATTATAGAATAATGATAATTCTGATGATTGATATACCTTAACTGGTACATCCTTAATTGCTGCTCCATTAGCTAGCTTTACAGCCATCTTTCCTGAATCTGTTCCAAGTGTTGTATAGTTAATAGAATATCCCATCATACCACCATCCTTGATTTCAGAATCGGCTGCACAATAACAAGGAATCTTTGCTGCAATTAATAAATTAGATAATGTTGGCATAGCTGATGCAACATTATTATCATCAGTAACAATTAAGCAATCAATTCTATTCTTGATTGAATTAAATACCTCTGTAGCCTCTCCTGCATTAGAAATTTGTTGATCTACTAATGTAAATCCTTTCTCAGCAGCTAGTTCTCTTAATCTATTATAATTAGATACTGAATTAGCCTCAGATCCTGTATAGATATATCCAACATTTTTAAGTGATGGATTTACAGCATATGCTAATTCTAATTGCTTTGATAGATCAACTGCATCTGAAGTTCCTGTGATATTTCCTTCTGGTGCTGCTAGATTATTTACAATACCTGCGCCTTGAGGATCAGATACTGCCGCAAATACTAGCTTTGTATCAGTTCCTGCAAAGATAGTTGTTGCTGACATTGCAACTGGAGTTGCAATACATACAACAGTCTTAACATGATCATCCTTAAGCTTAGTTAATGTTTGTGCTATTTGATCTGCTTGTGCATTTCCATCATAGCATTTAACCTTATAGTTAGATGTTTCCTTAATTTCCTTTTTAATTGCTGTTTCAATCTCATTTAATGATGTGTGTGACATAAACTTAACAATTGCAATATCTTCTTTACCCTTTCCACAAGAAGCTAATGCTACCATTGCAAGTAATGCTAGTGCCATTGCACCAATGTACTTTAATAATTTCATATTTATTCTCCTTTATATATTTTAATATATACATTTTACAATAAATTGTAAGTTTTTTAAATATAATTAATAAAAAGCCATAAAAGATTCAATACTTTTATAGCTTTTTTGAATTATCTATCCATCTTTACAACTCTTTGTACTCTTATTCTAGTTCCTTGATAGATTTTTCCATCAAGCTTTTTTAAATAAGCAAATGCGGCCTTTGTAATTTCTAGTGTAGTTCCACTCTTTCTAATTTCAATGTCTCCTACATTACTCTTTCTAACACCAGCATTCTTTTCCATAAAGGATAATAATACCTGAGGACGTAACAATTCCTTCTTTCCTATATTTAACGATGCGTAAATATATTCAGAATTTTTTCCTCCATGACCTGAGTTAGATTGCTTACCACCATGATTTATTTGGTTTCTAGAGCTATTTGAATATAGCTTAATTGCTTCAATATCATTATAGCTTTTTCTCTTATTTTCCATAATAATATTAATTAAAGCGTTAATGATTAATCCACTATCTAAATTATCATGTGCTAGCTTATTTAATATATGAAGATTTTGCTTCATATCAGAATCAATATTAGCCATTATTTGATCAATAATCTTACCAGATTGCTTAGCATAGATTTGTTCAACCTGTGGAATATCTAGCATTTCAATAGTACCCTTAGTATATTTTTCAATATCAAATAATCTAGATTTATCTGAAGGTGTACAAATAGATATTGAATGACCGAATTGACCTGCTCTACCTGTTCTACCGATTCTATGAACATATGACTCATTTTCATTTGGTAAATCAAAATTAATAATAGCTTCAAGTCCTTCTACATCAATACCTCTTGCAGCTACATCTGTAGCTACTAGTATTTTAGTAGTTCCGTTTCTAAATGTGTTCATTACTCTATCACGAACAAGCTGCTTTAAATCTCCATGAATACCATCTGCTAAATAATTATTCTTTTGTAAAAACATCACAAGCTCATCAACCATACTCTTTGTATTTGCGAATATTATGCACGAATTAAAATCATTCATATCAAGTAATCTAAGTAATAAATCCTTTTTACTATCTCTCTTACAAAAATATGCATCCTGCTTAATTTTCTCAACAGTTAATGTCTTTTTCTTTATAATAATGTGAATTGGTTCCTTTTGATATTTTAATGCTACCTTTTTGATAAACTCTGGCATAGTGGCACTAAAAAGCGCTGTTTGACGAGTTTCTGGAGTTTGACTAAGTATTAGCTCAAGATCCTCCTGAAATCCCATTTTAAGCATTTCATCAGCCTCATCTAGCACTAAAGTATGAACATCCTTAAATACTAATGTACCTCTATTGATATGATCAATAATTCTTCCAGGTGTACCAACTACAATTTGAGGCTTAGCCTTTAAAGCTCTAATTTGCTTTTCATATGACTCTCCTCCATAAACTGTAGCTATCTTAATATTCTTTTTGTATTTAATTAGCTTAACAAGCTCTTGACTAACCTGTAGTGATAGCTCTCTTGTAGGACATAAGACTAAGGCCTGTACACCTTTGATTGATGAATCCAGCTTCATTACTGTAGGAATACCATAAGCGAATGTTTTTCCTGTTCCAGTTTGTGCTTGACCAATGATATCTGCCCCTTCATTCATAACAGGAATAGCTCTAGCCTGTATCTCACTTGGATTTACAATTTCAAGTTCATCTAAAGCCTTAATAATATCCTCATCTATATTTAATTCAATAAAATTATTTTCCATAAAAACCTCATAATGTCGCTTTAAGCAACAACCATTAAAGTATAACAAAAATATACTCTAAAAACAATAAATAATAGACCGAAAACGGTCTACATAGGTAATTTCTTTATATTATATATAAAATCTAAAGAAAAAAGCCTTATAAAAGGCTTTAATATTTAATCGGGGCTAGGAAGCAGTGAAGAACAAAATCTTCAAAGCTAGGATCCTCTTTTTAGCTCCAATTAGGATTCCTAAATTAAAGGCATTCAACACATGGAGTCTCTCAGATCCGATAATTATATATTTGGGTTCCACGGCATATCCTAGCATCTTTATTATATACTAGAATAAAATATTGGTCAACTAAGCCACTAATCTATAGATAAGTAATCCAATTCCAAATAAAATAATTATAGCTGATAAAATAAATACTAATCTATCTCCCTTAGTATCATTACTAGCACTTATTCTCGGATTCATGAAGCTTATTAATAATCCATCTCCACCAAAGCAAATAATACCAACTGGTAGACAAATATCATTTAAGAAAATATTTCTCTTGTCCATCATAATATATAAGATAAAATATGAAGCTAATAAGACAAATAAAATAGTTGTAAGAGCATATACAACAAGCTTTAGCTTTTTAATTAAAGCTAAATTTTTATTTTGCTTCTCGATATATTCTCTTTTCTTTTGTTCAATTATTTCTTTTTCTTGTTCTTTAGTTAATTCTGGCATAAAAATACCTCCAACATTAATTATTATATCATAGATATAAAAAAAAGCACTTTAAAAGTGCTTTTATTTTATTATTACTTTGTTAAAGCAGCGATTAGGTCAGCCTTCTTCATTGCAGAAATTCCTGTAATTCCAGCAGCCTTAGCCATTTCCTTTAATTCAGCAACAGTCTTTGAAGATAAATCCTCTGCAGGAGCAGCAGCCTTTGGAGCCTCTACCTTTTCAGCCTTAGCAGCCTTTGGAGCCTCAGCCTTTACAGCAGCCTTCTTAGCAGCTGGCTTAGCTTCCTTTGCAGCAGCAGCCTTCTCAGCCTTAGAAGCAGTCTTTAATACTACTACCTTCTCCTCAGCCTTAGCTACCTTATTGTTCATATTCTTCTTAGCAAGCTCGCATAATGCTGCGAATCCCTTTTCATCGTTAACTGCCATTTCAGCTAGCATCTTTCTGTTGATTTCAACTCCAGCCTTTGCAAGTCCGCAAATGAATTGAGAATACTTCATATCATTTAACTTACAAGCAGCATTGATTCTTTGAATCCAAAGCTTACGGAAATCTCTCTTCTTAACCTTTCTATCTCTGAAAGCATAAGCTAATGAACGCATAACTTGCTCATGAGCAGTCTTATATAAAGTATGCTTTGATCCATAGTATCCCTTAGCTAATTTTAAGACAGCCTTACGTCTTCTTCTTGTTGTATATCCACCTTTAACTCTTGGCATAATTTCTTCCTCCTATAAATATCCTTAATTACATCATATTAGAGACTAATGACTTAATTCTCTTATAATCTGTCTTGTGAACTAAACCTGACTTAGATAGGTTCTTGTTCTCCTTATGTGTCTTGTTAGTCTTTAAGTGTCCTGTATATGCGTGTCCACGCTTTAACTTTCCAGTTCCAGTAACCTTAATTCTCTTCTTTAAACCACTATGTGTCTTTTGCTTTGGCATTTTAATTTACACTCCTTTATTATTTCTTATCTGTTTTTGGTACTAATATAGTAAATAATGATCTACCATCTAGCTTAATAGGTACTTCCTTAGAAGCAACATCAGCTAATGACTCAGCGAATTTCTCCACTACCTCACTACCTAAATCTTGACGTCCCATCATACGTCCAAATAGACGTAGTGTTACCTTAACCTTACTACCCTTAAGAATCATCTTACGAGCATTATTTGACTTTGTCTCAAGGTCATGTTGCTCAATAGTTGGGCTAAGTCTGATTTCTTGTACAGTTACAACCTTTTGGTTCTTCTTCATCTCACGAGCCTTACGTTGTTGCTCATATCTGAATTTAGAATAATCCATAATCTTTGCTACTGCAGGATTTCCATCCTTTTGAATTAATACTAAATCTAGTCCTAATTCATCAGCCTTTCTTAAAGCGTCAGCTTTAGATAATATTCCAAGTTTTTCACCTGTGTTTGTAATAACTAGTAATTCCTTACATCTAATGTTCTCATTCATGATTACATCATCTGTATTTCTATCTTGCTTGCTAATACTTACACCTCCATATTAGTTTTATCTTTTTAAAAAAATAAATGGGACGTAAACGCCCCATAATAAAAACTACTTATATATATTCATTAGCTTTTTTGCCTACCAACTCAATTATCGATCAGGCGAGAACGGACGTTCTTCTTACCAATTATTTAATTAACCGTTATTAATTATATACTAAAAAAATATATTGTCAACAGTTTTCTTAAATTATTTTATATTCTTTTTTTCCATATACCTCATCAGTTAATATATATAACAAGGTATCTATTAAAATACCTATATAAGGCCCAAATATCAATATCTTTTTACTATCTAAATCTATATGGAATAATAGTAAATTACCAAGTATCTTATTACTGTCAAATACTATTGATGATACAAAATAATCTATCACA
>JAZRVY010000010.1:0-3798 GCA_045599405.1 Anaeroplasmataceae bacterium
ATAATAATTTAGAAAGATTAAATCTTGCGATTAATAATTTATTAATTCAAAAGAAAAATAGCTTTACATTATACACAGAAAAGCTAAAGGCCTTAAATCCATTAACTATCATGGATAAGGGATATAGTATTTCTAAGGTGAATGATAAAATAGTTAGATCTGTAAAGGATGTAAAGGAAAATGATACTATAAAAATAACATTAAAGGATGGTATCGTATCTACTAGGGTAATGGAGGTAGAGAAAAATGGCAAATAAGGAAAAAAGCTTTGAGGAGCTTTTAGCAGAGCTAGATACTACTGTAAGACGTCTAGAGGATAAGAACATATCTCTAGAGGATGCGGTAAGTAATTACACTACTGGTCTTGAATTAAGTAAGAAATGCTATGAGATTCTTGATAAAAATGAAAAGCTAGTAGTTCAAAAAATGACAGAAAGTGGACTTGTAGATTTTGAAGAAGGAAATTAAAAAAGTGAATCTTGAAGAAATCCAAGATCCAAGCTTTTTAAAGGAATTAAAAAAGAAGGAGCTAAATGAACTAGCTCTTGATATAAGGAAATTCTTAATTAAGAATGTAAGTAAAACAGGTGGACATTTATCTAGTAACCTTGGTGTAGTAGAGCTTACTATAGCTATGCATAAGGTGTTTAATGAGGAAAATGATAAGCTCATTTTTGATGTTGGACATCAAAGCTATACACATAAAATACTTACAGGAAGAGCTAAGGATTTTGAGTCCTTAAGAAAGGCAGGCGGGCTTAGTGGCTATATCAATTATAGTGAATCTAGGTATGACTGCTGGGAATCAGGACATAGCTCAACCTCTATTAGCGCATTAGAGGGTTTTTTAATTGCTAAAAGAAATGGTGCTAATATAGGTAATTGTGTAGCCTTAATTGGTGATAGTGCTATCGCATCTGGTGTAGCCTTTGAGGCACTTAACAGTCTAGGTAGTCAAAAGGGACTAGCTCCTATAATCATTTTAAATGATAATAAAATGGGAATTAGTAAATCAGTAGGATCCTTAAATAAAAAGCTAGGGTCACTAAGGCTTAATAAATTCCTAAGAGGGCTTAAAAGAGTAGTAAGAAAGATTACTATTCCACCTCTTAGAAATTTATATCATAAGCTTAGTAGATCTATAAAGAGCCTACTTCAAATGGATAATATATTTGAGACTCTTGGATATGATTATTTTGGACCATTTGATGGTAATGATATCGGAGAGGTTGCTAAAATATTAAAAAGAGTTAAAAAGCTAAATAAGCCTTGTGTTGTACATGTAATTACAACAAAGGGTAAGGGATATGAATTTGCTGAGCTTGATAAAGATGGTAAATATCATAACGTAGCTCCATTTAATACTAAAACTGGTATGCCAACTACTGAGAGATTAGAAAATGAGCATACGTATACAGAAGTAGTATTAGATACCTTATATAAGATCCGTTCAAAAGAAAGCTTTACTATCCTAGACCCTGCAATGATGCTAGGGCAGGATATAAAGAAGTTCCATGAAACATATCCTGATTCAGTAATAGATGTAGGAATATCGGAGGAGCATGCAGCCTCATTTGGTGCTGCAATGACATTAAATGGTCAAAAATCAGTGCTACTATATTATTCTACATTCCTACAAAGAGCCTATGATGAAATACTTAATGATATCTGTAGACCAAATATTCCTGTAATTATTGGAATAGATAGAGCTGGAATTGTAGCTGGTGATGGATCAACACACCAGGGTATATATGACTTAAGTATGCTAAACGGAATGCCAAATATTAAGATATGTATGGGAAAGGATCTAAAGGAAACTAAGGCCTTAGTTAATTATGCCTTTAAATCAGATACACCAATAGCTATAAGATATCCTAAGGCTCTAGATTTTATGGATTTAGAGCATGAACCAAATGAAATTATTGATTGTAGCTGGGAAATTGTTCATAATGGTAACCTAGGAATTTGTATAACATATGGACCTGATGTACAAAGAATTAAAAAGCTAATAATTGAAAATGATTTATCTATAACACTTGTAAATGCTAGATTTATTAAGCCTATGGATTTAGATATGCTAAATAAGCTATTTGATATGAATTTACCTATATTTACCTATGAGCAGGTAACAGAAAGTGGTTCACTTTCGGCAAAAATTGCAAAATATGCACAAAAAATTAGTAAAAACATATCTTTAAAGTCTATATATATAAATGAGGACACTATAATCGAGCATGGATCTGTAGATGATTTACTTGAAAAATATCACTTAGGCAATGAGGATATCTTAAAGGGGCTTAAGAATCTATATGAGAATTGATCAATATTTAGTAGCTAATAATTATTATGAATCAAGAAATAAGGCACAGGATGCAATCTCAAAGGGTGCAATAAAGGTAAATGGTATTATAGCTAAAAAGCCTAGTATGGATATACTAGATACAGATACTATAGAAATAGTATTTGAATCTATGGAATATGTATCTAGAGGAGGCTATAAGCTAAAGAAGGCTATAGAAGAATTTAACCTAGATTTTAAGGATTCTATAGTCCTTGATATAGGCTCATCTACAGGTGGCTTTACAGACTGTGCACTACAGCATGGTGCTAGCCTTGTTTATGCTGTAGATGTTGGTAGCAATCAGCTTCACAACACCTTAAGAAAAGATTCTAGGGTTATATCTATTGAAAATATGAATATCCTAGAATTTAATACAGATGTTCATTTCAATTATTTAGTTATGGATGTATCCTTTGTATCTATATCGCATATCCTTCCTGCAATACTTAGATACCTAGACGATACTAATATATTAGTGTGCCTAATAAAACCACAATTTGAGGCAGGTAAAATGATAGGAAAGGGCGTTATAAAGAACCCTAAGATTCATCTAGAGGTTATTAGTAATGTAAATAGATATCTAAACGAGGCTGGACTATATATTAATCAAATAACAGTATCACCTATAAAGGGTGGTAGTGGTAATACTGAATTTATATGTACAGTTTCTAAAAAGAAATCTAATCCTATTAATTTTAAATCTGTAGTAGATAGTGCAGCATAAGAGGTATAGTATGTTAAAGGAACTAACAGTAAAAAGCTTTGCGATAATTGAAGATTTAAGAGTTGAATTTGATTCGGGTATGACAGTACTTACTGGTCAAACTGGTGCAGGTAAATCACTTATCATTGATTCTATATCATTATTACTAGGAGCACGTGCTGATAGTGATATGATAAGATATGGATCAAATAAGGCCTACATAGAGGGTAAATTCTCATACACCAATCCTAAAATAAATGAATTACTAAAGGATTATTCTATAGAAATTAATGATGATATTACTATCTATAGAGAAATTAGTAGCAATGGTAAAAATATTATTAAAATTAATAATACTACAGTAACCCTACAAATACTCAAAAATATAACAGAGTATTTAGCTAATATACATATACAGCATGATACATTCAAATTATTAAATCCTGATATGTATATTAGTCTTCTTTCTAATCCTACAGATACTAAGCTATCTAATTTATTAGATAAATATGTCTTATCCTTAGATAAATATTTAAAGATATATAGTGAATATGAGGCAATCCAAAAAAAACAAGCCTCATCTAAGGAACGATTAGAATTTCTAGAATATGAGCTAAAGGAGCTATCTAGCATAGAGCTTAGAGAGGGTATAGATATAGAGCTATCTGATAAAATAGCTAAATTATCAAACTATGATAAAATATTTAAATCCTTAAATGAAGCTTATACTAATTTAGAAAATGAATATTTCTCT
>JAZRVY010000011.1:0-10854 GCA_045599405.1 Anaeroplasmataceae bacterium
TGTTCATACTGATATTATTATAAAATGATGAAAATCGTTTTCAGTTTGTTTCAGTAACTTTCAATTGAATAATAATTTGTATAATGATATAATCATTAATGTGGAAAGCCAATAAAAATGAAAGGAAATGATTTTAAATGGCAAAGAAAATTGTAACAGATTTAAATGTTAAAGGTAAAAAGGTATTAATTCGTGTTGATTTCAACGTGCCTATGAAGAATGGGGTTATCACTGATGACAACCGTGTAAGAGAAGGAATTGCTACTATTGAGTATGTAATTAACAATGGTGGAAAGGCTATTGTATTCTCTCACCTAGGACGTATCAAGACAGAAGAGGATAAATTAACTAACACATTAGCTCCTGTAGCTAAGAGACTTGAAGAGTTAATGGGAAAGAAGGTAACATTCGTACCTGAAACACGCGGAGCTGCATTAGAGGCTGCAATCGCTGATATGAAGGACGGAGATATCTTAATGTTTGAGAACACTCGTTTCGAGGACTTAAATGGAAAGAAGGAGTCAGGAAATGATCCAGAGCTTGGAGCTTATTGGGCATCTCTTGGAGACTTATTTGTAAATGATGCATTCGGAACTGCACATAGAGCACATGCTTCAAATGTAGGAATTGCATCTAACATTGCTGAGACTGCAGCAGGATTCCTATTAGAGAAGGAAATTAAGTTTATTGGTGGAGCTGTAGATAACCCAGTAAGACCATTCGTAGCTATTCTTGGAGGATCTAAGGTATCTGACAAGATTGGTGTTATTGAGTCTTTAATTGAGAAGGCTGACAAGATCCTAATTGGAGGAGGAATGATGTTTACATTCCTTAAGGCTTTAGGATATAACGTAGGAGCTTCTAAGTGCGAGGCTGATAAGGTTGATTTAGCTAAGGAATTATTAACTAAGGCTAACGGAAAGATTGTTCTTCCAGTTGATACAATCGTAACAACTGAGTTCAGTAATGATACACCATTCCAAGTAGTAGATGTTAAGAACATCGAAGATGGAAAGATGGGACTAGATGTAGGACCTAGAACATTAGACGTATTTAAGGAAATCTTAGCTGATGCTAAGACAGTTGTATGGAATGGACCTATGGGAGTATTCGAGTTCTCTAACTATGCTAAGGGAACAATCGGAGTATGCGAGGCTATCTCTAACCTAAAGGATTGCTCAACAATCATTGGTGGAGGAGACAGTGCTGCAGCTGCTATCCAATTTGGATATGCTTCAAAGGTATCTCATATCTCTACAGGTGGTGGAGCTTCACTAGAGTATCTAGAAGGAAAGACTTTACCAGGTGTTGCTTGCGTTAACGACAAGTAAAAACTTATTTAACCAGGAGGAAAGAAAAATGGAAAAGACAATTTTAGTTAAAAGTACAGTAGGATTACATGCTAGCTTAGCAGCAAAGGTTGTTCAAGCTGCTTCAAAATATAATGTAGACATCAATTTACATTACAATGATATGATAGTAGACGTTAAGTCAATTCTTGGATTAATGTCATTAGCTATCCCTTCAGGAGAAAACGTTAAGGTTGTTGCTACAGGTGAAGAGGCTGAAGCTGCAATTAACGATATCGCAGAGATTTTAGAAAAGTAATAACTTATAAAATATTTTGTAAAGGGTGATGCTATGAGAAAGCCAATAATGGCTGGAAATTGGAAGATGTTCAAGACTTACGATGAAGCATTAGATTTCATTTACAAAGTAAATGATAAGCTTCCAAGTAAGAATGATGTTGAAACTATCATTTTCCCACCAGCAATGCTATTAGTATCCTTGGTTAAAAGACAGGGATATAATCTAGAAATTGGTGCTCAAAATATGCATTATGCTGAATTTGGTGCATATACTGGAGAAATATCTCCATTAATGCTAAAAAGTGCAGGAGTGACAAATGTTCTTGTAGGGCATAATGAACGTAGAAGATATTTTGGAGAAACAGATGAAGAAGTAAATAAAAAGGTATTATCAGCTGTTGCTCATGGATTAGTTCCAACAATTTGCTTCGGTGAAACTGAGGAACAATATCAACATCACGACACTGACAAGATTTTAACAGATCAAGTTGTTGCCGCTGTCAAAGGATTAGATGATGATACAATGAGTAAGGTTATTCTTGCTTATGAGCCTATTTGGGCTGTTGGTACAGGAAAAACTGCTACTCCAAAAATTGCAAATGAAAAATGTGCATTAATTAGAAAATGCGTTGCTGATTTGTACAACCAAGAGGTTGCGGATAAAATCAGAATCTTATATGGTGGTTCTGTAACACCAGAAAACATTGAAGCCTTAGTAGATGAAGATGATATCGATGGAGCACTTGTAGGAGGAGCTTCACTTGATCCTAAAAAATTCATTGATATGGCATTTAAGTGTAGATTAAAATAGTAATAGGTTCACGAAAGTGAACCTTTTTATTTAATTTTTAATAAATATTTATAATTCACCAATAAATAATACAAATTCTTTGTTATAGTATTGTAAGCTCAGTAAATGAGGGAAGACTGAGCTTATTTTTTTTTGATTAAAATGTAAGCGTTTTATAAGGAGAATAAAATGAAAGCTAAGAGTTTATTAATATCATTATCTGCAGCTTTAGCTGCAGTCAGTTTAGCTAGTTGCACAACAAGCAAGGCTAATCCATCGATTCCAGATAATGGAAATGATACAAGTGAGAAAGAACAAGACAAGGTAAATGAGGGAGCAACTAATGAGACTAAAGATGAGACTGACTCTTCTAAAACTGAAGAGAAAAATGAAGAAGTAAAAAATCCTAGTAGTGAAACTAATCCACCTGCAAGCAATCCAGAAGGTGGTAACACACAAGGTGGAAATTCAAAAGAGCCTAACAATACTGATTCAACTCAAAATACAGAGGTACCAACAGTAAATACACCTACTGTAGATAAGGGCAATAGTGACGTTGTTGTCATTGAGGCTTCAGGAAATTTAGAATCTGCATATGTTGAATTTGAGCCTGTTGAAGGAGCTTCATCATATAATGCTTATATTAAGAATGGAACTGGAGAATATACTAAGCTTGATAAAGAACTTTTAAGAAAGTATAAAGGTTTCTATAGATATGATGCAGTTGGACTTGCTGCTGGTAGCTATACATTAAAGGTTGCACCAGTAATTAATAATGAAGAAAAGTCTGCTGTTGAAATTAAGGATATTACAGTTCTTGCTCATGAAAGAGCAGGATTTGGATTTGTTAATGGTACATCATCAGGAGCCTATAATGATGATGGAACATTAAAAAGCAATGCTGATGTTGTTTATGTAACAAATGATAATAAGGATAAAGTTACAGTCCCTACTACAAGTGCGGTTGGTATTCAAAATATTATTGCTGCATATAAAAAAGAGGTATCAAAGCCTCTTTGTGTAAGATTCATTGGAAATATTGAAGATCCTGCTAATATGCCTAAGGGTGATTTATATGTAGATGGTGTTACTAATGGTTTAACACTTGAAGGAATAGGTGAGGATGCTAATATAAATGGATTTGGTATTGTAATTAAGAATTCATCAAATATTGAAATTAGAAATCTTGGATTTATGAATTGTAATTCAGATGAAGGTGATGACTGTGGATTACAGCAAGATAATGATCACGTTTGGGTTCACAACTGCGATTTCTTTTATGGAGATGCTGGTTCTGATGCTGACCAAGCTAAGGGTGATGGAGCTCTAGATACAAAAAAGAGTACTTATGTAACACATTCATATAATCATTTCTGGGATAATGGTAAATGTAATTTGCAAGGTATGACGTCTGAAAAGACAACAAATTATATTACATACCACCATAATTGGTATGATCATTCAGATTCTCGTCATCCAAGAATTAGAACTTGTACAGTTCATATTTATAATAACTACTTTGATGGTAATGCTAAATATGGCGTTGGTGTAACATTAGGAGCTTCAGCCTTTGTAGAAGCAAATTATTTTAGAAGTGATTATACAATGAAGCCAATGCTATCATCACTTCAAGGTACTGATGCTAAGGGTTCTGGTACATTCTCTGGTGAGAATGGAGGAATTATTAAATCCTATAATAATAAATTTGATGGAAAGGTTGCTTATATAACTCAAAATGATGTATCAAACGGAAGCATTGATGCATATGAGGCTACTAGCAGAAATGAGCAAGTTCCATCAACAATTAAAGCGATTGCTGGTGGATCTACATACAACAACTTTGATACAAACGCTAATATGTATTCCTATAGTGTAGATACACCAGAGGTTGCCCGTGAAAAGGTAAAGAAATTTGCGGGACGTATAAATGGTGGAGACTTCCAATATTCATTTGAAGGAAAGACGTATGAGCATACATATAAGGATGAAAATAAAAAGAATGTAACTGAAACTGTAACTGCAGATGCTTTCTATGGTCTAGATACTGAGCTTAAGGCTTTACTTGTTAACTATAAGACATCCCTAGTAGCTACATTTACAGGAGAAGTTACAAACTCAGCTCCTTCACAAGAGAATGATTCTCCAATAGCTACAACAGCCCAAGATGTAATAGCTTTAATTGCAACCCTTCCAGAAGCTTCAAGTGTCGTATCTTCTAATAGAGCCGCTATTACAGCTGCAGGAGCTTCTTATGAGGCATTATCAGCAGAAGAAAAGGCTAATGTTACTAACCTTACTAAGCTTACTGCATGTGAAGCTGCGCTTGCAGCCCTTCCTCAAGAGGCAATGGAAATTGTATTTACTGACGCTAAGGGTGATTCAAACTTTAAGGTAAATGCAAATATGCAATCTAAACCAACAAGTAAAACATATAATGGTGTAACTTATACAACGGCCATTAAGATGGAATCAGCTACTAGCATTTCATTTAATGCGACAGGAACAATTACTGTAACAATTATTACAAGTGGTGCTAATGCTAAAATTAAGATTAACGATACTGCATATACTACAGGATCAGATGGTGTATTAATTAAAGAAATTGATGCCAAGGGTACTGTTACAATCACTAAGGTTGATACTATGAATGTATATGCTGTTAGCGTAAAATAAATAAAATGGGTATCTATAGATACCCTTTTTTGTTATAATAAGAATAGGTGATACGATATGGAATATAAAGATTATTGTGATAACATAGATACAATACTAAATGGCAAAAAGGCTGATATGCTCCTTGTAAATGGTTCTTATTTGAACTTTTTTACAGGAGAGGTAATGAAGGCTAATATATTAATTAATAACGGTATTATAGTAGGAATAGGAGACTATAATGAGGCTAATGAAATTATTGATTGTACTAATAAAATCATCGCACCATCATTTATTGATGCTCATGTTCATTTAGAATCAACACTTTTATCTCCTAAAAACTTTGCTAAGCTAGCTGTAGCTCATGGAACAGGAGCTGTAATTACAGATCCTCATGAAATAGCTAATGTTAGAGGAGTTAAGGGTATAGAATTTATGCTAGAGGAAACTAAGGATTTACCACTAGATGCTTTTATAATGGCTCCTAGCTGTGTTCCAGCTACCTTTGTACCTGATAACTATGGTCATATTAAACATAAGGAAATAAAGGAGCTATATAAGAATCCTAGAGTGCTAGGATTAGCTGAGATGATGAATTATCCTGGGGTTATATATAAGGATGAGGAGGTATTTAATAAAATAAATATCTCTAAAATAGTTGATGGTCATGCTCCACTTTTAAGTGGTAGAGAGCTTGATGCTTATATAGCTGCAGGAGTTGAAAATGATCACGAATGCTCAAAAATGGATGAAGCCTTAGAAAAGCTTTCTAAGGGTATGTATATTCTAATTAGAGAAGGAACTGCAGCTCATAACTTGGAAGCTTTGGCAGGGCTTATTAAATACCCAACAAGCCTAAGATGCATGTTTGCTACTGATGATTTACATGCTGATCATTTATATGAAAGAGGTCATATCGATTATATTATTAAAAAGGCTATATCCTATGGTGTTAAGCCTATAGATGCATTTATGTGTGCCACATACATTCCATCTATATTTTATAACCTTAAGGATAGAGGTAGTGTATCTATAGGAAAGAAGGCTAATTTAATAGTTATTGATTCATTAGAAAATATTAATATAAGTCACACAATAAATAATGGAAAGGTAGTATATAATGGTAAATTAGATTTATCTAATCCTGATAAGAATAGAGTATTTGAAAATACATTCAGTACTCAATTAAAAACAATAGAAGACTTTAAGCTAACTACTCAAAAGACTGGTATAGAAATAACACCAGGAGAGCTTCTTACAAAAAAGTTTACTATAAATCATGATGAGATAAATGATTTGGCTTATTGTGCTGTTTTTGAACGTTATCACGATAGTACAGAAATGGCTATGTGCTATGTAAAGGGATATGATATCTCATCAGGAGCTATAGCTACATCTGTAGCTCATGATTCACATAACATAATAGTAATAGGTAAAAATAAAGATGATATGTGTCTTGCAGTTAACACTATTATAAAAATGCACGGTGGTATGGTAATTGCAAATAACGGAAGTGTATTATCATCCCTAAAGTTAGATATAGGTGGTTTAATGTCATCTGATAGCATTGAAAATGTAATTGACAGCGTTGGAAAAATGAAAACACAAGCTCTAGAGCTTGGTGTTAGTAAGGGTATAGATCCATTTATGAATCTATCATTCATAGCATTACCTGTAATACCTGATATTAAAATCACATCAAGAGGAGTATTTGATGTAATTAAATTTGATTTCTTGGACGAATAATATGAATATACTAGTATTATCAGGTAGTCCAAGAAGGAATGGTAACACAGAAGCTTTAGTTTCAAGCTTTTGTGAGGGTGCAAAAGATAATAATAATGTAGAAGTATTATCTATAAGAGATATAAAGGTAAATCCTTGTATAGGATGCAATACCTGCTTTGAAAGAAAAGGTAATTTTTGCTTTCAAAAGGATGATATGCAAATAGTATATGATAAGCTTATGAATGCTGATGTATTAGTAATTGCATCACCTGTATATTTCTATGGTATTAGTGCTCAGCTAAAGGCGGTTATTGATCGTATACATACTCCAATGAGAAATAACTTTAAAATAAAGAAGCTTGCACTAATTTGTGTAGCTGGAGCCACAATACCAGAGCTATTTAATCCAATAAAAATTCAATATAAATTAATATTAAATTATTTTAAGCTAGAGGATTTAGGAGCTATACTTGTAAGTGGAGTTAGAAATATGGGTGATATAAAAAATCATCCATCTTTAACGAAAGCATATGCTTTAGGTAAGAGCATAAAATAAGACTGTTAGTATAAAACTTGCTATTTTTAGCCAATTATATTATAATATTTATAGATAAAATATTGTCTAAAATTGATATAAATCATATAAAATAGATAAAATATTATCTATACAAGAAGGTGAAATATTCATGATATTTATGACTAGTGATGAAATAGCTAAGAATCTATCCGAAAGATTAAGAAAAATAAGAAAAGTAAGAAAAATATCTCAAGAATTCTTAGCTAGCATGAGCAATGTTAGCTATGGAACAATTAAGAGATTTGAGAGAAGTGGTGAAATATCTTTACAATCTCTTATTAAGATTTGTCTAGCATTAGATGTTGCTGCTGAAATTAATAATTTATTTAAGGAAATACCTTTCCGTGATATAAGTGAGGTTATAAAGTATGGAAAATAAGATTGAAGTATTTTATAAGAATAAGAAGGTTGGTATTATAGCTAAAAATAATAATAAATATGTTTTTCAATATGATGATAGTTGGATAGAAAATGGATTTTCAATTTCTCCATTATCCTTACCATTAAAAAAACAATTATTTATTCCAACTGATATGGCAATTGATGGCTTTTTTGGTGTATTTGCAGATTCATTACCTGATTCATGGGGTAAGATGCTATTAGAAAGATATTTACATAAAAAGGGTATTGATGGCTATGACGGATTATACAGATTAGCATCTATAGGAAAAAATGGAATGGGTGCATTAGAATATAAGCCTGATTTTGGAAGTGAAATAGATTCGATACCTGAGCTAGATGAGCTTCAAAAGGAAGCTGATTTAATATTAGCTAATGAAGAGGCTAATGTAGATTTATTATATAGATATGGTGGTTCATCAGGAGGAGCTAGACCTAAAGCGTTAATTAAACTTGATAATGAATATTGGATTGTAAAATTTCAATCAAGATACGATATTAATGATTCAGGAATTGTTGAATTTGAATATGCCCAAGTATGCAAAGAAATTGGGATTAAAATGCCAGAGGTTAAGCTTTTAGAATCTGAAATAAGTAGTGGTTTTTTTGCAGTAAAGAGATTTGATAGAATTAAAGAAGAAAAAATGCATATGATATCAGCAGCTGCATTATTAGAAGCTGATTTTAGAAGCCCATGTGCTGATTATTTAGATTTATTTAAATTAACTAAAATAATTACTAGAGAAAATAAAGAGGATATGAAGGAGTTATTTTTAAGAATGTGCTTTAATGTATATGCACATAATTTAGATGATCATATAAAGAATTTCTCTTATCTATATGATGAAAAAACTAAAACCTATAGATTATCCCCTGCATATGATATGACATATAGTAATACATATTATAATGAGCATACAACAAGTGTTAATCACAAAGGTTCTAGTATAACATCGCAGGATTTAATTACTATTGGTGTTAAATCAGGATTATCTAAGGAATTTTGCATAGATAAGGATAAATTAGTAAGAGAAGTAGTAGCTAATAGATTAGGCAAATATTTAAAATGAAACAAAGGAGCTAAATAAACTTAGCTCCTTTACTTTATTTAGTAAAAAAAAGAATCGGTTTCCCGATTCTTTGTTAATATTATCTGTTGTAGAACTCGACGATTAATTGTTCGTTGATTTCTGGTAAGAATTCGTTTCTTTCTGGTAATCTAACGAATGTAGCAACTTGGTTGTCATCTAGAGTAACATACTCAACTCTAGTAGTCTTAGCCTCTAAAGCAGCCTTAACAACAGTTAAGTTCTTTGAAGTCTCCTTGAAAGATACCTTGTCTCCAGCCTTTAATAGGTATGAAGGAATATCTACCTTCTTACCATTAACTAGAACGTGTCCATGGTTAACTAATTGTCTAGCTTGAGCCCTAGTTGCAGCAAATCCAGCTCTGAATACGATGTTGTCTAATCTTGACTCTAACATCTTTAAGAAGTTAACACCAGTCTTTCCTGGAAGCTTTGCAGCCTTATCGAAAGTGTTTCTGAATTGCTTCTCGCTCATTCCGTAAGTAAATCTTACCTTTTGCTTTTCATGCATTTGAAGACCGTACTCTGTTAACTTAGTCTTCTTTTGTCCGTGTTGTCCTGGAGCGTATGGTCTCTTAACTAATTCTTTTCCTGTTTCAGAAATAGAATATCCTAAACGACGAGATACCTTCCAAGTTGAACCTGTAAATCTTGACATTTTATTTTCCTCCTATATGTCTTTAATTTTTAACAATGGGGAAAAAGAGTTTGTATCGTGCTATGTATTATGGAAGGCATCACAATCGTAATTTCACCTAAAGCAGCCGAGGTTACTCTTACTCATCCTATAGTGTTTAGATGCGATTTCCATAGATACAAAGCTGCTGCTTTTTACCCATGCTTGTCTATTTTATTATAAATAATAACTAATGTCAACTATTTTAATGAATGTTTTAAACCGAAATAGCTATGTACATTTTTAGAGTAGAAGAAGCCTTCCTTTGTTGGCTTTCTATCATAATTTAGATAAATAGTATCTATATTAGAATTATTAGCTAAATCAAGCCAAGGATTTTCTACTGTAGAAATAATTACATATTCATTTTTATCTAAGATATTCATATCCTTGATAATATAATTAATAAAGGCCTTTTCTGTAGGACTATAATTAAGCTCTAATAAGGAATATATTTTATCAAATGATCTAATACCCTTTCTATAAAGTAAGCTCTTTAGCTCATTTGATTCAAAATTAGAGGTTAAAATACTAATATGATATTTCTTATATAGTCTCTTTATATATTTTTTAGCTTTCTTTCTTACTTGAATTTTATTGTTCTTAGCTATAATATCCTCGCATTCCTTGCTATCTACTATAATATCTAGCTTAGAAAAGAATCTTTGGAATCTTTCTTTTGAATATGTATTATAGCCAAACTTGCCATCCTCATATTCTTTATGAATCTTATTTTCAAGCTCTATAAAGGAATCAATAAGATAAGAGGTAGGCTTAAGCTTATAATATGAAAGTAGCTTTCCTATTGAATATCTATAGGAATTATTAAAATCCACTATAGAATCAGCACTCATTAATATTCTTGAATATTTATGCTTAAGTCTTTTTTCTAATTGATAGAATAAGGAAGATTTTTCTACTTTATAGTCATGATTTTTAATGATATATCCTAATGATTCAAATAGCTGTACTAAAATATCATTAGTATTTCTTACTATTAATGATATAGCTCTAAAATCACTATAATAATAGTTTTCTATAAGCTTCATTAATCTAGTACATATTCCTTGACGTCTAAATTCAGGTTTAACATATATCGCATTTAATAATAAAACGGCTCCCTTACAGCTTAATGCGGCAAATCCTACTACAGTATTTTCTTCATATAAAAGGATTACATCCTTTGCCTGCTTATGAGATATATAGCCTCTATAATTTAAATAAAAGGAATCTGTTCTAGCAAGCTCTGATAGATAATCCTTATAAATATCAATAAAATTCTTATCCTTAGCTTTACTAAATATATATTTCATTATCTATCACCTCACTCATCATATAATAATTTTATCATATTT
>JAZRVY010000012.1:0-7634 GCA_045599405.1 Anaeroplasmataceae bacterium
CTGTTGTTTATATTGAAAAAATTATTGAAGAAGCTCAAGTTGGAGATAAAATCCAATTAGAAAGAAGAGGTTACTGTGTTGTTGATACTCTTGCTGAAGGAGATAATTTAATTAAATTGAACTTTATTCAATATTTTACCATTTTTTCATTTTTTATTTTATAAAAAATTCACCTTAATATTTCAAATAAATAGCATAATAAAAGACTCCTTTCGGAGCCTTATATTACTTTTGACGATTCTTATTAAAATTAATTAAGCATCCAGCCTTAACAATCTTTCTTTCGTCTGCTGTCATATCAGCAATATAAAGATTGATTTGTGCAGCCTTATTGTCCTTAATTACATAAGCCTTAATATCATTTAAATCACCATCTAATTGATTCTTGATATTAGGAACGAAAATGTAATCACCAACCTCAAAATTAGGATCTTCCTTCATTTGGAATGGAATCATACCCCAGTTCATAACATTAGATCTATATCTCTTAGTTGCATATTCCTTTGTAATATTTGCAAGTCCACCAATTACTCTTTGGCATGATGCTGCTTGCTCACGAGCAGATCCATCTCCTGGCTTTATTGCATAAACCATAGATCCAATTTCAGTATCAGCAATCTTAATGTTTTCCATACCCTTAATAGTCTTAATAGTATTGTATACATTAGTTAATTCTGGTAGTACATCACATACATCCTTACCAGCAATACGTGCCTTTTCAATAGCATCTACAGCCTTTGATCTACCAACATATTCTGGGTCTCTTCTTGATAAAGTAAACTCAGCTAATCCAAGTGGATTAGAACGATATGATGAAGTCTCTCCTGATGGAATTAATTCATCTGTAGTAGTTACAGGGTCCATAATCTTTGAGCATACCTTTAATAGGATGTTGTCAGTAAGCTCACTCATTTCTGGCCAATCCTTGATATTTGGTCCATATACTAGCTCCTCACCAGTAGCCTTACCATATCCGTTATAAATACGTCTATCATATGATGTTGAAGAGAATGTATATTCAGGAATATTTCCCCAATCAAAATCAACATGCTCTGCTGATGTTAATATACCACCATTCATAGCTGTTGCAGCAATACTTCTTGCATCCATTAATGCTACTGCTGACATTTGTCCATTTCCTGGCTTTGATCCTTCACGGTTAGGGAAGTTTCTTGTTGTATGTCTAATAGATAATGCGTTATTAGCAGGAGTATCTCCAGCACCGAAGCATGGTCCACAGAATGCACTACGTACAATAGCTCCAGCCTCCATTAAATCTGCAATATATCCTTGCTTTGTAAGGTTAATAAATACTGGTTGAGATGATGGATATACAGAAAGTGAGAACTCTCCATTTCCAACATTCTTACCCTTAAGTAAATTAGCAGCCTCTACAACATTTGAATAATTACCACCAGCACATCCAGCAATAACTCCTTGTTGTACTTGTAGCTTTCCATCCTTAATCTTATCAGTTAAAGTAAATGGCGCTCTACCATTAGAAACCTTCTTAGCTTCCTCTTCAACAGTAGCTAAAATCTCCTCTAAATGCTCATTTAAATAATCAATTTCATAAACATTTGATGGGTGGAATGGTAATGCGATCATTGGCTTAACAGTAGATAGGTCAACATATACACATCCATCATAATAAGCTCCATCTTGTGGCTCTAGCTTGCTGTACTCATTTTCTCTGTTATGAGCCTTAAGGAAAGCCTTTGTCTCATTGTCAGTAACCCATACTGATGATAGACATGTTGTTTCTGTTGTCATAACATCAATACCATTACGGAAATCTGTTGTCATATTCTTAATTCCAGGTCCAACAAACTCCATAACCTTATTCTTTACATATCCATTCTTAAATACTGCACCAATAATTGCAAGTGCTATATCTTGTGGTCCAACAAAAGCCTTTGGAGTACCCTCTAAATATACAGCAACAACACCTGGATAAGCTACGTCATATGTATCACAAAGAAGCTGCTTAACAAGCTCTCCTCCACCTTCTCCAATTGCCATTGTTCCAAGTGCTCCATAACGAGTATGTGAATCTGATCCTAAAATCATCTTTCCACATCCTGCAAACATTTCTCTCATATATTGGTGAATAACTGCCATGTGAGGTGGAACATAAATTCCTCCATACTTCTTTGCAGCTGATAATCCAAATACATGGTCATCCTCATTAATAGTTCCTCCAACAGCACATAATGTGTTATGGCATGTTGTCATAACATATGGAAGTGGGAACTTTGTCATTCCTGATGCCTTTGCAGTTTGAATAATTCCAACATAAGTAATGTCATGTGAAGCCATCGCATCAAACTTAAGTTGTAGCTTTTTCATATCATTAGAAACATTGTGATTCTTTAGAATTGAATACGCAATAGTCTTAGTCTTAGCCTCTTCAATAGTTGAATTTGCTGGAGCTTGCTCTGTTATTTTCCCATTAACATAGTAAACACCATTTTCATATAGTTTAACCATAATAATCGACCTCTTTCATATAAATATTCTATATATTTATAACAAATTTTTAATCATAAATCAATAATATATAGATATTCAGTAATCTTTATTTAATATGGCTTTATTTTATTTCATAATATTCAATATTATCCAAATATTAGCTTTAATAAAGCCTTAAATTTATGCCCATTAGCACTAAGGATTACAAAATCCTCTAATCTAGCTCCTAATATACCGCTATTAACACAAACGCTATCAAAGGTTCCTTCCTTTAATGTTTGTAGCATCATTTTAACCTCTGGATCGTTCTCGGACTTATTTTTAAAATGCTTCTTAATAGTCCTAATTCCTATCTTATATAGCATTTTTGCAAGTAGACTATAATCCTTTAAAACCTCTAAGGATGTAGTAAAATCAAAGCTACCTCTTTTTTGAATATTATTACTAATTTCAAAGCCAAGAAGCTTTGTAAAATCCTCATCACTTATATCTTTAATCTTATTATTTTTATCCATATATATAGAATCATCAACCCTATTATACTCTATTCCATCTACCTCTATATCAGCTTGTAAATAGCTTTCATTTATAGCTCCACCAATGATAATCTTATAAATACCTTTAGGTATTATAAATCCCTTTTTATTATCATACAAATTAAACGCATTTTCATCTAAATATACCTCTAGAGTTTTTGTTTCATGTGGCATAAGCTCACATTTAACAAATTCCTTTAGCACTTTATTTTCTCTAATATAGCTACCTTCTGGATTTTGAATATAAATAAGCGTAGATATCTTACCCTTAATATCACTAACATTTTTAATATCAAACAATACCTTAAGCTTACCACTACTATATTTACTATCTACCTTTAAATTACTATATTCAAATTTAGAATATGAAAGTCCATATCCAAAGCTAAATCTAGGTATAACATTATATGTATCATAATATCTATATCCAACAAATATAGACTCCTTATACAATATATTAGTATCTTTACCTGCAAAATTACCATAGCTAGGATTATCCTCAAGCCTTAATGGATATGTTTCTGATAATCTACCAGATGGATTAATATCTCCGCTAATGATAGCTTCAGCAGCCTCACATACTGCCTCTCCTCCTAAATACATTTGAAGTATTGCAGCAACCTTAGATTCAAAATACATATCATAGCTAGATCCACTAAATGATATAAATATTACATTATTATTAATTTCTGTAATCTTATCTAATAGCACTCTTTGGTTATTTGGCATATCATATGAATCTCTATCATAACCCTCACCCTCTGCAAAATCAGGCAATCCACCAAAAAATAATATAATATCATCTGATTTAATATTATCAATTACTTCTTTAATTAATTTATCATCAATCTTGTCATTAATATCATTATATCCTTGATAATATTCATATGTATAATTCTTACTATTAATTATCGTAATAAAATCATTAGCCATATTAGTATTAACATGGCTGCTACCTCCGCCCTGATATCTAATATTTTTAGCTAAACTTCCTATAACCTTAATAGACTTACTCTTAAGTGGTAATATACCATTATTCTTAAGTAATACTGCACTCTCACACTCTATATCATACGCAAGCCTATGATTATCTGAAATATCATAGCTAGTATCATCCTTAAAGGAATATTTATCAATTAAGCTTCTTACCCTATCTGAATTTATCTTTATATCATTAATAGAAATATTTTCCTTTTTAATATCCTTTATAACCCTTTTATAATGTATACCTCTACTATCTGGCATCTCTAAATCCATACCAGCCTTAAGTGAGGCAGTCAAATCACAGCAAGCTCCCCAATCAGATACAACAACACCATCATATCCCCATTCTTTTCTTAATACATCAGTAAGTAACCATTTATTTTGTGTTGAATATACTCCGTTTATTTTATTATATGAAGCCATAATAGTTGCGGGATTTGAATTCTTTACAGCATATTCAAAACCTCTTAAATATATTTCTCTTAGAGCCCTAATATCTACAACAGAATTAGATACCATTCTATTAGTTTCTTGATTATTACAAGCAAAATGCTTCAAGGATGTACCAATACCCACAAACTCACATCCATTAATAAATGAAGCACCATAGACACCATTTAAATATGGATCTTCTGAATAATATTCAAAGTTTCTACCGCATAGCATACTTCTTTTCATACCAATTCCAGGCCCAAGCACAATATTAACACCTTGATTTTTAGCCTCTTTTCCTATAGCCATACCCATTTTATATAATAATTCTTTATTATATGAGCATGCACAAGCACATGCCGTTGGGAAGCATGTAGCTAAATTACTATTATTATTTGAAAGTCCAGCCTTTTCTTGCTTTCTAAGCCCATGTGGTCCATCTGATAAATGCAATTGATTAACACCTTTAATCTTTGCAGTTTTCCACATACCATTTCCAGTAACTAGCCTAATTATATCATTATCTTTTCTTTTCATATAATAAATTCCTCAATCAAATATATTTTTAGTATATCATATATTTGTAAAAAAAGACCTATTTCTAGGTCTACTTATTAGTTTGGTATAAATTCAATATTAACATCAGCAAACTCAACGTTTGAAAATTTAAATACTGCATTCTTTTCAACTGAATGCGTTAGCATTTCAAAATCCTTCTCATTCTCTTTAATAACAATATTTAATATGTCATTTTCAATGTAGCTTCTATATACACATGTTTTCGCTTCATGACAGGTACTGTATATATATAATATTAAAGTTTCATCTGTTGGAGAATATGTTTTAGTAGCATTATAATTTTTTAAAATATCCGTTTTAAAAATTTGGTTATAATCATTCATATTTTTTATTATATATATCCTATAATCTGGTACATCCTTCACAGTATACCACTCAGTTGAATTCTCAGTATTTCTTTTGTATAACACATTACTTATTTTATTATCATCTAAAAAGCCATCATTAAAAGAATCTGAATTTATATAAAATAAATCAACATTTATCTTATTATTTTCATTCTTTTTACAAGAAGAAAATATAACTACTGTCAATAACATTATACAAATTAAAAATATTTTTTTCATTATACCTCTCCTCCAATTATGATAATCTAGTTATTTCAATTCCAATTGTTTCGGTTCCCAAGGATACATTATATTGCGAAACAATTATTACATATTCATTATTGGCTTCAAGTTCCAGTGTAATTCGAGCTTGATAATCTCCAGCATCGTCATCATTATATAAAGCCGCCGATATCGAAGAAGGTGTAATCAAATATAAATAATTATCAACTCCATCCTCTTCTCCATTCAAATAGAATGTATCTATTTGATATATACCAGCTTGAGATGGTATAAAACGCAATATTTCAACGTGATAATAATACGTAAAAAATGTAATACTATCACTCGTTATTGTTGGTATATCCATATAATTATCTATCACCGTTCGAGGACAGCATGATCCTATTTTAACAAATCCATAATCATTTTCATTATAAAATCTTATTGTCAACTTATATGATTCATCATTATCAAAATTATATCTTAAGAGTGAGTTACACATATATCCAAAGTCATCATTTACTCTTAATATATTATTGTTTTTATCATATAAAGCTATTATTGTATCCTTTGGGCCAAAGGTTTGTATTAAGTATTCAGCATCTCTAAAACATGATAATATTATTTCTTTTGTTTCTCCTGGATCTAAATAAAACTTTTTCTCATCATATCTTTTTTCTGAATCCAATTCATATGCAGAATCTGTTCTATGACCACAAGTAACGCACCTATATTCGTCCCTATAACTATTGTATTCATCGTAGTAACGATATTTATGAGTATGGTTTATATCTAGCTTTATATATCCCATAACCCACCTTGCATCTATCCACGCTTTGTAATTATGATATTGTCGTTGCCATCCATAATTAACTATATATCCCGTTCTTTCAACGCCATCTTCAATGTGTGTCTCATAACCATAGCAAACCACATCATGATCATCACCACCCAATTCGCTAGATGTTGCCAAAATTATCGGTCTATTTTTGTCTATTTCTAATTTGATAATACTCGGATCAATATATCTTCCTCTAGATAAAGCAAAATTCGATTTTACATCAAAATCAATTGTATAATTTTCAAAATTTCGCTCCGACATATAATTAATTATACCAGTTTGTAATCTTGAAACCTCGATACCACTTTCATTTGGACGCATCATAGAAGTGACTAATTTATAATAAAAACTACTAGATTCATTACCACTTGTAGTACTTATAACTGTTTTATTAAATTTTGTTGGATCTGAGCATGTATTAGGATTTTCTTCTGGTCTAGAAACATGGTCATCATAATATCCATATAAATATTTGTCTTCTATAATTCTTCTATCACTATAATAATTATGATAACCCAATAGTAATTGGGCTGCAATTACACCACATGTTCCAGCATTATTATTACCATAAGTATAGTCCTCTGAATTATCGCCTATAAATGGATCCATTTCAAAATATTTATAATTTTTTATGTAATTACCTTCATTTGAATCATATGCAATAAAATGAGAGTTTGATCCTGACGAATATGATTCATAACACTTCTTTTCTTTATTTAATACATTATATGCATTAATGCATAAAGCCCCAACTAAAATATTTATTCCTAAACATTTATATTTTCTAATCATATTTTCTCCTTACATTCTTATAGAACAGAAAAATGATTTATATTAGCCATATGAAAATCAATTTTTTTAAATCTAAAAATTACATTTGATGCATGTAAAAACGCCTCATTATATTTTCTATTTCTTTTTTCTTGAAATTTTATATTAATAATTCCATTTTTGAGATTACTGCTATAAATTGAAAGATCCGAATAAACTTGTTGACTATATGAATATAAGATTACTATTTCAGAATTAAAATTCACAGGATTATTATTTAAATATTCCTCTTTAAATATATCATTATATTTCTCTTCACTATCAATAACGTATATTTTTTCTTTTGGCTTATTTTCAATAGTAGCCCAAATAATCTCGCTCTCATATTCTGCTCCATAAAAAACACCCGAGATAATATTTGATTTATTAAATTCATCTAAAAAATGATTGTCGCTAACCTCAAAAAGATCA
>JAZRVY010000013.1:0-2159 GCA_045599405.1 Anaeroplasmataceae bacterium
ATAATTTAAATGCTAAGGTTATTCCTCAAATAATATCTAAAAATAGTAAGGATACTATTTGGCTTATTAATCATTTAAATAGCTTAGGATATGATGAGATTAATTTGAATTTTGGTTGTCCATCGCCTATTACAGTAAATAGAGGTAAGGGTAGTGGAATATTAAGAGATTTAGATTATATGGATAAATATCTTGAAGAAATCTTTAATAATACAGCATGTGATATATCTATTAAAATTAGATTAGGAATTGATGATGTATCAGAGTTTGAAGGTATAATGAATATTATAAATAAATATCCATTAAAGGAACTCATAATACATCCACGAACTGCAAGAGAGAAATATAGTGGCAAATTACATCTTGATGCTTTAGATAATTTAAAATGTAATTTTGATGTTATATATAATGGAGAGATAAAATCTCTTGATGATATTAATTATATTGAATCAAGATTTCCATATATAAAGGGAGTAATGATAGGTAGAGGTATTATAGCAATACCTGATATGCTAGTTAATATAGATAATAGATTAGAAAAGCTAAAGTCTTATTATTATGATTTTTCTCATGAAAATATAGAGCTATTTGGATGGGGTAGTAGTAAATTCTTTCATAAGGCTATATGGACACATATGATAAATTATTTTATTGTACCTAAAAATATATCTAAAAAATTATTTAAAACTAATAAATTAGAGGAATTTGAAGAGTTAGTTAAACAAATATTTGATACCTGTCCTATTAATGATAAAAGAGATAGTATTAAAAATTATATTTAATGATATAATTAGAGTATATTGAAAAAGGAAGAGAAGATTATGCAAATTGATTTGACAGAATTATATGAATCAGCCCTAAGTTTAGATGAGGGTGAAAGAATAGCAGAGGCTAAGGAAGCTCAAAGAGTAGTATTTGAATATTTTAAGGAAAATAAGGTTGCTGATGAAAAGATAGCATCATTCTTTAAGCATATGTTTGATATATTCGCTAATGCTGATGGAGAGCTATCATGGGATGAATGGTTTTTCTATACTGAGCTTATTGGTAAGGATGTTGATTATGATGTGTTTGTAAAGGAACATTATCATTCTCATAAGACTAATGATAACATTGCTGAAATATTTGACCAAATTGTAGATCATATGCCACTTGATATTAAATCAGCAGTAGTTGATTTTGGTATTATGCTATGTGCTAATGATGGTGAAATAGCTGAAGAGGAAATGGCATTACTTCAAAAGATTTTTGATTAAGAGTGATTTTATCACTCTTTTTTTTATTTATCAAACGATAAAGAATTGTATATCGCACAAGATTATTGAAACATCGTGCGATATATAATATAATATGTACAAGAGGTGATGATTATGACAATTACAGCTACTGAGTTTAAACAAAATTTAGGTAAGTATTTAGATATGATATCAACAAGTGGAGAGGATATTTATATTACTAAAAATGGTAAAGTAATAGCTAAGATGTCGAATCCTAAAATTGATGCATTAAACGCAATTGCAGGTGCATTAAAAGGATATACATATGAGCCTGATGAGAATGATTTAAAAATGAAAAGGATAATGAAAAAGCATGGATAGATTATATATTGATACAAATATAATAATTGATGTTATTGAAAAAAGAGACCCTTTTTATTATGACTCATACAAAATCTTGGATTTATGTGCAAAAGAAGGAATTGTTGCATTTACTAGTGCGTCAGCTATTACAGATTTATTTTATATAATCAATAAAAAGACTAAAAATGCTATTAAAGCTAAAGAAATCATTGGCAATGTATTAAAAATAATTATTCCCGCACCTATTTCATTATTTGAATTGACAGAAGCTTTAGATATGGATAATAATGATTATGAGGATATGGTTGCTTATACAGTAGCTAAAGATTCTTATTGTGATTATATAATAACTAGAAATACTAAAGATTTTAAAGGTTTAGATATTAAAGCGATAACTCCAATGGAGTATTTATCATTAAATTAGAGTGATTAATCACTCTTTTTTATTGTATGACGGGCATGTCATAAATCTAGGGTGGAAGTCCCAAGAGGCGTAGTTGTCGCGAACTCGATAGCAACTTGCAAAGCGTAAACCAGTAATGGAGCGTGAAAAGAAGCAATAGCGAAATCGTGGCCCTA
>JAZRVY010000014.1:0-6682 GCA_045599405.1 Anaeroplasmataceae bacterium
TCTATATTCAAAATCCTTATATCCAAATTCCTTTATAAGCTCTAATGAATTATCTTCATTTAAAATATATATAGAAGGAAGTGGCATACCATTAAAGGTATTAGTTTTAACTGTTGTGTAATTAGCCATATCACCAAATAGAAGCTTATCTCCTATTTTAAGATTGTTTTCAAAGCTAAATTGACCAAAGAAATCTCCAGATAGACATGTAGGTCCACCTATTAAATATATATTTGAATAATTACCATCACCAAGTAAATTTAATTTATATGGGCATTCAACTACATCAGGAACATGACAAGCAGCAGAAGCGTCTACTATAGCTCTGTATGTATCCTTCTTTTTAAATACATCAAGAACCTCAGTATATAAATATCCAGCATTCAAGGCCCAGGCCTCACCTGGCTCTAAATATACCTCAACATGATATTTATTTTTAATGTAATTGATACATTTAACTAATGTATCTATATCATAATCATCTCTAGTAATATGATGACCACCACCAAAGTTAATCCATTTTAAATTTGTAAGTATATCACCAAATTTTTCTTCAAGAGCATAGATAGTAGATTCTAAATCATTAGAGTTTTGTTCACATAGGGTATGAAAATGAATTCCATCTAATAATTTAATTTCATTTTCATTCATTAGCTCATTAAATAACTCTCTTGTAGTACCTAATCTAGAGCGTTCTCTACAAGGGTCATATATTTCATGCTCAGGAGATTGAGTTGAATGCTCTGGATTAAGCCTTAGGCCAATTGATTTACCATTGTCCTTAGCTAATTGTCCAAATTTCTTTAATTGATTTGGAGTATTAAATACGATATGATCTGTATATTTTAATAATTCATTAAATTCAGATTCCTTAAAGGCTCCACAAAAAGTGTGTACCTCCTTGCCAGGCATTTTTTCAAATCCTAATCTAGCTTCATATAATCCAGAGGCCTCTGTACCTGCTGTATAGTTTCTAATTAAGGGATATAAATCATAATTAGAGAAGCATTTTTGAGCAAGGAGAATTTTACATCCTGTATCATTTTGAATCCTTTTAAGTAGTTTACAATTTTCTATTAGTACCTTTTTATCAATGATAAAGGAAGGAGTAGGGATATTTTTAAAGATGTCTAGAGTATCTATATTTTTAAATGCACTATTTTTCTTCATTTACATCAACTAATACTGGAGAGAATGTCTCAGTATGAGGAAGACCATGCTTATCTAAAGCCTCCATAATTGGATCAGGGTCAAATTCCTCAGCAGTATATACTCCCTTTTTATTCCAAATACCCTTAAGTATCATCATGGCTCCACACATTGCTGGTACTCCAGTAGTGTATGATATAGCCTGTGAGCCAACCTCACGATAGGCCTCTTGATGATCACAAATGTTATATACATAATAGCTAACATCCTTACCATCCTTTTTACCTGTAAAGATACAACCAATATTTGTCTTACCATGTGTTCTTGGTCCTAATGTTGATGGGTCAGGTAATAATTCCTTTAGGAATTGAATTGGTACAATTTCTTGACCATTAAACATAATAGGAGTAGTAGATAGCATACCTACATTTTCAAGACACTTCATATGTCTAATATATGATTCTCCAAATGTCATAAAGAATCTTATTTTTTTAATTCCAGGAATATTTTGGTTAATAGATTCTATTTCCTCATGATGGAGTAGGTAAATATCCTTAGGTCCTACACCATCAAAGTCATATACACCCTTAACGCTCATAGCAGGTATTTCAATCCATTTTCCATCCTTCATATAGGAAGCATCACTAGATACCTCTCGTAAATTGATTTCAGGATTGAAGTTAGTGGCAAATGGATAACCATGGTCTCCACCATTACAATCTAGAATATCTAGGGTATCAATTGTATCAAAGTAATGCTTTTTAGCATATGCACAATATACCTGAGTTACACCAGGGTCAAAACCAATTCCAAGAAGCCCTGTAATACCAGCCTCCTCAAATTTTTTCTTATATGACCATTGAATAGAGTAATCAAATAGAGAAGAAAATCCCTTTTCCTTTACTCTAGCCTCATATATCTTTCTCCATTTTGGATCTTCAGTATCCTCAGGCTCGTATGCAGCTGTATCTAGATAATGTACCTTACATTTAATACAAGCCTCCATAATAACTAAATTATGATATGGCATTCCTAAATGCATAACTAAATCAGGCTTGTATTCCTCTAATAAAGCCACAACCTCATTAAAGTTACTTGCATCTAGCTTTTGAGTTGTGATGATAGTCTTTGTTGTTGGTCTTAATCTTTCTGCAAGCTCATGGCATTTAGAAAGGGTTCTTGAGGCAATACAAATCTCTGTAAACACCTCACTTACCTGGCAGCATTTAGCAGCAGCAACAGAAGCTACACCACCACATCCAATAATTAATACTCTGCTCATAAATATTCCTCCTAACACAGATTTTAATATTAAAAAAGGACGCTATAACACAAACGTCCTTAGAATTTTGTCTTTTGTGGAGTGCTAGGCAAACCCAACCTTATTGACCGTTTCATAAGTTTGTGATTATAGTTACTTTTGAAATTTGAGCTTTTAACTCAATCAATAAAATATCGGCATTTGACCTGGCTGTCCGTATGGCCTTAACTCGTTTTGAGTGGTCTATGTTTAAATTATATCAAATTATAATATAATTTCAAGTTTAAATGTGATATGATAATAAATGTGGTGATTTATTATGTTAAATAAAATAATTGACAAGTATTTAAGTGAAAACAAGCTAGATGTTAATGAGTTAAAGGAAGCTAAGGATGAGATTCTAGCAAATGCTGAGGAGTATTTAAAATACGTTAATACAGCAATTAAGGGATATAAGGAAGCTCCTTTAACTCCTTTATATTCATTATTATTAATTTCAGCAGATTATAAGCCTTTTTATAATGTATTATTAAAGGTATATTCTATGAGTGATAAAAAGCAAGAAATTCATTTTGGTGATTTTATTACTGAAATATTACCTTATGGATTAATTTTATTAAATGATGGTAATTTAAAATCTATGGAAAGAATATTATTATCAGATAGTAAATCTGCATCTAAGAGTGCAGTATTTGATATGTATGCAAGAGTATGTAATGATACTAATAACCAGGAGGCATTCTATCAATTTATTATGAAGAACGCTGAAAAGGAGTTATATGATGGGCTATATGATGATATCGTTGATGCGTTTGTAGATTATAAATATGATAGATTATTATCTATTGTAAAATATTTATATAGCCGCAACATGGTATCTGATTTAAATGATCCATATTTAGATATAATAGATTTATATTTAGTTAATCCTATAAAGAGCTTTAAGGCTGATGATATTTATTTTAGCCTAAGTAATTTTGTTGAGGTATCAGGACTTGGAGAGTATGAGCTAGATGATAAGTATTTTATAGCTCAGGATGAGCTTCTTGATAGAGTAAAGGAATATTATTTAAATAATAAGTATGAAAATAATTTGGATGAATATTTACCAGGATTTATTGAAAACATGAATGCGAAATCTATTTATCCAGAAAAGGAAATTAAGGCTAAGTTTGTAAATTCTAAGGTATTTGACTTAGATTATCAGGTATATGAGCTATTCCTTGCAGAAAGAGCATTATTAGAGCTTGAAAACGTAGAGGTAGAGCCATTTTTAACTGCATACTATGAGGTAGTAGTAGACATATTTGAAAAGTTCCTAAGTGATAATAGAATATCTTATGAGAAGTTTGATTTAGAATATGCAATTCACTTCATTTCAAGTGATATGTATGAAGCATAAAAAGGAGATATTAATATGAAAATTGAAACTAAATGTATACAAGCAGGATATGTACCAGGAAATGGAGAGCCAAGACAAATTCCTATCGTACAATCAACAACATTTAAATATAATACAAGTGAGGATATGGGAAAGTTATTTGACCTAGAGGCAAATGGATATTTCTATACTAGATTACAAAATCCTACTAATGATTATGTGGCAAATAAGATTTGTGCGCTTGAGGGTGGATATGCAGCTATGCTAACATCATCAGGACAAGCTGCAAATTTCTTCGCTTTATTTAATATTTGTGAGGCAGGAAGCCATATTGTAGCATCATCATCTATTTATGGTGGAACATTTAATTTAATTGGAACTACTATGAAAAAAATGGGAATAGATGTAACATTCGTAGATCCAGAGGCTTCGGAAGAAGAAATTAATAAGGCATTTAAGCCTAATACTAGAGCTATGTTTGGTGAAAGCATTGCCAATCCAGCTCTTACAGTTCTTGATATCGAAAAATATGCAAGAATTGCTCATGCACATGGTGTTCCTCTAATTGTAGACAATACCTTCCCAACACCAATTAACTGTAGACCTATTGAGTGGGGTGCTGATATTGTAACTCATTCAACAACTAAGTA
Source organism: Anaeroplasmataceae bacterium (assembly GCA_045599405.1). Taxonomy (GTDB): domain Bacteria; phylum Bacillota_I; class Bacilli_A; order Acholeplasmatales; family Anaeroplasmataceae; genus UBA3206. The sequence continues at coordinate 4,442 of JAZRVY010000014.1, forward strand.
TATGGATGGTCATGGAGCTGCAGTAGGTGGAGCTATTATTGATAGCGGAAACTTTGACTGGATGGCACATGCAGATAAGTATCCAGGATTATGTACTCCTGATGATTCATATCATGGAATCGTATATGCAACTAAGTTTGGTAAAGGAGCATATATTACAAAGGCTACAAGCCAATTAATGAGAGATTTTGGAGCTATTCAATCTCCTCAGCATGCTTTCTATTTAAATTTAGGACTAGAGTCACTTCATGTCCGTATGCCAAGACATATTGAAAACGCAACTGCAGTGGCTAAATTCCTATCTACAAATCCAAATGTTGAATATGTATCATATCCAGGTCTTGAAACAGATAAGTATTATGATAGAGCTATGAAGTATTTTGGAAATGGTGGATGTGGTGTAGTATCATTCTGTATTAAGGGTGGCAGAGAGGCTGCAGAGAAGTTTATGAAGGCTCTTAAGGTATATGCAATTGAAACTCACGTTGCTGACTCAAGAAGCTGCTGTCTAAACCCAGCTACAGCTACTCATAGACAATTAACAGATGAGCAATTAATAGCTGCAGGAATTCCTGCAGGATTAATTAGAATCTCTTGTGGAATTGAATCTAAGGATGATTTAATTGGAGATTTAGCTCAAGCATTTGAATCATTAAAGTAATATGATTATATAGAACATAAGAAGGACTCTTACTAAAATGTAAGGGCCTTTTTTTACACTATGTAGCATAAGTTTGACAATGGTATATGTCTTAAAGTATAATATTAGAGTATATTTAATAAAAAAGGAGATTATTTTTATGGCAGAGCACAAGAGTATTGTTGAGTTTAAGTTTGACACTCAGCTTCTTATAAATATTGTAGATAAGGATGTTGATGATACAGAGGATATCCTTAGAGATTATTGCTTACATCAAATGAAGGGTGACTCACTTGTAGTTGCTGGATTTGAGGATGAGGATGAGGATGGAAATCCTTGTAATTTCCTTAAGGTTCATTTCCATACAAATGAGCCATGGCAATTACTTGCATATGCACAAACAGAGCTAGGAGATATCTATGATATCGTTGTTGAGAATATGCAACGTCAGGCTGATGGATTAAAGGGATAGAATTTAATTTAAAATTTAAAAAGGAGGTAAGCTATGGACATAGAGTATTCACAGTACCGAAAAAGAGTTTTTAAGGCAGGTATTATATTTATTTTTACTGTATGTGTACTAGAGCTTGCCTATTTTTTTGGTTATTATTATTCACAACTAGAGGTAGATAATTTAACAAAATATCTAATTAAAAATATTATTACGCCAACTGTTGTTGATACAATTGTTTATATTGCTTGCTGGCAAATTGCCAAAAGGGCGAAAAATGAAAAGGTAAAGAATGTTGCTTCTATAGTAATGATGGCTGTACCAGCTGCATTAGTTACTATAGTGCACTATGCGTTCCCACAGCTAGGACTTATCATGGCTATTCCTATGATATTATGTTCAAGCTATGGATATAATAGAGTAGGTATAGTATTGCTACTATCAGGAATAGGAGCTATGCTAATAGCTTATATTTGGTGTCTATATCAAAGTGATATGACACTTGTTATGGCGTCAATGATGTATATAATATCTGTAGTATTATATTGCTGTGTATACACAGCCTTTGTAATCGTTACAAAGAATACTAAAGAAAAAATTAATAAGCTAGTTGAGTATAGAAATAAGCAGGATGAATTTGTTGAAAGATTAAAGTATGATTCACTTACTAATCTTTATAACAATAACGCTATTAAAACTATAGTTCATATGAGATTAGAGGATAACATTAATTTCAATGGAGCGTTAGCTATGATTGATATTGATGACTTTAAGCATTGTAATGATACATATGGACATGTATTTGGTGATAAGGTTCTTACATCCTTAGCTAAGGCTATTAAATCTAGATGCAATGAAAATGTTATTGGTGCTAGATATGGTGGAGAGGAATTTATAATTTTATTTATAAATAAATCTAGAGATGAGATTGTAGACTTTCTAAATGAAATAAGAACTGAATTTAAGGAAGCCTTCAAAGAAAGAGAGCTTACCTTTAGTACAGGAGTAGCTATTAATAAGGGTAAATTTAACTCAGAGCTTGAGTTTATTGATACAGCTGATAAGCTACTATATAAGGTTAAAAATGATAATAAGGATGACATTTTATTAGATTAATGTGTCATCCTTTCTTTATTTTTATAAAAATAAT
>JAZRVY010000015.1:0-11841 GCA_045599405.1 Anaeroplasmataceae bacterium
GTATTTACAAATATCATATCCTTATTAGAATTAATGATATTATCCATTGTACCCTTTATTAATTCTAGCTCCTCATCAAATGTCTTTGTAAAGACAATCATATCAAACTTATTAATAAAGCTCTTTGGTAGATTTTGTAGCTTTAATCTATATACCCCTGATAGCTTAACATTATTATTAGTATAAATATCAGGTAAATAACCAAATCTAGTTTCATTAAGGATAGTTACATTAACCCTCTTATCTAGCATAGCTAGAGCTTGAAGCTCTAGGTTAAAGGTAGGTGCAACAACTAATATATTCATATCATTTTGAACTGTCTTTTCAAATACATCCTTATAATCAAGAACATCCTTAACATAGAATCTTCTTAAATATTCTAAGGAATTCTTTTCTATCTCTAATCTAAGCTCACTAGGATTAGTATATCCTATGGCTGTAGTTTTTTTACTACAAACATCATTAACAATTTTAGAATAAGCCTTTATTAAATCATATTTATCATTAATGATATTATATGTTTCTGGATTATTCTTATATAGGTTGTTTATTTCTCTTTCCTTAAAATCCCACTTAAACATAGAAATGATTGAATTAGCCTCTGCTCTTGTGAATATAGAAGCGTTATATGCACTTGTATCTAGGTTAACTCTAAATTTATTATTATTCATAACCTCTATACTAAGGTATTTATCATCTCTAATTAATATATATCCATTATCTAACGTTCTTTGGTTAAAAGCTTTATTAAATAATGATATAAATGTTTGATATACATTAGTATCAATCATTTTACCATTATCATATTTAGGATTCATAATATTAACTAATTGATATTCATTTCCTTCATAGTATAAATAGAAGGCTTCATCCTTTCTTTGAAGCTTAGAATCCTTACTATATACCTTAAAGATAGCTTTAATTATTTCAATATCATAATCAATTAGCTTAGTAGCATTTGCTGGATTTGAAACTAGCTCAAAGTCAAATTCAGCATTCTTTCTTACATATTTATTATCAATTTCTAAATAATAAGCCTTAGTATCCTTAGGCTTACTAATTAGATATGATATATCCTTCAAATTCAAAAATACATCCTCATTATTTGAGAATCTATCATTAATAGAAATTATAGGATTTAATTCTAATTTAAATTTATTATCAATAAATGTTACTCTAAATGGATTTAGACCTGCATACACATATGAATCATCGTATGACAGCATCTTTAATGATGCGAATGATAAATCATGTCTATCTGTATCTGGAGTTACAAATCCATTTATAATCATTACCTTACGTACTTCATTTTTACTTACCTTAGATGCTGATTCAAATTTATCTGTAAGAAAATAGGTATTATCTTCCTTTCTTGCAAGAAAATAAGGCTTACCATTCTTATTTATCTTACAATATGATGAATCAGTAACCTTCTTAAAGAAGTTATCATATAAATCATCAACACCCTTAAATGATTTTTTAAGTCCACTAAAGATAAAATTACAATCATCCTCTAGGTCAAAATAATTAACATTATCTAAAATAGCCTCAAAGATATCCTCGCTATAGCAAGCAGCATGTGCAATATTGTCTGTAAGCTGAATTTTAACTACATCCTTCACCATTACAACATCAATATATCTTTGACCTATTTCAAGGTCAAATACCATATATCCTTGCTTACCAACATTATTAATGATTTTATCATCATTAGCCTTATATGAGGCTCTATCAAGAGCTCTATATGTCTTTGCTGGATCGTAAGTTCCTGGCACTTCTTTATTTTCACAAAGCCCTGATATTATTTTTCTATTTTTAGTATCTAGGTCATATAAAAAACTAGTAATCATATTAAATCCTCCGTAATATAAATATTATATCATAATATTAAAATAAAGGGGATTGGAAACAATCCAATCCCCTATACCCTAAAATTCAAGTAAAGCGTAAAGCTTCTTTCCACGTCTAATAACTATATACTTTTCCTCAATTGCGTCAGCCTTAGTTAAAGCCTTAGCGACATCCTGGCACTTCTCTCCATTTAATGATACTGCACCATTAGTAATAAATTCTCTAGATTCTCTCTTAGAGTTAGCTAGCTTAGCATTAATTACCATATCTACTAATGTAGCACCTTCTTCTAGCTTAACATGAACTAAATCATTAAATCCCATTTCTATTTCCTTTGCAGTTAGAGATTTAATATCTCCAGCAAATAAAGCCTCCGAAATATGCACAGCCTCATTATAAGCTTCCTTTCCATGAAGGAAGGTAATAACAGACTCTGCAAGAGCCTTATGAGCCTCTCTCTTTTCAGGAGCTGCAAGATGCTTTTTTTCTAGATTCTCAATTTCCTCTTTAGATAGGAATGTTAAGAACTTTAGGTAATCAATAACCTTTGAATCCTCTGAATTAATAAAGAATTGATACATTTCATATGGGCTAGTCTTTTTAGCATCTAGCCATACAGCTTTACCATTAGTCTTTCCAAACTTTGTTCCATCTGACTTAGTTAAAAGTGGCATAGTAAATCCATAAGCCTCTTTACCAGCCTTTCTTCTAATGAGCTCAATACCTGCAGTTATATTTCCCCATTGGTCTTGTCCTGCAACCTGCATTGTAACATTCTTATTTTGGTTTAGATAATAGAAATCTAAAGCTTGCATAATCATATATGAGAATTCAGTATATGTAATACCATCTCCTGCATCAAGTCTTCTTGCGATAATATCCTTTTGCATCATATAGTTGATATTAAAATACTTTCCATAATCTCTAAGGAAATCAATAAAATTAACATCCTTAGACCAATCATAATTATTAACTACCTCAAATCCAAATAGCTTCTGAACTTGCTTCTTTAAGCACTCAAAATTATGATTAACTGTTTCATATGTAATCATTGGTCTTTCACTATCTGGCTTTGGATCACCAATAAGTCCTGTAGCTCCTCCTACAAGAATAATTGGTGTATGACCTGCATCTGCAAGACGCTTACAAATTAAAAAGCTTGAGAAATGTCCAATGTGAAGTGAATCTCCAGTTGGATCTGTACCAATATAGAATGTCATTCCTCCATTATTAAGCTTTTCTTTAATAACAGGATCTGATACATCCTTAATTAAGCCTCTCCACTCTAGCTCTTCATAAATACCCATAATAAATACTTCCTTTCAAATAAAAAAACGCCCTTAAATCTAAGGACGCTATAATAACGTGGTACCACCTTAGTTCAGTATATTACTATACTGCACTTATATGCTATAACGCGCAACCGTTCTTACTTTTCATAAGAAATCTAATAAGCTGTATTCATAATATCTATTATACTAATTTACACCTACCATTAGCTCTCTATAATAACTCAATATTATTACTTGGTCTTACTACGACTATTACATTGATTTTCTTCTTATTACGTTATGTGGTAATAAAATATGCTTGTTTTCAATGTCCTCATTTTTCATTAACTTTGTTAATAATCTCATTGAAACAGCTCCTATATCATACACCGGATTATCAATACATGTCAAGGTTGGTCTACTTAATAACGCATATTTAGTGTTTTGGAATCCAATAACACTTAAATCCTCAGGGACTCTTTTACCCATTTCATTAATCATAACATTCATAAATGATACTGCAATACTATCTCTTACAGCAAGGACTGCATCTACTGGCTTGTCACTAAAGAATTCCTTAAAGTGCTGAGCATTGATAGCTACATCTCCACTTGTTCTAAATACCTTAGGCTCAAGTCCTGCTTCCTCCATGGCCTTAGTATATCCTAAAACCTTACCATTATTTACAGAATACTTTCTTACTGTTGAAATAAGATAAATATCCTTCTTTCCCTTTTCAATTAATTCCTTTGTAAGCTCATATGAAGCTTCTACATAATCAATCATAACAGATGGGAATGATTCATCATCTGCTCTTACATTGGCAAGTACTATAGGAGTATTAGAATCCTCTAGCATCTCCTTTACTGTTTCCATTTGCTTTGCATCAAGCTCATCATTCATGAAAACAATACCATCTACTTGTTCTGCAAGTACTCCTCTTATAGATTCCTCAATGTCAGTATCTCCTACCATTGAGAATAATTTAATTGAGTAATGATATGTCTTAGCGATATCAATGATACCTCCAAGTAATTGTGATGTTGCTGCTCTTGTAATATCTGAAAGTACAATACCTACAGTTGTAGTTTTTCTACTTGCAAGTCCTCTCGCAATCGCATTAGGCTTATACCCAAGCTCCTTAATTACTGCAAGAACTCTTTCTCTAGTTTCCTTATTTACCTTTTCTGGATTATTTAATACTCTACTAACTGTAGCTAAGGATACCTTAGCCTTACCAGCTACCTCATAAATTGTTACTGACACGAACATCACCTCTGTTGATACACTATATTTTAACATAATGTTAAAGCGTTTTCAATATCCGCTTTCATAAAATTTTCATAACTATCTTTTTAATATAAAAATTTCAAGTCCAACACTATCATCAAGCTGACCAGATTTAATTTTATAATCTAAATCAACTAATGTATCAATATTATTTTTAATCGCATCCAAACTCATTCCACTACTATCCTTTACTAGATAATATACTCTACCAGCCTTCATATTAAATATTTGAGCTATTTCTTCCTTTTTTAAGCCATTTTTAATAAGAACCTTTGTTTGATATAACAAATCAAAGGTAGATATTAAATTAGATATGATTTGAGTTGGAATTATACCTAGTTTTTTAAATTCCTCATATATATCCATAGCTAGTAGCTTATTACCTTGTACTATTGCACTACTTAAATTAAACATATTATCCTCAAGATCCTTGCTAACAAGTAATCTTATATCTCCTATCTCAATTTTAGGAGATTCATGCTTATATAGCTCTAGCTTAGCAATTTCATTTAAAACTCTAAATGAATCATTATTAACTCTAAGGATTAATTCATTGACTGCTGGTTCTGATATTTGGTATCCATCCTTGTTAAATTTATCCTTAACATATTCAGCTAGATTATCTATTTTTATTTTATCAATTTTATATAAAGTACTTTGATTTTGAAGTAATGTATATAAAGATGGCTTAATCTTTTCTTCTATTACTAAAATCAATATAGTAGTTTCACTAGGATTTTCAATAAAATCCTTTAGCTTATTTACTAAAAAGTCATCATTTTTAGTAAGCTCATCCTCTCTATCATGATATAGCTGCCATGGATTTCTTACTATAACCATTCTAAAATCCTCTAAAAATGGTATAGTATTAATCTCATTAAGTAATGTAGCTAAACTACTATCCTCAAGGTCAATAATAGTCTTTTCACATACATAATCCTTATACTTTTCTTCAATTTCCTTTATCTTTGGTTGGATTAAAAGTGGTTCATCACTAATAATCGTATATAAATGATTCAAGACTATCACCTCGCTATTAAATTATATCATATAATTGATAATTTTATATAAGTATTATATAATTTAAGAGTTAGGTGATGTTAATGAAAGAAATTACTTTTGAAATGATTAAAAATGGAGTTAGCGATGGATTATTTAAGGCTTGTCATATATTAAATGACTTTACTTTAAATCATTTGAAGTGTGCAAGATGCAATGAATCATCAAAGCTAGCTTGTGAAATTCTAGATCAAATTCTAGAGAATGCTAATTTAGCTAAGAATGAAAGTATCCCTATGTGTCAAGACACAGGAATAGTCACAGCCTTTGTTGAAATTGGTTATGAATGCCATATCGCATGTGATTTATATGAAGCTATTAATGCTGGTGTTAAGGATGCATATGATAAATATTATTTAAGAAAATCAGTAGCTGATGCGATTACTAGAAAAAACACAACAGATAATACCCCTGCTATTGTACATATCAAGATGGTAGCTGGAAATAATTTAACAATCAAGCTAGCTCCAAAGGGAGCAGGTAGTGAAAACATGAGCCGTATGGCTATGTTAAATCCTACTGATGGTATTGAAGGAATTAAAAAATTTGTTGTAAATGCTGTAAAGGATGCTGATGGTAGACCTTGTCCACCATTATTCCTTGGAATTGGTATTGGTGGAAATTTTGAAACATCATGCCTTATGGCCAAGGAAGCACTACTTCGCGAATCTAGAAGCAATGACCCTGTGATTGCTAAGCTTGAAGAGGAAATTAAGGCTGAGGTTAATAAGCTATATGTTGGTCCTATGGGACTTGGAGGAGATACTACTGCTCTTGATGTATTCATCAATACAGTACCTTGCCATATCGCTAGCTTACCTGTAGCTTTAAATATTCAATGCCACGCTAATAGACATGTTGAGGTGATACTATGATAGATTTTAAGACACTTCACGCTGGAGATGTTATTAAATTCTCTGGAGTTATATATACTGCAAGAGATGCAGCTCATTTAAGAATGAAGGGTATGATAGATAATAATGAAGAGCTACCAGTAGATTTTACTGATTCATTAATTTATTATGCTGGACCTACTCCTACTAAGCCAGGTATGGCTGTAGGATCTATAGGACCTACTACTTCTTGTAGAATGGATAAATTTATTGATTACATGCCAACTCTAAAAATTAAGGGTATGATTGGTAAGGGCCCTAGAGATAAATCAGTTCAAGAGGCTTGTAAGAAATATGGTTTAGTATATCTTATAGCCACTGGTGGAGCTGGAGCTTTACTATCAAAAAGAGTAGTTAGCGCAAATGAAATTGCGTTTAAGGATTTAGGATGTGAGTCAATTAAGAGACTTGAGGTTAAGGACTTCCCTCTTATTGTGGCTTACGATACATTTGGAAATAGCGTATTTGAAAGAAAGGATAAATAATTATGAGTTTAAAAGAAGATGCATTAAAGTTACATGTTGGTGGAAAATTTTCAGTTGCCAACAAATGTCAATTAGAAACTAAGGAGGATTTAAGCTTAGCTTATACTCCTGGAGTTGCAGAGCCTTGTAAGGAGATTCATGATAATCCTGAATTAGCATATACTTATACTTCTAAGGCTAATACAGTTGCCGTAATCTCTGATGGTACTGCTGTACTAGGACTTGGAGATATTGGACCTCTTGCTGGTATGCCAGTTATGGAGGGAAAGGCTGCATTATTTAAGAGATTTGCTAATATTGATTCAATTCCTCTATGTATTGATACTAAGAATGTTGATGATATTGTTAATTTCTGTAAGTGGATTGCTCCTTCTATTGGAGGAATCAATCTTGAGGATATTTCAGCTCCAAGATGCGTTGAAATTGAAAGAAGATTAATCAAAGAATTAAACATTCCTGTAATGCATGATGATCAACATGGTACTTCTATTGTAGTTGGAGCTGCTGTTTTAAACTGCTGTAGATTTACAGGAAAGAAAATGAGTGATTTAACTGTCGTTATGTCAGGAACTGGAGCTGCTGGTTCTAACATTGCTAGAATGCTAAAGAAGCTTGGAGTAAAGGCAATTTATGCTTCTAACAAGGATGGAGTAGTTGATAAGAAAAATTATGATTCATATGATTTCTTAATCAAAGAGCTTATTGATGATGGTATCATTGATACTAAGCCAAATCATAATAATACATTAGCTTCATTACTTGAAGGAGCTAACGTATTTGTAGGAGTATCTGCTCCTAACCTAGTTACTCCTGAAATGGTAAAAACTATGAAGGATCCATTCGTATTTGCAATGGCTAACCCAAATCCAGAAATCACTTATGATGATGCTAAGAAGGGTGGAGCTGTAATTATCGGTACAGGACGTAGCGATTATCCAAATCAAGTAAACAACCTACTTGCATTCCCAGGAATCTTTAGAGGAGCTTTAGATGCTAAGGCTACTAAGATTACAGAGGGTATGAAGATGGCTGCTGCAAATGCACTTGCTTACCTAATCAAGGATGATGAATTATCAGCTGACTATATTCTTCCAACTGCTTTTGATGAAAGAGTTGTTCCAGCTGTTAGTAAGGCTGTTGCTGAGGAAGCTATCAAATCTGGATTTATAAGAAAGTAATATACAAAAAAGCCCAACAATGTTGGGTTTTTATTTTGTCTATATTAAAATATATGCTATAATAATGACATAGAAAGTTGGAGATAATTATGCATAAGAAACTTATAAAATTACTACAACTTAATAATAAAGAATTTAAGCCTTATTGCTAAAATGCAGTAAGGCTTTTCTTTTTGAAAAAATTTGGAGGAATGCATATGAATAAACAAAAGGAAAACACAATTATTGATAAAGATTATTTTAATGATCTTAACAAAATTAAGGAGACTATTAAACAAAACCAAGCTAAAGCTATGGTTGTTGTTAATAGTGCTATGATTATGACCTATTATGAGATGGGTTCTATTATTAATGAAAGAAAAACATGGGGAAGTAAATATATACAAAACCTTGCCAATGATTTAAAAGAATATGGGAAAGGATATTCTGTCAGAAATTTGCAAAGAATGATGGAATTCGCATCTAAGTTCTCGCTAGATGAAATTACGCCACAGGTTGTGGCGGGAATACCTTGGGGAACTATAGATATAATTATGTCAAAATCTTCATCTCATGAAGAAATGTTATGGTATATTAATGAAACTCATAAGAATGGATGGTCTATATATTTGAACAAGGAGAATTAGATTTTTCAGTTGTTGCGGAAAACGCAACTACTGTGTCTGATGGTAAAAAATATATTACGAATTATTATAATTTAGATATGATTATTGCAGTAGGTTATAGAGTGAATTCTAAACGTGGCACTATATTTAGACGTTGGGCAACACAAATATTAAAACAATACCTATTAAACGGTTATTCTATTAATAACAAAAGATGCCTAGATTGCCAAGAAAATTTAATTTCATTAAATAACAAAATGAAGAATATAAATCTCTAGGAGGAAATATGAATAAAAATTATGAATTAATAAAATTTGAAGATGGTGAGTTTAGCTTGGATGTTAATGTAAGTCCTAGTGAAGACACAGTATGGTTATCATTAGATAAATTAGCAATGCTTTTCGAAAGAGATAAATCAGTAATTTCAAGACATATAAAAAATATATTTAAAGTAAATGAATTGACTAGAAATTCAGTTATTGCATTTTTTGCAACAACTGCTGCAGACGGTAAAACATATAGTATAGAGCATTATAATCTTGATGTGATAATATCTGTTGGTTATAGAGTCAAATCACACAGAGGTATACAATTTAGAAAATGGGCAAATAACATATTAAAACAATACCTATTAAACGGTTATTCTATTAATAACAAAAGATGCCTAGATTGCCAAGAAAATATAATTTCATTAAATAATAAAGTAAATTATTTATTAGATAATGCTTCTTCAATGAATAATAGATTATTATCTTTAGAATCTACTGAAGAAATATTATCTGATAAATTATTTTATGAAGGGAATATATTTGATGCTTATAGTTATATCAGGAAGCTGTTTTTATCAGCTTCTACTTCAATTACTATAATAGATGGTTATATTGATATTACTGTATTAGATATGTTAAATGACATATCATTACCTATTACTATCTATACAGGTGATAGTGCTCATATAACAAATCAAGACTTAGAAAAATTTAGTATTGGTCATAATTTAACTATTATTAGAACCAATATAATTCATGATAGATTCATTATTATCGATGATGATATCTATTCTATTGGTTCTTCTATTAAGGATGTTGGTAAGAAAAGATTTGTAATGACTAAAATTACCGCAATAAAAAAAGAGGAATTATTTAAAAATTTATAATTCACTCTTTTCATTATTGTTATTAATACTTCTCAGCTCTTAAGCTATCATATAATGAAGCTGATAGATTATAGTTATTTAAAACATATGTAGTAAATATATTATTATATTTATCCTTTGATAAGGTAGTATAACCTGTAGCCTCAAAGTTAGTATCAACACTGGCAATTGAATCTAGTACCATATTTTTATAATTATCCTTTAGAGATATACCTTCTGGTAGGGATTCTTCTAGCTGTGATGTTGTTGTGATATGTAAAAGACCATATATACCAATTATATCCTTAGTCATAGGATTAGTAAGCTCTTTTTCTTTCTTTATATAAAATTCAGTTTCAATAGAGCTTGTGTCTGTTGTTTCTGAATTTATTGTAATAGTCTTTCTATTATCACCATATAGAATTTGCATGATAGAGTCAGTTGTAAATGGTATATCATTGTAATAGAATTTTGCTGCATCTATACCATTAAAATATGATAGCTTTATTGATACATCAAGTATATCTCTTGCTGTCCATCTATCTGATTTTAAAACTAGCATACGATTAGAATCAAATTTAGAATAGCTATAAGTATCTACCTGAGCAGATACATAATTTGCATGATATACATTATAGTATCCATTATCATCTTCCTTTACTATATCTAGCTTATATCCTTCTTGTCCTGACTTTTTATCTGCAGACATATCATAAATATATGTATAGTCAAGTTTATCAGTACTTAAATCAAACATAGCTAGCATACCAATCTCATAGAATACTGCTGATTCATTTTCTACATATTTTATATACTTCTTATAGCTTTCATTATTATAATCTAGCATTGCCCATTCAATTACAGTATTTGAATTTTCATTTGTATATGTTTCTATTTTTTCAAGAAAATTATCTCCATCATCAGTTAAATAATACATTGTAACTAAATCATTATTAGAATCCATATGAACCTTAGCTCTATTCTTACTTCCATTTCCAGCTAAGCATTTAGTCCATGTATCAACATCGTATACATATTCAAGTACTCCATCCTTTTTTGTTTTCATAGCCTCTACATTTTGATTAAATACCTCATTAAATCCAAATATATTACCCCATGAGTTACTATATCGTGGTTCACTTTCATATTCCATTAAATCAAAGGAATCTCTATATTGGCTTTCATAATTAGGAGTTCCAGCATTTAATGAAAGCTTAGATGATTTTATATTATTAACCTCTTTATAAATAAGCTGCTCTGCAGTTGGCATCTCATCAATTTTTTGAGCTATTTCTCCAGCTTGAATAATGGCCTCTGTTTTCTTCTTTTCTGATTTAGAGCCACAAGCCACTAAGGACATAGCAGCTAATGCTACTAACGGTAAAGTTAAAATTTTTTTCATAATATCGCCTCTTTTCTTTAATTATATCATTTTTAGTATAAAAAAAAAGAGATGATAACATCTCTTATAATTCCTTAATCTCAGCTTCTATTACCTTATTCTTTTTATTTTTATCATTTTTATTATAGATAGATACTAATTCAATTATACCATCTACTAAAAGTAAGGCTCCAAGAATAATATAAAGTATACTTGCGTCAAATATGATAAATATACCTGCAAGAATTTGTATGATACCTATTGCCACATCAACAATAACATTCTTGCTATGGTTAGAGCATACAGCCTGTATAATTCTAAATGTACCATATAAAATTATTACAAGTCCTAATATTATTTCTATGAATTTTACAAATACCCAAGCGAATATAAATAATACTATACCAAGTACTATTTCTATTATAGCTACACTTCTTATTTCATTATGCTTGGTTTTTGTAAGAGTGATGACACCATCAATCGCAAAGAATACACCAATTGCCATTGCAATCCACTTTACAACCTCACCCTTAAAAATCATGAATAATATACCAGTTATTATAAATACTATTGGTAATATTAATTTATTATATTTTATATTTTTCATATTTATGTCTCCTTTAAATATCTAGATATATCATTATCTATTATTTTAGTATCAATATTCTCTCCTATTATAATTATTACTAATTG
>JAZRVY010000016.1:0-3782 GCA_045599405.1 Anaeroplasmataceae bacterium
GTAATTATGTATCTTGTATATATAATATATATAACTATAATTCATTAACACAGGTTCAATTAATAAATATATGTAAGGAAAATAAAGCCGCTATATCTAGAACATTATCATACTTAGTAGAAAATGGTTATGTACTAGAAAGTGGAGAGGGTAAATATAAGAAGCAATATTCTCTTACAGATAAGGGTAATGAGATGGCTCTTATTATTGATAAGGAGATAAATACATTATTAAATGAGGCCTCTGGATCATTATCTCAAGAGGATCTTGATATAATGTATAAAAGCTTATTTACTATTGATAAGAAATTGAAAAATATTATTAAGAAATAGTCTTTAGACTATTTTTTATTAATTGACTTACTAATGACTATTAGTTTATAATTTAAATGAGGTGATTTTATGGAACTTAAAACTACTAGAGATAAAATTGTATATAACGCTCTTGTCTTATTCGCAAATAACGGATATGAGGCTACAAGTGTAGGAGATATTGCAGATGCAGTAGGTATTAAGGCTCCATCACTTTATAATCATTTCAAAAGCAAGCAAGAGATATTTGATACTATTATTGAATATAGTAGAATTGGATTTAATAAGCATATGATGGAGGTTAAAAATAGAGCTGCTGCGCTTACTAAGGAAAGAATATTGAGTATTACTTTAGAGGATCAAATTAAGCAGGTTAGAAAGCTATTTGATGTTACTTTACATAGAGAAGAGACTATATTATTTAGAAAGCTTATGACTATAGAGGGATATAATCACCCTGAGCTAGCTAAGGAATATAATAAAAGATATATAGATAGTCATATAGCTAGCTATTCTCAAATCATTAAGGTATTAATTGATGGAAAGATACTAAAGGATGAAAATCCTGTAGCTCTTGCAGCATTATATGCAGCTCCACTTGCAATTTATATTGAAATGGCATTTAGAGATCCTGCTAGAGAACAGGAAGCATTCAATAGCCTATGCGAGGCTATTAAGCTATTTAATAAAACATTTAGATTATAGGATAATTTAAGACACTCTGTGATATAATATCATAGGGTGTTTTTTTATGTTAGAAAAGATTTTAGATTCTTTTAGAGATTTAACTCCAATATTATGGGTAAGCCAAATTGCGGGCTTAATAGGATTAATATTAGTGTGTATATCCTACCAATTTGATAAAAAGAAGTATTTAGCTATATCAGTAATTGCCTTTTCATTTTTTGTAATTGAGCAGGTTTGTGCTGTACTAGTAGTAAATGTAATTGTTACTATCGCAGGTCTTTTAAGAAATTTATTAATAGCTCTTTATATTAAAAGGAAAAATGAAAAGACTGTACCACAGAGGCAGCTATGGTGCCTAGTTGGAATTATGTGGGTAGCTGTTTTCGCAGCCATGGGAATAATGACGTTAGCGACTAATAAAAATGAATTTGCAGATTGGACTAATTATTTACCACTTGTGCTAGTTTCAATATTTTCTATTCTTATTAATAATAAGAATTATTATCTATGCAAGCTAGGAGCCTTTATACAAGAGGGTGGATTTCTAGTTTACTATGCAATCTTTAGATTACCAGTATCTGCCTTAAGACAGGCTATTTTAACTACATCAGTAATTGTTAGTGTAATTATTATGATAGTAAAGGATATAAAAAAGAATAATGATAGAAGTGTAGAAGAATAATCTACACTTTTTTTGAATATTCATTAAAGAAAGCGTTATTCATAAGAATTCTTGTTTACAATTATAAAATTGTGATATAATTAATTTATCTTTTAAGAAATCAAAGGAGATTTATTATGAGCGGATTTTTCGGAGTAGCATCTAAAAACGATTGTGTGTTTGATTTATTTTTCGGAACAGATTATCATTCACATTTAGGAACAAGACGTGGAGGTATGGCAGTACTTACAGATAAGGGAATTGCGAGAGCTATCCACAACATTGAAAATGCGCCATTTAGAACAAAGTTCGATAGCGATGTTAATAATATGAAGGGGAATATGGGTATTGGATGTATCTCAGATTATGAGCCACAACCACTAATCATAAGAAGCCACCATGGAACTTACGCAATTACAACAGTAAGTAAGATTAACAACATGGATGAAATTGAAAAAATCTTATTAGAGAAGGGAACTAGCCATTTCATGGAAATGAGCAGTGGAGAGATTAACGCTACTGAATTAGTAGCTGCAATTATCAACTCTAAGGATAATTTAATTGATGGTATCCAATATGCGCTTGATTTAATTGATGGATCATTAACATTAATGATTTTAAATGACAAGGGTATTTATGTAGCTAGAGATAAGTATGGTAGAACACCTGCAGTTATTGGTCATAAGGATGACGGTTATTGTGTAACATTTGAGTCATTCGCATATCTAAATTTAGGATATAGCGATTATAAGGAGCTAGGACCTGGAGAGATTTGTATTGTAACTCCAGATTCAGTAAAGACTATTGTTAAGCCTGGAAATAAGATGAAAATTTGTACATTCCTATGGGTATATTATGGATATCCATCATCTTCATATGAAGGACTATCAGTAGAAAGAATGAGATATAATTGTGGTAAGTATATGGCTCAAAGGGATAAGGAAGCTAATTTACCTCTTCCTGACAGCGTAGCTGGAGTACCAGACTCAGGAGTGGCTCATGCTGTTGGATATGCAAATGAAAGCAAGATTCCATTTGAAAGACCATTTATTAAATATACACCAACTTGGCCAAGAAGCTTTATGCCAACAATGCAATCAAAGCGTAATTTAATCGCAAAGATGAAGCTTATTCCAGTTCATGATTTAATTGATGGAAAGAAGCTACTTTTAATTGATGATTCAATTGTTCGTGGAACACAGCTTCGTGAAACAACGGAGTTCTTATATCAAAGTGGAGCTAAAGAGGTTCACATTAGATCTGCATGTCCACCATTATTCTATGGATGTAAGTATCTAAACTTCTCGAGAAGTACTTCAGAAATGGATTTAATTACAAGAAGAGTAATTGCGAAGCTTGAGGGTGAGGTTAATGATGAAATCATTAAGGATTACCTAGATCCAGATAGCGATAAGTACAAAAAGATGATTGCTGAAATTTGTAAGCAGCTAAACTTCACAACTCTATCATTTAATAGATTAGATGACTTAAAGAAGGCTTGCGAAATCGATGAAAATAAGCTTTGTACATACTGCTGGGACGGAAAAGAATAAGATTATTAAAGGGATTTTATCAAATCCCTTTTTAATTACACTTATGTATGATAAAATTTTTTTAAAAGAAGGATGATAATATGAAAAATACATTTACTAATAAAGAAATAGAAATCCCATCAAAGGCTTATTATTTTTTAAAAAATAAGGTGGTTTCTAAGCTTGATGGTACACTTGAAGTGCTGCTGCTAGCTAAGGATGTGCTAGAAACTAAGGATGAAATTAGAGAGGTAATATCTAAATATTTACCTTTAGATGTAGATCAAGAGCTTGCAGTGTTTACTGTGGACGAAAGATATATAATACACTATAATGGTATGACAGATAACCCTACAATTGAGGATATATTAAGTTATATAAAATGAGTTTGTAATGAACTCATTTTTTCATAATTTAACATAATTATTAAAATATAACATTTTATGTTATAATTAAAAAGGTGATTAAATTGGCAAGTTTACTTTATAAAAATGAAAGACAATTTAATAAATATGATGAAAATTCTATTATCTTTAAGGATTTAAATTTAGATGATATCTTTGAAGAAATTAATAGATTTTCAAGAAGCTT
>JAZRVY010000017.1:0-5045 GCA_045599405.1 Anaeroplasmataceae bacterium
TTATATATAAAAGAAAAAGTAGCTCTATAAAACTTGAGCTACTTCATCATTTAGGTTTGGAATTTCCTTGATAGTAATCTTGTTAGTTTTTATATCTAAAAAAGGATATGAAATCTTACAAGTATTATACTTACCAAGCTTAGCCTCAATACAGAATACCTTATCTGATATAGATACTAATATTCCCTTCTTGATAATGCGCTTTGTACGCTCTTGAATTATGACGGTAATAGTCTTATCGACATACTGTCTTAGGCCATCTTTAATCTTTTCACAATCCAATGTTACAACGCTTTGCTTTGACATTACCATCACCTCCGTAATTCAATTATAGCACATAAAATTATATTTGTCTAAATTGAAATTTATTGTAATTTATCCTCAGTGATAGTTGTATATTCTAATTTTGTATCATAAAAGGCTTCATATTTTGCCTTTACTGCCTCAAAATTTTTCTCTCTTAGATAATCCACATTATCCTTATTTGATAGCTTTGGATTAGGATATATAGGATCTAGTACATTAAGTATAAATCTCTTCTTTTCAAATCCATCCTTGTCTAATTCACCTGTATTTACAAATGTAATAAACGTTGGAATAATTGGAACATTATACTTTGCAGCATAGTGGAAGGCACCATTCTTAAATGGTCTTGGCTTCTCATAATTGTGCCACATAGCTTGCTCAGGATAGAAAGAAACAAATCCTTTCTTTCTTGATACGTAGTATTCAATTGCTTCTCCAAATTTTCTCATCCCAGAATGGCTTTCAGCAAGTGGTAGCATTCCAGCAGCTCTCATACACTTTCCTAAGAAATCTGCACGATTATTAAAGCTTGCAGCTGTAAAATGGATCTTTCTATGCTTAAAGCATTCAAGTAATAAAACGCAATCCCAAATATTAACATGATTGCATGTAACAATACCACGCTTAAGCTTCTTTAATTTTTCTTTTCCAATAATTTTTGATTTAATAATCTTTTTATTACACAGAACTCTAAATGGATTAATTACAAATAGCTTTAATAATTTATCTCCAATAGTTCTAAAAAATCCTTTATGAATATATGGGAAATTCTCATCTACCTTGATGAAGTTATAATCTGGTTCATCAACGTGCTTATCAAATTCACCCTTTAGCTCACATTCCTTAATTCTATCTTCTATTTCTTGTCTTGTTAACATAAGTATCACTCCATTGTGTTATAACATTATATGTATGAGGTCTAGATATTAGGAGTCATTATAAATGTGCGGTAAATAATGATATATGACCTCATACATTAATAAGTTATTAAGAAAGCAGCAGCTTCCCTTACAATACCATTATAACTTATATTTTTAAATATGCACCCTACTCATATAGGAATTATAATTCTACATCAATTCTACTTCTAGTTTACCATATTTTCACAATTCTCCTCAAAGTAGAATTGGCATAGTAATCAAATAAAATAGTCATATTTGCATATATTTCTTATTATGATATAATATTTATATGGAAACAAATAACTTAACAGTAGAGAGCTCTTTCGAGCTTAAAAAGATAATTGCAAACAATCTTACTGAGCTAAGAAAGCTTCATAAATGGACTCAAGCTGAGCTAGCAATGAAGCTAAATTACTCCGATAAAGCTATTAGCAAATGGGAAAGAGGCGAAGCAATTCCAGACATCACAACACTAGTTGAAATCGCAAAGCTTTATAACGTAACCTTAGATTATTTAGTAAGTGAAAAAACTTTAGAGGAAAAACAAGAATTATTCAGCAAGGATGAGGAAACTATCACAGCATCTAAGCTAGCTATTACGCTTTTATCAGCGCTAATGCCTTGGTTTGTAGCTTGTGTACTATTCTTCTATGCTAATTATTATAATCATGATGTATTCTGGGTAACATTTATTTATGCTATTCCAGCTTCTGCAATAATAATGCTGATATTTAATTCTATATGGGGTAAAAAAATATATAAGTATATTCTATTATCCTTATTAGTATGGTCTGTACTAGCATGCTTCTACTTTACATTCTTGGTGTATTTAGATAGAAATATATGGCTAATATACATACTAGGAATACCTGCTCAAATTGCAGTTATTCTATGGAGCCAAATCCATCATAAAAAAAGAGTAATAACAAACAAAAAAAGCTAAGATTTGAATTCTTAGCTTTTTCTTTCTTATTATTAGTTCTTATATGAGTAGTGACGCATATCAACTGTCATATCATCACTAACCTCTAATTCGTAAGTTCCAATTCTCTTAAATCCTGCATTTTCAAGAACCTTATTACAAATAGTATGTTGATCAGGAACAACAGCATGAATAATATTAATTCCAATCTCCTTAGAAGCTTCAATAATTGCAGCTAATACTTCCTTTGCAAATCCCTTTCCTTGAGCTTGATCTGCAAGTCCAAAGAAAATCTCTGTTTGCTTTGTTTCAGGATTAAATTCAAATCCACATTCACCAACAAGTAATCCGCTCTTAGTAAATATTCCTAACATTACTGGATTATTTACAATATCATATTCCTTATATCCTTCTAAATGCTTTGCAAATAGCACTAAAGCTCCTTGATTATTTTGATTCCATAATTGGAAATATTTATTCCATCCTTCATTTTGAATTAATTGCTTTAAGAACTGTGAATAATCATCTTGAGTAAACTCTCTAACTGTAATATTGTCTTTAACAATCTTTAACATATAAATAACACCTTTTCTATCTAAAATATAACAATGTAATTATATCAAAAAATATAAATATAGTAAATAAAAACCTTAGGAAAACCTAAGGTTATTTATATTACTTTAAATTAAACTTTCTCTTAGCAGCCTCAACTATCATATCAGCAGCTGCATCAAGACCAATATTAGAATTAATCATCACATCATACTCAAGAGGATCCTTCCAATCCTTTTCTGTAATGAATTCATAATATTTCTTACGCTTCTTATCATTCTTTAATACTATATCTCTAGCGATAGCCTTTGAATTAGGTAATCCATAAGCCTTAATAGCTCTCTTTACCTTATCCTCAAGTGGAGCGTATACAAACACCTTTAAAACTGATTTTGGATCATCAGAAAGGATATAGTCAGCGCAACGACCAACAATAACTGAGCTCATTTCAGATGCGATGATTTGAATCATCTTTAATGTAGCCATATATGATTGTTGGCTAAGCTCTAAATCTAAGCTTGGAGTATTATTCATTGATGGAAAATAAAATCCACTTGTTTCTCCTCCAAAGTTGCTAATAAGCTTTGTATCAATACCTTGCTTCTTAGCCTCCTCTATTAATGAATCCTTATCAAATAAAGGGATATTTAATTGTTCTGAAATCTTTTCAGCTATGATATGTCCCCCACTACCATATTCTCTTGCAATTGTTATTGTAAAATTCATAAAATTGCCCCCTCTTTCTCAACTTATTTATCTCTAATTATATTGTATAAAAAAAAGGGTTATAAATCAATGTTTATAACCACAATTTCATTAAATGTAAATAATTTTTTACTTTTTTCCTTGGTAAACTCTACTACATCCAATAGCTAGGCTTCCAGGTCCTATATGACATGAAATAATTAATGACAATGGATTGATATAATTGAACTTTGCACCAGGAAGCTTTTCTAATAATTGAGCCTTAAATTCCTCTGCTTCCTCAACATTTTGAGTATGTGCCATATCAATAATTAATTCACCAGCATCATAAATGTCCTTAAATCTATTTTCAACATCATCAATAATAGCCTTAATCATTACATTCTTAGCCTTATCAATTGAAGCTACCTTCTTATAAGCATCTAGCTTTCCACCTTGGATTTGTAAAACTGGCTTAATATTTAATAAAGTTCCTAGCGCAGCTCCTGCAGCTGTTACTCTTCCACCACGCTTTAAATACTTTAAAGTTGGAACCATGATATAAATAGAGCTGTCCATAGATGTATCCATTAGCCATTTTACAATGTCATTAACATCCATTCCCTCATCAATCATTCTAAATGCTGATTCTACAGCCTCTCTTAGAGTAATAGATACTCTCTTATTATCTACAACAAAAACCTTACCTGCAAATCTTTCCTCATTAGCTAAGGCCTGTGCAGCCTCAACAGCCTTTGTTAATCCACTAGAAAGTGGCATATGAATAACAAAATCATAGTTTTCAAGTACCTCATCCCATAGTTCCTCAATAGCGTAAATTGATGGTTGAGATGTAGATACTACTGTATTCTTATCCTCTAATAATTTATAAAATTCTGGTTGAGTCATATTTATATCCTCAAAATATCCCTCTCCATTTACAATAAATGGCATTGGAACTATAAATAAATCCTCTCTAGGGCACATTTCCTTTGTCATTCCAGAACTACTATCAGTTACAATTGCGATTTTCATAATAAGAACTCCTTTTAATGTTTGAAATTATTATAAACTTACTATATAATTATAACATAGATTAATAATTATTGTCTATAAAAATGTAAAGTTGCTATAACATTCAAAGAAAAGGAATTAAGACTATGGACTTAAGAATTCAAAAAACTCAAGCTGCCTTGAAGCAGGCCATCCTAACTTTAGTATTAGAAAAAGATTTTGAAAAGATTTCTGTAAAGGATATATGCCAGGTTGCAGATATCAACAGAATCACCTTTTATGATCACTATAAGGATAAATATGATTTATTAAATGAAATATTCCTAGAAATAGATAGAGCCGCTCAAAAGGAAGCTTTAAAATTAGATAAAGAAAATAATCCTACAAAGAATCAGCATGATTCTTTATTGAATTATTTAATGTCATTTGTAGCTGGTCTTGCTGAAAGAGAGTCGCTTATTATAAGCATGTCCAAGCAAGTATCAGGATATATTTATTTTGCATTTAATACATTTATCCGCTCTAAGATTAAAGAACTTATAATTGTTCATCAACAAGAAAAGAATTTAAAATATTCTATTAATCAAACTACTGCCTTTTTATGTACAGGAATTATTTCCTTTATTATTGAGGGTGTTATTGGTAATAAGAACAATATTAAAAAT
>JAZRVY010000018.1:0-7706 GCA_045599405.1 Anaeroplasmataceae bacterium
AGAGTATTCATTAGACTCTATACCAGTACTTAATAATAACAATCAGCTAGTTGGAGTAATCACATCTGATGATATCATTGAAACAGTTGATGAGGAATTATCAGATGACTATGCAAAGC
The DNA here is from genome assembly GCA_045599405.1 of Anaeroplasmataceae bacterium. Classification (GTDB taxonomy): domain Bacteria; phylum Bacillota_I; class Bacilli_A; order Acholeplasmatales; family Anaeroplasmataceae; genus UBA3206. The sequence goes on from JAZRVY010000018.1 coordinate 120, forward strand.
TAGGAGGATTAACAGAGGAAGAGGATCTTAATGAGGTTACCTTTGTATCTGTAAAAAAGAGAATACCTTGGCTAATAGTATTATTATTCCTTGGACTTGTAGTAGCTGTAGTAACCTCATCATTTGATGCGGTAATAGCAGTCCTACCAGCTATTGTATTTTTCCAAACATTAGTTCTTGGTATGTCAGGTAATGTAGGTACACAGTCGCTTGCAGTAACTATCAGAGCTATAAGCAGTAGTGAAAAATCTGGAAGATTGTTTTTAAAGACTATTTGGAAGGAAATTAGAATAGGATTCATGAATGGAGTTTTACTTGGTTCATTGGCTTTTGGTGTAGTAATGCTATTTTTATTCCTTCGTAAGCAAGAAATAATACAAGGTGCAGGATATGACATTAAGGATGCGTTAAAGAGTGCAGGTATTGTAGGCTTATCATTGCTAGTGGCTATGACAGCCTCATCCCTAACTGGAACTGCAATTCCAATTATGCTAACTAAAACTAAGGTTGACCCTGCAGTTGCGTCAGGACCGTTTATCACAACATTGAATGATATACTAGCAATAGCTATATATTATGGTATGGCATTCATATTATTTAAAACTGTAATATAAAAAATATTAGCCTTTTTAAAGGCTTTTATTTAATTTAAGTGACATATAGTAATCTAAGTATTCTATATTAAACCTATGGAGGTACTAATATGTACAAGAAAATTGATGAAAAATTTATTAAAGAAATAAACAGCCTAGTTACTGTTTATGAGCATGACAAAACTAAGGCTCGTGTGATGACATTTGATAATGATGATACTAATAAGGTATTTTCTATTGGATTTAGAACACCAGCTATAAATGATACTGGATTAACTCATATCCTTGAGCATTCAGTACTTTGTGGAAGTAAGAAGTATCCTGTAAAGGATCCATTTGTTGAGCTAATTAAGGGTTCATTAAATACCTTTTTAAATGCTATGACATTCCCAGATAAGACTGTATATCCAGTCGCATCTATTAATGATAAGGATTTCCAAAATCTAATGGATATATATCTAGATGCAGTATTTAATCCTAATATTTATCAGCATAAGGAAATCTTCATGCAAGAGGGATGGCATTATCATTTAGAGAATATTAATGATGATATTACCTATAATGGAGTTGTATATAATGAAATGAAGGGTGCTCTTTCTAGCCCTGATGGAATGCTATATAGAAATGTATTCCATTCATTATTCCCAGATACAACATATAATTATGAATCTGGTGGAGATCCAAAAAATATTCCTGATTTATCATATGAAGAATTTTTAAATTTCCACTCTACATATTATCATCCATCTAATTCATATATTATGCTATATGGAAAAATGAATTTTGAAGAGAAGATGAAATATATAGAGGATAATTATTTAAGTAGCTTTAATTATAAAGAGGTTAACACAAAGGTTACCTATCAAAAGCCCTTTAAAGAGGCTATATATAAGGAATATGAATATCCTGTAAATGAGGCTAAGGAGTTAAATAATAATAGCTATTTTACATATAATATAGCTTATCCTAACGGATTTGATAGCAAAAGAAATATAGCTCTAGATATTCTCACTAATATATTAGTATGTGACCAAGGCGCTCCTATAAAGGAGGCTGTAATTAAATCAGGAATTACTAATGAAATTACAGCATTTTGTGATTTTGAGGTTGCACAGCCAGTCTTAACTATTAGTGCCAAAAAGGTAGATAAAGCTAACGCAGAAAAGCTAAAGGAACTTATAGAAAAGGAGCTTGCTAATGTTAAGATTGATAAGGAAGCTATTATGGCTGAAATTAACTTTAGAGAGTTTAAGATAAGAGAGGCTAAGGCTGACGGACCAAAGGGATTATCATATTGTATTTCGGCTTTTGCTAGCTGGCTATATGATGAAAATAGACCATTTGATGCACTTCAAATGCTAGATTCATTTAAGGAGCTAAAGGAGCTTGTTAATACAGATTATTTTGAAAATCTAGTAAAGGAAATAATTACAGCTACTCATAAATCAATAGTAGTATTAAATCCTTCTCTTGATATTGCTCAAAGAGAAGCTCTTGAGCTTTCAAATAAGCTAAAGGCTTATAAGGAATCATTATCAGAAAAGGAGCTTTTAGAGCTAGTTGAAACTACAAAGGCCTTAAAGGAATATCAGGAAGCTCCATCAACAAAAGATGAAATTGATACGTTACCTAAGCTTGCATTAGAGGATTTAGATCCAAATCCAATGGAGCTAAAGATAGAAAAGCTAAATGATAATACATATTATTCAGAATATTTCACTAATGAAATAATATATGCATATCATAGGTTTGATATATCTGATTTATCGCTTGAGGATTTAAGATATGCAAGAATTCTTGCAAAAGTTCTTAAGAAGATATCAACCAAAAACATCAATTACAGCGATATGCCTAAATATATTATGTCTAATTTTGGACAATTTGCGTTTACAAACGATAATATCACGATAGCTCTTGATGAATTTAAGGTGCTATTTTCTATTGAATATTCAACACTTCCAGGTAATTTAAATAAAGCCTATGATTTTATGATGGATATATTAAATAATTCTATATTTGATACTAAGAGAATATATGACATATTATGTAATATTAAAAATGGCTTAGAGGCTGCCCTTATGAATTCAGGTCATGTCGCAACAGCTATGAGATGTGCATCATATATAAATAAATATCATAAATATAGAGATGAAATTCAAGGTATAGGATATTATGATTTCTTATCTGATCTACTTAGCAATTGGGATAATAGAAAGGATGATTTAGTATCAAACCTTACTAGAGTATTATCTATAATTTTAACTAAGAGTAGATATATCTATCATTTTACAGTTGATAGTAATTTAAAGGATATAGCTCAAGAGAATTCAATTAAGCTATATAATACCCTATCAGATGATAATGCTAGATATGAAAATAATATTAGCCTAGAGGTTAAAAATGAAGGAATAATAGTTCCTTCAAAGGTTAATTATGTAGGTCAATATCTTTTCATAAATCGTAAATTCTCTGGAGCTATAGATGTACTTAAGAATATAGTATATTCAGATTATCTGTGGCAAAGGGTTAGAGTTCTTAATGGAGCCTATGGTGGTATGATAAAGGTTAATGATTATGGAGAAATAATACTAATGAGCTATAGAGATCCTAATATAGAAAAGACTCTAGATACATATAGTGAGCTAGGTGAATATATTTCTAACATAGATATTACTAATGAGGAGCTTTTAAAGTATAAAATTGGTTCTATTAAGGATGATTCATACCATAATTCAACATTGGGTGAGGTTGCGTTTTTAAAAATGATGGAGGGTATAACCTATGAATCAAGAAAGCTTAGACGTAGTCAAATAATTAATGCTACCCTAGATGATATTAAGGCCTTTGGTAAGGATATTAAGGAAGCTTTAAAGAATACTTATATTTGTACAATTGGTAATGAAAATAAGATTACTGAGGCTAAGGATAGATTTGATACTATAAGAAATTTGAATAAGTAATAGGTATGGTACCACATTAGTGGTGCCATATTTTTTTATAAGTGGTATAATTAAGTAGTTAGGTGATTTTATGCAGAAGGTTATATATACAAAGGACTATAATGAAACAATAGAATTAGGAAATAAAATAGGATCATTATTAAATAAGGGTGATGTAATATTACTAGATGGTGATTTAGGAGCAGGAAAGACTACATTTACAAAGGGTATAGGTAAGGCTCTTGGAATTACTAGGGTAATTAATTCGCCTACCTTTACCATTGTTAAGCAATATCGTGGTAATGATGTTGTTTTAAATCACTTAGATTTATATCGCTTAGATGGAGTAGGTAATGACTTTGATATTGAAGAATATTTCAATGAGGATAGTATATGCGTAGTTGAGTGGCCAACTCAGGCTAGTGAGCTACTTCCTGTTGAATATTTAGAAATATATATTAATAGAATTTCAGATAATGAAAGAAAGATTACTATAATAGGTAATAATAAATATGAAAGAATTGTAGGTGAGCTTTAATGTATAGCTTAATAGTAGATAGCTCAACAAAGGTGCTATATATTTGTTTATTAAAGGATAATAATATAGTAGATGAAAGATATATTACTGGTAGAAATGATCATGCGAAAAATATATTAAGTAATATAGAGGATATTTTAAATAAGGAAAATATTAAAATAACAGAGCTAGATAATATCATTGCTGGTGTAGGACCAGGATCATATACTGGTGTAAGAATGGCAGTAACAGTAGCTAAAATGGTAGCTACTAACTCTAATGTTAGGCTATATGGTATATCTAGCTTATATTTAATGTCATCTGGATATGATAATAATGTATTATCCATGATAGACGCAAGAAGAGGTAATTCGTTTTGTGTAGCTATTTCAAATGATGAAATAGTAGACGAGGAGCTTCTTAGAAACACACAGGAGTTTATAGCTAAATATCCTGGATATACAGTAGTAAATGAAAATAATATTAAGGTTAATCCTATAAAGGTTTTAAATAAAAAGAAATTAGAGGCTAATCCTCATGGATTTGCGCCTAATTATTTAAGAGATACTGAGGCTGAAAGGAATAAAAAGAATGATTAGAAGAATGAAAAAGGCTGATATTGAACAAATAATATCAGATGAAACTAGAATCTTTGGTAATTCCTTAGGTGAAACACATTTAAATGAAGGTCTAGATAATGAGCTAGAGAGCTATTTTTGCTATGAAATAGATGGAAAGATTGTAGCTTATATTGGACTATGGCATGATCAGCCTAATGGTCAAATTCTTAATTTCTATGTATTAGAAGAATATAGAGGAAAGGGAATTGCAAAAAAGCTACTTGAATATTCTTTAGAATATTTAGATAGTAAAAATATAGAGGTAATTACACTAGAGGTTAGATACTCTAATTATGCTGCTCAGGATTTATATGAGAAGTATGATTTTAATTATGAATACAAGAGAAAGTATTATTATAGTGATGGAGAGGACGCTTTAGTTTACGTTAGAAGAAAGGATTGATAATATGCTAGTACTTGGTGTTGAATCAAGCTGTGATGAGACTTCAGTTGCTGTTGTTAAGGATGGTAAAGAGGTACTATCAAATGTTATATTAACTCAAATAGATATACATAAGGAATTTGGTGGTGTTGTTCCTGAAATTGCATCACGTCATCATGTTTATAACGTCAGTATGGTATTTGAGGAAGCTTTAGAAAAGGCTGGAGTTAAGGGCGATGATATAGATTTAGTTGCAGTTACATATGGACCAGGATTAATAGGATCATTACTTGTAGGAGTTAATGCCGCAAAGACATTTGCGCTTATATACAATAAGCCTATTATAGGTGTTAACCACCTAGCAGGTCATATATATGCTAACCAAATTGAGCATGAAATGAAATTTCCTTGCATCGCACTTCTTGTAAGTGGTGGTAACACAGAGCTTATTTATATGAAGGATCATTTTAAATTTGAAATTATAGGTGAAACTTTAGATGATGCGGTTGGAGAATCATATGATAAGGTAGCTAGAGTCATGGGACTTGAATATCCTGGTGGACCAAAGGTAGACAAATTAGCTCACGAAGGACAGGATACATATAAAATACCTAGAGTATATCTAGGCAATGATAATTATAATTTCAGCTTCTCAGGGCTCAAGAGTCATATAATTAATTTACATCATAACAGTGTTCAAAGAGGAGAGGAAATTAATATTGCAAACCTATGCGCATCATTCCAAAATAGTGTTACAGAGGTTCTTGTAAATAAAACCCTAAAGGCAGCAAGAGAATATAAGGTAAGTCAAATAATAGTAGCTGGTGGAGTATCAGCTAATAAGGGACTTAAAGAAAGATTCCAGTCCGAAAATAAAGATGAATTTGAAATATGCATTCCATCTATCAAATATTGTACAGATAACGCAGCTATGATAGCAGTAGCTGGTTATTATCAATATATGGTAGATAAGACATTAGATGATATGACATTAAATGCGGATGCATCATTAGAATTATTAAGTAGGTAATATAATAAAGGTGAACTAGAATAGCTCTAGCTCACCTTTTATATTTGTTGAGAGTACTTATACAATTGAATATGCCTGCTTTACTTTCACGAGAATAATTTAAATATAGGTCTAGTAAACAATTATATATAATAAAAATAGAATTGATAAGGTTTTTAAATATTATTAAATTATCTTGTTTTATTGTATGGTTGTTGATATAATGAAATCGAAGGAGCGTGTATATAAAATCAATGTTTTAGTGTAGTGTGGTATACTAAAACAATGAAAATGCATACACACATGAGTCTTATGGAAAGAAAATTGTATCATGGTAGTGAATTTATAATAAATAAACCTGAATTTTTAAAAGGGAACATTCATAATGATTATGGCATAGGCTTTTATTGTACGACTAATAAAGATCTGGCTGAAGAGTGGGCTGCCAAAAGAAGTGGGAAAGGATATATAAATAAATATATTTTAAGAGATGATAGACTTAGAATTCTTGATTTAACTAAGCCACCGTTAAACAATGTTTTATACTGGGTCAGTTTACTTATGCATAATAGAGAATTATCTAGTAGTTTAAAAAATAATTTTCCAAGGGAATTGAAGTATCTTGATGATAAATATTTATTAAATGTTCTTGATTATGATATTGTTATAGGATATAGAGCTGATGATAGCTATTTCCATTTTCCTGAAGCTTTCGTTAGAAGCGAAATAACTTTAGAATCTTTGAATTCTATTTTTACAGCTGGTGATTTAGGAAAACAATATGTTTTAATATCAGAGAGAGCTTTTAGATTAATAAAATTTATTGATTATCAAGAAGTAACTGAAAAAAGTCAAGAAGATTATTATAAAAGGAAGTTTGATGCTGATAAAATTTTTACGGATTTACTTGAAGCTGATAGATATAAAAAAGGAGTTCGACTTAGGGATCTGGTGATGGATAATGAATAATTATGAATTGGATAATTTAAGGGAAACATTTTCGAGGCTATTTGTCCTTGCAATAAGAAATAAAATCAATTTCACAGCTTTCACTAATTTACTTTATCAAAGCGAATTTATATCAAAAATTGAGAGAAATAAAATTGATGATATAATTAATATTCCAGTAGAAAAAGTAATGTTTTCTATTACAGGTTTTGAAGTGAAGGTTGATAATAGTTATGGTGTGTATAATGATGCCTATTGGAGCGGACAAAACTATTTTGATTTATATTTACGAACAAAAAAATCGTTTATATATTTATTTTTAAAGCTTCCTTTGACGGAAATGATGAATATATATTTTGTTTTTCATGAAATGGATTTTACTTCGTTGCTTGATTATTTTAACAAAAAAGAAAAAGATAAGACAATATTAAGATTATTATGTGAAAAAAAGAACTGTTCACTTAATGATATAAGTAAAGCGACTTCATTAAGTTTAAATACTTTAAAAAAATATAATTCAAATGATGAATTATTATATAAAGCTTCATTTCAAAATGTTGCCAAATTAATTAAATATTT
>JAZRVY010000019.1:0-2016 GCA_045599405.1 Anaeroplasmataceae bacterium
ATTTAATCTTATTTACAAGCTTATCAGCTCTTTTAGTTAGCTGAGTGATATAATCTTGCTTTGAAGAATATCTTGTATCAGTGATATATAAATGATTTAGATATTTGAAGTTATTGATATTTAAGAAATATGCATATTCATCAAGGAAATATCCGTATCCTCTTGAATAGATTACAGATTGCTCATTTGAGAATATTGAGTTTCCAAAATACATATTAGATAAATATTTAATTCCTAGCATATCAAGTAATGTAGGTACTATGTCACATGAGCTTGAGAATTTATATGAATCATTTGACATACCCTTCTCTTGAAGCTTTGTGCTTAGCTTTTGGTCATAAATCATGCAAGGAACTCTATACATATTCATATAGTTTACGCCTTCCTCTTGGCAATCCTTTGGATTGTATATGTCCTTAACATAGTTAGATAATCCTTCATAGTATCCTTGGTGGTCACCAAATAATACTATTGTAGTCTTATCAAGCAAGTTTCTTTGCTCTAGCTCATCAAATAGCATACCTATCATTCTATCAAGCTCCATTGCACAAGCTAAATAAGAATATAGGATAAAGTCCTTTTCATTACAATCATCAATATCCATTCCCTTAGATGCAAGTATATCATAGTATCCTTGCTTCTCTAGGTTACTTCTCTTTTTAGAATACATACCATGAGTTGAGATTGTAGTGATATATGTATAAAAGCTTCTGTCTGTAGGGAACATTAAATCCTTACATGCTTGAAGCATTTCACCATCTAGATTTCTTTCTCCTAGATCATTTCCATAATCCTTAAATACACCAGGTGCCATCTTTTCCATATCCTCTGTTGTATAGCACTTGTCAAATCCAAGTCCAACAATAGATTTTGATCTATTGTAGAAATCAGCATATCCATTATGGAAATATTGAGTAGAAACTTCTTTTCCTTGTGCCTCATATGCTGTACGCATCATATTTGGCATTGATTGAGGCTTAACATTCTTATAATAATCATAATTAATATAAGTACCAGTAGGATATGATCCTAAAATTGAATAGCTTTCTGAAATATCAGTCTTTTCTCTTGCGTGATAATTCTTTAGTCTATATGATTCATTATAGAATCTCCATAAATTAGGATATAATTCCATTACCTCTGACTTTGATAGCTTCATACCATTAGGAAGTTTAAAATCAGCTCCTATTTCAGCTTGTGCTACATCATCAGACATAAATGATAGCCACTCAAATGTTTCACCTAGGATTGTAATTACATTATTACCCTTTGATACTCCAAACATATCAGTAGTTACTAAATTATCCTCATAAAAGAAATCCTCTACCTTTGATGAAGGCAGCTTTACTTCGTTTTTGAATATAGCTCCTGAATATACCTCATTTATGAAGTTATTTGTTATACCGTATTCATTATATTTATCTGTAGCATTAGAATATAGCATATTATAATACTTATCAGCATTAGATCCATTAATGCTGTATCCTGTAAGGATGTTTAAAATTAGCATTAATGCAAGCATTACTGATGTAGTGCTATATTTAATAATCTTTCCATTTTTAGATAGGTTTTCTTTAAACTTATCTTGGAATTTAATTACCTTAATACCAAATACTATAAAGGCAGCTACTGCAAGAAGCATTATATAAAAGAACCAGAAATTAACTGGAACATTTTCCAAAATTCCCATAGCATCATTTCTAAGTGAGAACATTGAGAAATCAAACCATTGTCCAGCCATTTCGAATAATACTATAAATACAGTATTAATTATTCCTTGTATTGCAAGTATAATTGTAGCAAATATTGTTCTTGCAAGCTTATTTGGAATAAGAATCATGATACAGCAAATTACAGATATTAATGTTAGCATATATCTAGCATCCTTAATATAGAATCCTCCATCTGTAAATACTGCACCTAGTAATTCAATTAATATAGCTACTACTATATAAATGAATACCATCATATAATTTATTAATATATTTTTACAAGTTGTTAATATCTTTTTTTTCA
>JAZRVY010000020.1:0-3208 GCA_045599405.1 Anaeroplasmataceae bacterium
CAAAGGTTACTTTAATAGTACAAATAGCCAATATTATTATTGAAGATAAAGGGGAAAAGAAATATGGGAAAATTTAATTATAAGATTTATGTACACGATACAAATCAATATGTAGGATGCATGCGACCATTAACACTAGTAGATAATGAAAGTGAAGCATTAGTTCATACAATGGAATTTGAACCAAAAAGAATGAGATGTGAGCTATCAGAAACTACTATAACTACATTAAAAGCAATTGATAATGCTTATTATAAATATGATTATTTAATTTATAGAAAGTACGATACAGAGCCATTTTTAAAGATTTCTAAGATCAATAAGACTGGATTTGCATCTGATATATTAATAGAGGATGATCAATATAGCCTCTTTGCAATTAATAAGCTTGTAAATTCATTCCACCAAATCATTTGCAGAATTGAGGATGAATATGACCTAGATTCATTTGTATTGGCTCCAGAGGAGAATAAGGTTCCAGAGCCTTCTTACTCAAAGGAAAGAGAGATTAAGAGTGCAATTGATTTTATTAAGAATGAAACAGTAGCTGATATTGTTAGTCCTTTAGAGACATTAGATGATTATATTGCTGATTCATTATTAATGGATGACTTACTTGAGGTTAAGGATTACTTTGATAATATGAGTAAGTTTAGTAAGCTTGGTGTTAAGATTCCAACAGGTATTTTAATGAATGGACCTGCAGGTACAGGAAAGAGCTATGCTGCAAGATGTCTTGCAGGTAGCGCTAATGCTTACTTTATTTCTACAACAGCCTCAGCGTGTCAAGGAATGTATGTTGGATCTGGAGCTGAGAACCTAAGAAAGATTTTTGATGGTGCACGTAAGCTAGCTAAAAAGAGTGGTAAGGGAATCATTCTATTCTTTGATGAAATTGATTCATTTCAAAAGAGAGGAGTAGATGTACATCATACAGAAACTACTCGTACATTAAATGAGCTTCTTGCTCAAATATCTGGAATAAATCCAAAGGATAATATTATCGTAATAGGTGCAACTAACTTTGTATCTAATATTGATACAGCCTTACTTCGTCCAGGTCGTTTAGGTAAGCAAATTAGTGTCAATCTACCTGAAAATAAGGAGCGTATTAAGATAATTAAGTATTATTTATCTAAGGTTAATTTACCTTTAAAGAATGTTACTTTATATGAGATTGCATCAATGACTGAGGGAATGAGTCCTGCTGGTATTGCAGAAATAGTAAATAATGCCGCAATTAAGGCTGTTAGACGTGGATATGATCATATCACTAAGGATCAAATCAATGATGCAATTGATGTGATTGTTACTAAGGGTAGCAAGCGTCCTGACTCAAAGAGTAAGGATCTTAAGCTTGTATGTGCTCATGAAAGTGGACATGCACTTGCTGAGATATTAAGCTTTAGCTCTTATCCTATTAAGGTAAGTAGCTATACCTATGGTAATGCGAATGGATTTACTCAAACATCCACAGATTCATACGCCGTAGATAGTAAGGAATCCTTCTTTAAGGAGGTTAGAGTCCTTCTTGCAGGTAGAGCAGCAGAAGAAATTATCTGTGGTAGAGTTACAACAGGTGCATCCTCTGATTTAGCTAGAGCTAAGGCTATTATTAAGTCATATTATGAGGATTTTAACTTTGATCCTTATAAGGTAAATGAGCTACCTCAAATTATCAATGATAATTTAACTAAGCTATATCAAGAAACAAAGGAAATGCTATCTGAGCCAAATAACCTTAATTACTTAAATGAGCTTACAGCTAGGCTTATAGATAATAGAGTATTATACAAGAATGATTTAAAGCACATTGTTCGCAATGTAGCTTTAAATTAAAGGAGGGAGATCTATGCAAATAAATATGGGAAATATTAATGTTCAAACTGTTAGTGATGCTAACGTATATTGGTTTAAAAGTGTCTTATCAAATATAATAGAAAAGCTATCTGATAATGGATTTAGTGTTGAAATCTTTTCTTACAAAGAAAAGGATAGATATGTACTTGAGGCTTATAAGAATTCCTTTAAGCTAAAGGTTTCATATATTGTATATGATTATTTAGGTGATGTTAATAAATGGCATGTATGCTTCCTTAAAAAGCTAGATGAATATGAACATATCATTAATCCTAAATATTTTAATAGAGATGACATTAGAATCCTAAAGGGATATATCAATACAGAAGCTGATAAGAGATTATTTGGTAAAAATTAGGAGGGACTTATGATAGATAGTAGTATTGTAAAGCTTATTAAGGAAGTATTTCCTAAAATGACAGAAAAGGAAAGATTAGCATTTGCTGTAGCCTTTGGTGCTCACACAGGAGCTGATCAAAAGGATTATGCGGGTTTGGAGTATATCGGTCATCCACTTACTGTATACCTGGGATGTGATACTGAGGATGAAAAAGTAGTAGCCCTACTTCATGATGTAGTAGAGGATACAGAAATTACACTTGAGGATTTATCTATTTTATTTGAGCCTCATATTGTTGAGGCAGTATCACTATTATCTCATCCAAAGGTATATGATAAGGAAAAGTATATTACAGAGCTAAAGAAGAATCCTATTTCTAGAAAAGTAAAGATAGAGGATCTTAAAACTAATATGGATAGATCTAGATTAGAATCCTTACTTGTATGGCATGATAATAGAGTAAGGAATCAATATTCTAAGAATTTAGAGTATTTATTAGATGATAATAAGTAATAAATATAGCATATGATTTAGGTCATATGCTTATTTTTTATTTATATTTATATTAAAATATAATATAATAAATATACACGTTTGGAGTTGGTATTTTGAAAAGATTAATTTTAGTTGATGGAAATTCACTAATGTATAGAGCTTATTTTGGTATGGCCGCAACAGGTAATATCAAGGCCAATAGCAAGGGAATATATACTAACGCTATATTCGCTTTCGCAAGAATGATTAATAATTTAACAAATTCAGAATATGACAAAATATGTGTAGCCTTTGATAAGGGTAAGCATACATTTCGTCATGATATTGTTGCTGATTATAAGGCTGGTAGAGCACATATGCCAGATGAAATGCGTATGCAAATACCTCATTTAAAGGAATTTTTAAATATTAAGGGTATATTTCAATATGAGGTAGATTTATATGAGGCTGATGATATTATTGGTACATTATCCAAAATGGGTCTTGATGAGGGATATCATGTAGATATATATT
>JAZRVY010000021.1:0-4445 GCA_045599405.1 Anaeroplasmataceae bacterium
TTAAAAATATTGAAAATATAAATAATAAGAAATATATCATTTTTATTGGTATATATTTCTTTGTCAATAAATAAAATGCAGTAATACCTATTAAAATTAACAATGTATAAAAGCTAAAGCTAAAATCAAAGGTATATATTAGTTCTCCTGTTTTAGTATATATAACCTGTAATACAAAGGTAAATAATACTAAATATACAATAGGCTTTAGACCTTTAATCATTTTCATTACAGGTATTCTTGTAGTTAAAAACATTATGAAGAATATACCCAAGGCTACAGCAACGCTTAAAAGTGATGGCAATACAAAGATTACTGCCATAAGGATAAATGTTAATACTATTTTCATTCTAGGATCCATTTTATAAATCCAAGAGTTACCAGGTACATATTGACCAACTGTAATATTGTTCATTATATCACACTCCTTAAGGCTTCAATAAGCTCAGATTGAGTGTGTATATCATATCCAAGATTATATCCTAGCTTAGAGTTAATATAATCAACTGTCTTTAGTACCTCAGGCTTATCTAGATGATATTCCTGATATTTATTGTCCTTAAATAAATTCTCTTTAGCTCCGTCATATACCAGCATAGAATCTTTCATAACTATTACTCTATTAGCATATCTATAAACTAAATTCATATCATGGCTAATAAGAATTATAGTTTTTCCCATTTCCTTATGGATTCTTTCAAAGACCTCCATAATTTCCTCAGCACCAAGTGGATCAAGACCTCTTGTTGGCTCATCTAATACTAATATATCAGGGTTATATGCAAGTATACCAGCGATAGCTACCTTTCTCATTTGTCCACCACTTAAATTGAATGGTGATTTTGAAAGAAGCTTATTGTCTATATGAAGTACCTCACATACCTTTTTTACATTTTCATTTATTTCATCTTCCTTAAATCCGAAATTCTTAGGAGCAAATTTAATATCCTTTAAAACTGTTTCTTCAAATAATTGATATTCAGGGAATTGAAATACAAATCCAACTCTTTTTCTAATAGGCTTAAGCTTAGGATTCTTGTTCTTCTTTGGTGTTATTTTATTACCAAAGATATCTAGATTTCCCTTTGTTGGAATAAGTAGTCCATTCATATGGCTTATAAGCGTAGATTTTCCACTACCTGTGCGTCCGACAATAGCTACAAACTCATTAGATTCATTTATATTAAGATTTATGTCCTTTATAGCTACTACAACATCCTTTCGCTTAACACCACGATAAGAATGTTCTACTTGTTCAAACTTAATTCCCATAGACACTCCATTAATTCTTTGTTGTTAGCCAGCTTGTTATCACAAGAAGCCTTGTTATAAAGCCTTAGGCTAAATGGAACCTTAAGGTTAGATGATTCTAGCATCTCTTTATCCTTAAAAATTTCCTCTGGTATATCATTACCTATGATATTTCCATCCTTCAATACTATTACTCTATCCGATAATCTAGCAAGATTTAAATCATGTGTAATAGTTATTATAGTTTTATGATAATCATTTTTTAAAGCTTTAATTAGCTCAATAATATCATGCGTACCCTCAGGGTCTAGCATACTAGTAGCCTCATCAAGAATGATAATATCCTGATTTAAAGCAAGTATTCCTGCGATAGCTACTCTTTGCTTCTCCCCACCAGATAGGGTTTGTGGCTCACGTTCTAAGGATTTAATCATTCCAACCTTAGTAGCATACTGTTCAACTAGCTTTATCATTTCAGTTCTTTCTACTCTTTTATTTTCAAGTCCAAAGGCTATATCGTATTTAACATTTACTCCAACAAATTGATTATCAGGATTTTGAAATACTATTCCAATATGCTCTCTAATTAATGGAGCATTCTTTTCATTCATTTCAATACCCATAACCTTTATTGAACCCTTATTGGCATTAATTAATCCTACTAAAAGCTTAGAGATTGTTGATTTTCCACTACCATTATGACCTATGATAGAAATCCATTCTCCATTATCAACATTAAAGCTTATACCCTTAAGAGCATGATCATCTTTTGTATATGAATAATCTAAATTATTTACCTCAATTGCAGGCGCATTGATTTCTTGCATAGTCTCACTTCCAATCAACACTTTATTATATCATAATAAAAGATTTAATTAAATAAAAAAAAGAAGCCTATATAGGCTTCTAAATTACGATGTTTGGATCAAATTCTTGTTCCACAATTATATTAATATCTGAATACTCTTGTTTATCCAGTTTAAATGCTAACCACTTTTGTATAGGGTACCACTCCCCATCATACTTTAAATAATTCGGTCTTCCTTTCGTTTTATACTTACACTCTATTTCTAAGACCCCATTTTTCAATTCACTTCTATAAATATAATCACCAGCATTGTATATATATTTAGAGTATGAATAAAGTATTAGCATCTCTTTATCTAAATCTAAGTCTGGATTATATTCATTTCCAAAGTAATCTACTCTAAATATTTGATTATATTCTTCTCTAGTGTTTATGACTTGCATCCTATTTTTTGGACAATCATCATAAGTGATTATATTATATGTTTCTGTTTCGCTATCATATATTTCAAATGTAGCATATTTAATACGATTATTTTGTGAAAATTCCGGATTAAAATAACCATTTATGATAAATGCTTCTACATCCAATTTATTCTTATTCTTTTTACACGAGGATAGTGTAAACAATGATATTATTAATGTTAATGCGAGCAATATTTTTTTCATTTTGTTTCACCATCCTTAATTAAGTTAATCTAGTAATCTCTAGACCAATCATCTCGGTTCCTAAAGATACATTATATTGAGAGACAACAATGATATATTCTGTATTAGCCTCAAGTTCTATCGTAACCATACCTTGATAATCCCCGGCGTCATCATCATTAAACAAAGCCTCTGATGTTGTAGACGGGATTATAAAATATAGCACATTATCTACCTCATATTCATCATTTGTATTATCAATATAAATTGTTTGTATTTGGTATGTTCCGCTAATTGTTGGCTTAAACCTTAAAATTTCTACTTTATACGAATATGTCCAAAAATAATATGGCGTTTCATTTATTATAGGTATATATGTATAAAAATCAACAGGATGTGATGGCGAGCAGGCGCCTATTTTTATATATCCAGAATAATCCTCATGGTAAAGACGTACTAATAATCTATACGTCTTATTTCTTTCAAATGTATAATTAAAGAATCCATTTGTCCCAAAACCAAAATCATCATTTGACGCAACAATATGATAGTTTTCATCTAGCAAAGTAATTACTGTATCTAAATTTCCAAAAGTTTGTATAAGATAATTGCCAGTTCTACCACAAGTTATAAATACCTCTTTTGTTTCATGTGGATTAATATAGAATATTTCTTCATCATATCTATCTTCTGAATTTATATTAAAAGCGGCATTAGTTCTATGTCCACATTCTGAGCATCTATACTCTTTTTCTCTAGAAAATGTATTAGGTACTATGTCATAATAGCTATATCTGTGATCATGAGTTATATCCAATTTGATGTAACCATCAACACTTCTGGCATCAATCCATGCCATATGATTAAATGCAGCATCATACCAGCCGAAATTCACAACATATCCTAATCGTTCAACCCCGTCAACGTTATGATACTCATACCCATAACACACCATTACATGTTCCATATCACACAGCATTTCTGATGTTGTAATTATTAGAGGTCGCCCATTATCAATTTCTGAAGTAATAATATTTGTACTTATATATTCATGAAATAATAATTGGAATAAATTTTTCTCTCCAGATGTAATTGTATAATTACTAAAATTTTGTTCCTGTAAATATGTAATTATTCCACTTTTAATTCTACTAAGTGACAAACCACTTTCGTTAGCTCTCATCATCGTATTGATCAATTTTAAATAAAAACTATTTGGATCATCATTTGAACAATTTGTGCTTATAGTTTCAGGATTTATCCTAGCAGGATCACTCATTGTATTCGGATTTTGTACAGATACCCAATTGTTATTTTCATCTTTATAACTACTAAAATATCTATCATCAATTATACGTCTATCATTATAAAAATTATTATACGTTAATAATAATTGAGCAGCAATAACACCACATGTTCCAGTATTACCATTTCCATAAACGTCACCCTCATAATTATCTCCTATTCGCGGGTTTAGATCAAAATATCTTTTATTAAATATATATTCACCACTTCCATCAGAAATACCATAATTATATTCACCATCATAAGATATTTGTTTTTTTCTTTTCATGTTGAAATCGATACTAGAAATTACTGTTAGAAAAAACACAACTAATACAATTAATTTATTGATTATTTTCATACCTATTTTCACCTCATTTTACTTTTATAAATAAGATTAATATTTAATCAAAAATAGTAATTACAATTTTTAATCAAACCATATGATTTATTAT
>JAZRVY010000022.1:0-6385 GCA_045599405.1 Anaeroplasmataceae bacterium
GCTATTGTAGGTACTCCTCTCATTATAGTAATTAGTGGATTAAATAGCTTTCTTATATGAGTATTTGAATATGATAATATTGCCATTACATACGATATTAAAAGACCTATTAATAAAGCTACTGTGCTTCTTAGTAGGCTAAGTGATAGATTCTTATAAAATGAACCTGATTTAAGGTATTTAATTAACCCCTTTAGGCTTTTTAAGGGAGTAGGTAATATGATATTAGTATTAGCTACAATTGAGGCTATATACCACATTAAAAAAATGAATAATATTACAATTATTGGATACATTATATTTAATAATATTTTTTTCATATTAAAACTCCTTTCTTTGGTTAAAAATGTCAAGCATTGCCTGACATTATTTAAACTGATAATAGAATTTATCTGGTAATGATATTGAGGCTTGAGATTCAATATAGGAATTAATCTCATCCTTAATATCGTATGCCTTTTTACATCCTAGATTACTTCTTTCAATAGCTTCAATAGATATACCCTTTAAATTACTTTGATACTTATCAAATACGTTATCTAGGTTATCATAGAAATGATCTATGTAATATAGATTATTATCTAAAATATTATAAAGCTTTTCTATATAAGCAGTATTTTTCTTTGCAAAGCTTTCTGAGATAAATAATGAAGCCTGTGGATAAGAATCATATCCTGTGATATTTTTATATTCATTTTGAATATCTATACATATCATAGCCTTATTATTAGTTTTAGAAATAATTGTAGATACAGCAGGTTCTCCTAAAACTCCATAGGCCTCAGTGTTATTTTGGGCTGCGGCAATTAGCTTTGCGTTTGGAGCTATTGTGTCATCAAGAACTACCTTACCAGCTACTGGTGAGGTACCATTTTCAAATTCAATACTATTGTTAGATAAAATATATTCTATCATTGTTCTAGTTGTACCTATTGTGATATTTAAAACCTTACCAACTAAATCATTTAATGATGTAGTATTTCTAGTACCTACTATATATAAGCTACCAAATACATGAGTAGATACTATTTTAATTTTAGCACCTTTATCATATAGCTTAGCTCCTGTAACAGTTGGCATAATAGCCACATTAAAATCATCTCTAGCTATAACACTAGAAATATCCTCTGGATTTACTAGCTCTATGCTGGTTTTTGTAAGACCTGATTCTAGTCCAAAGTCCATAACATCAGCCAAGGCTAGTGCCGGTGTACCATCAGGCGCATAAATTTTTATACTATTTTCCTTAAATAAGCTGCATGATGATAATATAATTGCAATACATAGTATTGAAATTAATGCACCAATTCTTTTAAATAATTTCATTATTTTTCTCCTAATATATCACTTCTATCAAAGAAATTTGTATGAAGTAGATGATGAGCATTTCCGCTTAGTGGTTCTCCTAAAAATTCTTTATATAAGGTAATAATTTCAGGGTTTTCATGACAATATCTTAAATTGTTTTTATTATCTGTTGAATAAAGACCGCTATTTCTATTAGCCTTAGCAACTGGTTGATCTGGACGCTTTGGAACCTTTGGTTGTCCTCCACCATTTGCACATCCACCCTTACAAGCCATAATTTCAACAAAGTCTACCTCTACCTCATTAGCTTTAATCGCTTCAATTAGCTTTTTGGCCTCTGCCATTCCAGAGACTGCGCAAACTTTAAGAACTTTAGCCCCCATGTCTACAGTGGCAAAATTGCATCCCTCAAGTCCTCTAATAGGCTCTAGCTGCTGTAAATTAGAATCATCCATATTTTTTCCGTTAAGGAAATAATATCCAGTTCTAAGGGCCGCTTGCATTACTCCACCTGTATTACCAAAGATAAGTCCCGAAGCTGAACCAGCTCCAAGCACTGAATCAAATTTAGAATCAGGTAGATTTGCAAAATCTATATCATATTCCTTAATCATTTCTGCAAGCTCTACTGTCGTAATAACAATATCAACATCTCTATATTCATCAGATGAATTTAGCTCAGGACGCTTACATTCGGCTTTTTTACTTACGCAAGGTGCAACAGTAACATTTACAATTCTTTTAGGGTCTAGATTCATCTTTTTTGCAAAATATGTTTTAACTAAAGCTCCTTGCATCGCAATTGGAGATTTAGCTGAGCTTAGGTTATTTAAAAGCTCAGGATAATACATTTCTGCCATCTTAACCCAGGATGGACAGCATGATGTAAACATTGGAAATCTATCGCTTCCTGTCTTTATTCTTTCAATAAGCTCAGATGCCTCTTCCATGATTGTAACATCAGCTCCAGCTGTAATATCAAGACAATAGTCAGCTCCAAGAGCCTTAATTGCCGATACCATTTTACCTTCAACAAATGAACCTAATCCAAGACCAAATGGCTCTCCTAGTCCTACTCTTACTGCAGGTGCAGTATTAAACACGACAATCTTTTCAGGATCATTTATAGCTTCCCATACTAATTCAACATTAGACACAGCCTTAATAGCTCCAAATGGACATCCTTGAATACATTGACCACAATTTATACATATAGCTGTGTTATTAGTTTTTTTTAAATCATAAAAACCAAATACACCGATTTCATTTTGACAAGTCTTTTGACATAACTTACATTTCTTACATAATTCATCATTAACAGTTATTGATAAATTATCAGGCTCTATTAATACTCTATGTTCAAATCCTTCTTTTATTACCATAAAAGGTCACCTCTCTAATAATATTATATCATAGATATACTTTTTATAAATCATTAAAGTTTCAATACTCTAATTATGGAATAAAAAAGGCTTAGTATTTCTACTAAACCTTGAATGTTTAATGGAGGCCAGTGCCGGATTCGAACCGACGATCGCTGAGTTGCAGTCAGATGCCTTACCAACTTGGCTAACCGGCCATATTTAAAACCTTAATCATTATAACAAAGAGATATATCTATGTCAACACATTTTATTATAAAAATATTTACATTTTTATGATTATCTACTATAATTTTTAATTGGTGATATTTATATGTTAAAGAAATATTTAATGATATTTATTAGTTCAATTATGGCTGGTTGCTTCATCGTATTTGGAGCTACAACATATCTACTTTGTGCAACTCATGGATATGCACTTAAAATAGTTGGATCATTTATGTTTGGTATTGGACTATTCTCAATAATTCATTTTGAATTTTGGTTATATACAGGTAAAGCCGGATACGTTCTTGATAATAAACCAAAATATTTTATTGATTTATTATTATGCTTAATAGGTAATTTAGCTGGAGTTGTTCTTCTATCCTTAATTTTAAAATCAACACCTATTGGAGATTCTGTTAAGGATTTAGCTAAGTCAATTGTTGCAGGTAAGCAAAAGGAATCATGGTGGCAGGTATATATCCTTGCAATTATGTGTGGAGTTATGATTTATCTTGCTGTTGAGGGTCAGAAAAAGGCACCTTATAATTTAGCTAAGGTTTTATTCGCATTTATGCCAATTAGCTTATTTATTATTTGTGGTTTTGAGCATGTTGTAGCTAATGCTGCATACTATACATACGCAGGTGTATTTAGTGGTAAGGTTGTTTTATGGTTTGTGCTTATGGCACTAGGTAATTTATCTGGTTCCATTATTATAGATGGAGCTTTAAAATTACTTACTTATTTAAAGAAAGAGCCTTCAAAGAAAAATAATGATAATAATTAGTAAAATTTAGAGACTTTAGTCTCTATTTTTTATTTAAAATATTTTGGCACTCTTGTGTTGACAGTGCCATAAATTAGAATTATAATATTGCTGGGTAAAAAAAGGGGATGTTAATATGATGAATAATCAAGTTGAAAACGACGAGAATGTTCTAGAAAAATATGGACGTAATTTAGTAGAGCTTGCAAAAGCAGGAAAAATTGATCCAGTAATAGGTAGGGATGAAGAAATTCGTAGAGTAATAAAAATATTATCTCGTAAGACTAAAAACAATCCAGTTTTAATAGGAGAGCCTGGAGTTGGAAAAACAGCCATTGTTGAGGGTCTTGCTAGACGTATTGTACAAAATGATGTCCCTTCTACTATTAAGGATAAAATTATATATGAGTTAGATATGGGAGCTTTAATTGCGGGAGCGATGTATCAGGGTCAGTTTGAGGAAAGACTTAAAAAGGTTTTAAAAAAAGTCGAAGAATCAGATGGTAATATCATTTTATTCATTGATGAAATTCATTTAATTGTAGGTGCAGGTAAAAATAATGGTGCAATGGATGCAGGAAATATGTTAAAGCCACTTCTTGCCAGAGGAGCACTTCACTGTATAGGTGCTACAACATAAAACGAATATAGAAAATATATAGAAAAAGATTCAGCTCTAGAAAGGCGATTCCAAAAGGTATTAGTTTCAGAGCCAACTGTTGAAGATACAATAAGTATCCTTAGAGGTCTAAAGGATAGATTTGAAGCTCATCATGGTGTTCATATTAATGATAGTGCTATTATAGCTTCTGCTACATTATCTAATAGATATCTTACTGATAGATTCCTACCAGACAAGGCTATTGATTTAATTGATGAGGCTTGTGCTTCTATTAGGCTTGATATAGATTCAATGCCAGTCGAGCTTGATGAGGTAAAGCGTAAAATAACTCAGCTTAAAATTGAACAAATGGCAATTAAAAAGGACTCTGATCCTACATCACTAAAAAGATTAAAGGAAATAGAAATCGAATTAGAAAAACTAGAATATAAAGATAGCGAGCTTACTAATCAGTGGAACGAAGAAAGAAAGGAACTTGCAGAGCAAAAAAATCTAAAGGCTATACTTGATACTAAAAAATTTGAGCTTGAACAAGCCTTTTCAAATGGAAATTATGAAAAAGCTTCTAAGCTACAATATGATGAAATACCAAGTATTGAAAATAGAATTAAAAGCTTTGAAAATAGACTAAAGGATAATTCTCTTCTTTCTGAATCTGTAACTGAGGATGAAATTGCTAAGGTAATAAGTAAAGCTACTAATATACCAGTATCAAAGCTTATGCAAGGCGATAGAGAAAAGGTTCTTAGCCTAGCTGAAACATTAAGAAAAAGAGTCATTGGACAAGATGAAGCGATTGAGCTTGTTAGTGACGCAATCATCCGTCAAAGAGCCGGTATTAAGGATGAATTTAGACCAATTGGTTCCTTCCTATTTTTAGGACCAACTGGCGTTGGTAAGACCGAACTTGCCAAGGCCTTAGCTGAAGCCCTATTTGATTCTGAATCTCATATAGTTAGAATTGATATGTCTGAATATGGAGAATCACATTCAGTAGCTAAGCTAATTGGTGCTCCTCCTGGATATATCGGATATGATGATGCAGGTCAGCTTACAGAGCCTATTAGACGTAACCCTTATTCTATTGTCCTATTTGATGAAATTGAAAAGGCACATAAAGATATATTTAACGTTTTACTTCAAATACTAGATGATGGTAGACTTACAGACTCTCAAGGTCGTACAGTAGATTTTAAAAATACTATAATAATTATGACATCTAATTTAGGTAGTGATATATTACTTGAGAATCCTAATAATAAAAATGGTGTTATTAATATATTAAAGAATAACTTTAAGCCAGAGTTTTTAAATCGTATAGATGAAACTATAGTATTTAAGCCTCTTGAAAAGGATATTCAATTAAAGATAATTAATAAATTATTATCAGAGCTAGATACTAGATTACTTTCACAAGAGATTACTATTAAATATAGTGATAATTTAAAGAATTATATTCTAGATCAATCATTTGATATCACATATGGAGCTAGACCTATTAGACGTTATATCCAAAAGCTAATAGAAACATATATAGCTACTAATATCATAAAGGGTAATATTAAACCAAATATCTTATATACTCTTGATGTTGAAAATGATAATTTAATACTTAAAAATGAAAATGAGGCTTAACGCATTGCGTTAAACCTCTTTTTTAGTTCAGAATTCTCATAAATTTACTCAAATTTCACTAATAATAACCCAAAGGTAATACTTGGTGTTAGATTACGGACAAGATTATGTTGATATGGTTCATTATTAATATATTTATTAAAATCAATGCCTGTACCAACAATCTCATGATTATCATTTTCTATTCCCCATACCATATAGCCATTCTTTTTACCAATTAAAGCTGCTGAATTACTTAAAGCTGATATATATTAACCAATACCTTTAAAATCCCAATAATTAGTTTTGTATTCAATCCATTGAGTTTCATGCAGAAACGATAATAATTCATCAATTAATTTAACAAAATCATAATCATTGCCAAGTTTAATTATACCTTTTGGTATAAATAAAGTATAAATAAAAATACCTTACATAGTAAGGTATCATTCTTTTATATTCTTTTTAATAAAATATATAATATTA
>JAZRVY010000023.1:0-5280 GCA_045599405.1 Anaeroplasmataceae bacterium
GAGTGTGGTGAAATATTAATAGAACAAAGAGAGATTGCACCACTAGGGCATGCAGAAGAGATTATTCCAGCAGTAGCCGCAACATGTACAGCACCTGGCTTAACACAAGGAAAGAAGTGTAGCAGATGTGGTGAGATATTAATAGAACAAAGAGAGATTGCACCACTAGGGCATGCAGAAGAAATTATTCCAGCAGTAGCTGCAACATGTACAGCACCTGGCTTAACACAAGGAAAGAAGTGTAGCAGATGTGGTGAGATATTAGTGGCACAAGAAAAAATTGCACCACTAGGACACATTGTTGATTCGACAAATATTAAGTATGCAACAACTACAAAGGATGGATATGAAAATATCAATTGTAGTAGATGTAATTATGTGGCTAATTTTAAGGTGTTACCTAAATATACAGCTGAGTTAAAATTTGAATATAATGAGATAAGTGATACATATATTGTATGTGGAATTGATGGAGATTCTTTTGATAAGATAGTAATTCCAAAATATTATAATGGAAAGCTAGTTCAGTCAATTTCATATGAGGCATTAGAATATATTGATCATCTTGAGGAATTATACATTCCTGAGTCATTAATATTTTTTGATGAATATGCATTTAACGTTGATTTTGTTGCTGAAAATATATATTATTCAGGAAGCCTTGAGGATTGGTGCCATATAGATTTTGTTAGCTATGAATCAAATCCTATGAATAGAAAATCACATTTCTTCGTTTATGAAAATGATAGCTATAGAGAGCTAACAACTATTGAAATACCTAAGAGTATTAAATATGTAGGTGAAAATACATTCGCCGGATTTGAAGGTATGGAGTCTTTCGTATTTCATAATGAATTTGTTGGCACAAACGGATTTGTATTTTATTCAGATGAAGGACCTAAGAAGATCTATTTTGATGGCAATTTAGTTAAATGGCTTAGCGTCTCAATTGGAACTTTTGACAATAATACTAAAATATATATAAAAAATGATAATAACGAATATGAAAATATTGATAATATCCTAGTAGGTGATATTGTAATACCAGCTGCTATAACAAATGTTATGGGTTATGCATTTTATAATCGCGATGGTATTACAAGCATTACTATGCACAAGGATGTAACTAATTTAGGAGGCTATGCATTTGATAATTGTGATTCTTTAGAATCAATTTATTATGATG
Source organism: Anaeroplasmataceae bacterium (assembly GCA_045599405.1). Classification (GTDB taxonomy): domain Bacteria; phylum Bacillota_I; class Bacilli_A; order Acholeplasmatales; family Anaeroplasmataceae; genus UBA3206. The sequence continues at coordinate 1,187 of JAZRVY010000023.1, forward strand.
GAAATTTAACAGATTGGCTAACTAAGATAGATGGATATGGAACAGAAGATTTACATCATAACTATGATTTCTATATTAGAAATGAAAATGGAGAATATGAGCTATTTACTGATATTGTAACAGGCAATCTTGTATTAGCTGATGGTATAACACAATTAAGAGATGGAGTATTTGAGTATACAAGAATTACAAACTTGACAATACCATCAAGTGTAAAGAAAATTGGATATTATGTATTATACGATGTTGAAACATTACAAAACATTTATTTTGATGGTACATTAGAAATGTGGCTTGAGATTGATTTTGGAGGAGAAAATGATAATTTAAATAATTCTAATATTTATGTTAGAAATTCAAATGGAGATTATCAATTAATATCTGAAATTACTGAAGGTGTATGTGTTATTCCAAATACAGTAACAAAATTATATCTTTCTAATTTAACAGGATTTAATGATGTTAAAACTATAAAAATGTCTTCAAGCATTAAGTTCATATCTAGCTATATATTTGAAGATTTAGAAAAACTAGAAAGTATATATTTTGATGGTACATTTGCCAATTGGGTTCAAATATCTTTAGATGATTCTTGTGCTATAACAAATAGTGGTGTAAATATTTATATAAAGGATATTGATAACAATTACATATTATTAAATGACATTTTAAAGGGAGAAGTAATTATTCCTAGTTCTGCAAAGGAAATTGGAGATTTCATCTTATCCGGATATGATGAAATTACAAATGTTATTATAGAAGATGGTATAGAAAAAATTGGTGACGGTATATTACATGACACTACTAATTTAAGAACTATTACAATTCCAAACACTGTAAAATATATCAATGGTTTACTTGTAAGTGAATCAGGGTATGATGTTGAAGTTTATTATAACGGAAGCCTAAGTGATTATTTTGACATAACTAACGAGAATGCATATGTATCACTTATGAGCCTTCCGGGATTTAAATATAAAAATTCAAATGATGAATATGTATCCGTATCAGGACAAGTAGTAATTCCTGGTGATATAAAGGAAATAAAATTTGGAATGATAATTTATGCACCTATAGAATCATTAGTTTTTGAAGAGGGAATAGAAAAGATTGAACAAATGGCAATTATATATTGTGAGAATCTAACTACAATCACATTCCCAAAGAGCTTAAAGTATATAGCTGATGATATCATTTTGGCATGTGATAATATTGAGGCTATATATTACAATGGTACATATAGTGATTTCCAATCAATTATAAATGTACAAAATGGATATTTATTAGATATATATTCCGAAAATTTCTATATGCTAGATAGTGATGGTAATTATATTTTAATATCTGATTATTATAGTGGAGATATTGTATTATCTGATGATAAAACATTTATATCACCACGTGAATTTGTTGGATATACTAATATAACAAGTGTTACATTGGGAAATAATACAACAAGAATTGGTGACTATGCATTTGCATATTGTACAAATCTTCAATCTATTACATTACCAGCTACTATAGAATATATTGGAGAAGGTGCATTTGATGAATGCACTAATCTTGAAAATATATATATTAATGGCGGACTTAAGGATTGGTTTAATATTCAAATCAAGGGAATTGAGTATAATGGAAATAGTGATATCAATGTCTACTATAAGGATGAAAATGGCTTATATATAAAAATTGAAGGAGATTTAGTAATTCCAGGAGATGTATCAGTCATTAATAGCTATGCCTTCGTATTATTCAATTTAACATCTCTAAAATTAGAGGATGGTGTAGAGTGCTTAAGCAATAATGCATTTACAGGATGTAATGCTTTATATATTATTTTGCCTAGTACGATAGATTATATCGGTAAAAATGTATTTGAATATTATTATGGAGATGTATTATACAATGGTTCATTTGATGAAATGCAAGGAATAGATTGTGATAATCCTAGAGATAAGCTTGGAGCATATGAATCAATTTATTTAATGAGGGATGGAAATTATGTTTTAATTTCTGAATATCTAGAAGGTGATATCATTATCCCTGATGGAACTAAATCTATTGGAGATTATGAATTTGCTATGTGCCAAAAAATTACAAGCATATATATTCCAAATACAGTAACTGTAATAGGAAGTAATGCGTTCTTAGATTGTATTGGATTAACAAGCATTATAATTCCTGGTAGTGTTAAAAAGATATATGAAAATGCATTTAGATGCTGTGAAAGCCTAGAAAGTGTTACATTGCCAGCATCTTTAAATGAAATAAATTATAATATCTTTGATGAAACATATAGCTTAAGTGATATATATTTTGATGGAACAATTTACCAATGGCTAACAATGCCACTTGAAGGAAGTGTTCCAAATGTAAGAATACATATCAAGAATGCACAGGGTGAATATATTTTACTTGATGATGCAATTTCAGAAAATTATGTGTTTGATGATGAAATGACTGAAATTCCAGCAAATATATTTAATGGAATTGGAAGTATTAAAACTATAACAATTCCAGCATCTGTAGAAAGCATAGGAGAAAACGCATTTAGAAATTGTGCTAATCTAATAGGTGTTTATTATGAAGGTGATTTATCAGATTGGTTAAGTATCAATTTTGAAAATGAAGATTGTAATCCTATGTCATATGTAGATAATGTATATATAAAGAATGCAGAGGGGCAATATACTCTTGTAAGTGGCAATTTAGAACTTAATCAAAATATTTCTAACTTCGCATTTGTTGGAAATAAGTTAATTACAGGAGTAACATTATTAGAACGTGCACATAACATAGGGCAAGGAGCATTTAAGAATTGTATAAATATTAAATCTTTAACTACAAGCTCAATTAATGGAATTGGCGAAAGTGCATTTGAAGGATGTAGTAATTTAGATACATTGAATTTAAATGAAGGAAGCATCTCATATGGATATAGAAGCTTTAAGAATTGTATTAGCCTTACAAGTGTATATTTAAAAGATGAAGGTGGATACCCTGAATATGTATTTGAAGGATGCGAGAATATTATATTTGCCGAGATTAGAGGCTTAGATTACATAAATGATGGTTTATTTATGAATTGTTCTAGCCTAACAAGCGTAGTAATAGATAATACATTTCTAATTGGAAGCTGGTCGTTTTATGGATGTACATCATTAGAAAAGGTATATTTCGATGGAAACAAGCCAGATGCTGAGAGATTATATGATTATATCTATGGACCAAATGTTGAGATATCTGAAGCTGCATGGTATGTATATTCAAATGATGAACCACAAGAGGAAGGAAACTACTGGCACTATGATGAAAACCACAATATAGTAGAGTGGTAATTATCAATAAAAGCTAACAATATAGAGGTAGTAGTATAGCTATTTATATTTACGAAATTATTTATATAGCATATAATAAATATGCAAATAAATAGAACTCTAAAGGGAGTAGAAGCCATATTGGTATATTATCCGTCAATACAGGAGAAATCCTCGGTAAATATTTAAATTTCGAGACTTTATCTATTAGATAGAGTCTCTTATTTTATATGAGGAGGAATATGAATATGAAAAAGGTACTTGGAGAAAGATATGAAAATTTAATATTTCAATTGATTATATGTGTAGTAGCTCTTTTAATGTCAATTATGGGATGGATTAAATTAGGTCAAGAGGGATCTATTATGCTAATAGCAGTATTAATTTGTTCTGGTATTATTATTTGGACAATTGTAGTTTATATTTTATATCCAGCTAATATAGTAATATTTGAAAATGATCAAATTACTGTATTTGAAAGAAGAAATCGTCCTGTTATCTTTAAGGCTAGTGATATAGCTGACACTAGTGTTAATAGATGGGGAAGAGGAGTAGCATTTTCTACTATGACATTTACTTTAAAAAATGGTAGATAGGTTGTAGCTAGATACTTAACTGATACATCAAAAATTTATCAGGAGCTAATGAAATTAAATAAAGAAATAAATAATCATATGTTACTAAAATAGGTAAAGTATCCTATAAATATAATAAACAATACATTATTTATATTAAGAGGTGTAATTATGATTAAAGAATTTAAAACAAAAAAAGAAT
>JAZRVY010000024.1:0-3786 GCA_045599405.1 Anaeroplasmataceae bacterium
GAATTACAAATCCAGCAAATTTACTAGCAGCAGCAACTGACCTAGCATAATAATTAGGAGGTTCATATGGGTATTGATGTATTTACAATAGCCATGATATTCACAATTCTAGGAATTGGAGTATTTATTTCATTTAGAATATTAAATATTACAGATTTAACAGTAGAAGCTTCCTATGGCTTTGGAGCTGTAATTTGCGCATTAGTATGTGAAAATAGTAATCCATTTATAGCACTTATATGTGCGTTTTTAGGTGGATGCCTTGCTGGACTTATTTCAGCTTTATTACATACTAAGCTAAAGATTAATGCGATATTATCTGGTATCTTGACATTAACAGGATTTTATTCAGTTAATTTAATTGTAGCTGATTCTAGATCTACAATTCCATTAAAGGGATACAATAAGTTCGGTAAATTATATAACAATACCTTATTTCCAAGTAATGAATATACAAAATTCATTATCATGGCAATAATAGTAGCAGTAATTATTGTTGCCACAATATTATTCTTCAAGACAAGACTTGGAATGTCTATTAGAGCCTGTGGTGATAATGAGCAAATGACAAAGGCTCAATGTATATCTACTGATTTAATGAAAATTATTGGTCTTATGATTTCTAATGGATTAGTAGCACTTGCTGGAGCTTTCTTTGTTCAATTTCAAGGATCATATTCAACAAAGATGGAAACAGGAATGATGGTTGTTGGAGTAGCAACTATTATCATTGGTGAATTATTAACATTTAAAAAGCATCAAATATGGTTAATATTAATTGGTATACTTGCAGGTAGTGTTATTTATCGTATAATTTATAATCTAGTATTACAGTTAGATTTCATCCAATCAAGAGATATTCAATTAATTCAAGCTATATTCCTTGTATTAATTATTGCGGGAGGTATCCTTGCTGATAAGGCTACAGGAAAAATAAAGCTAAAAAGAGCTAGGGTAGAAGAATCTATTGATAAACCAGAAAGTGATGGTGAAAATAATGCTTAATATTAATAATCTTACAGTAGGATTTAATTTAGGTACACCATCAGAAAAAATGGTATTAAAAAACTTTAATTTAGATGTTGAAGATGGAGAATTTATTGTTCTATTAGGATCTAATGGTGCAGGTAAATCAACATTATTTAATGCTATATTAGGATCACTATCATACAAGGGGGATATTGTACTTGATGGTAAGAATATAAATTCATTGCCTCAGCATAAAAGAGCTAAAAAAATAGGAGTGGTATTCCAAGATCCATTAAGAGGTACAGCACCAAATATGACAGTATTTGAAAATATGCTAATATCCTCAAAGAATATCAAAAATTTCTATTCAAGAAAGAAATATAAGGAAATAGTTTGTCAGGAATTATCTAAATATGGCTTAGGACTTGAAAATCAGCTTACTACCAATGCTAATAAGCTATCTGGTGGTCAAAGACAGGTTCTAACATTATACATGGCTACAAATTCAAATCCAAGAGTATTACTTTTAGATGAGCATACAGCAGCACTAGATCCAAATACCTCAGAAAAGGTTATGGAAATAACTAATGATATTGTCACATCTAAAAATACAACAACATTAATGATTACTCATAATTTAAAAACAGCCCTTCAATATGGTACTAGATTAATCATATTAAATGAAGGAAAGATTGTTGTTGATTTAAAGGATGAAGAAAAGAAGAACGCAACAGAAGAAGAGCTTCTTACTCTATACTCTAAGCATTTTTCTGATAATATATTATTTAGTGAATAAAAATGATAGGGAGTTTAACAAAACTCCTTTATTTTTTCATCCAATGAAAACGTTTTTATTGATTTTATTATAATTAGTATTATAATAGGATTATAGGTATTTCGATTTATCTATAATTTGTTAAAGGAGGATTTAAAATGGAAGAAAAAGAAACAAATGAAGTTGAAGAGAAAACTGAAGCTGAAATAATTGAAGAAGCTGAGCCTTATATTGAAACTCCAGATGTATATGATCAAGAAAAAGATATTCATATTGAAGCAATGGATGACAAAAAGGCTAATGCATTTGACAAGTTCTTTGGAATTACAAAGCTTGGTTCATCTTTAAAAATCGAAATTATTGCAGGTATCGTAACATTCCTTGCAATGTGCTACATTCTTGTAGTAAATCCTGCAAATATTATTGATGCGTATGGAATTGGTGTCAATAGCGCAGGTGTATCATGGGCATCAGTATTTATGGCTACTGCCTTTGGAGCATTTATAGGAACATTATTTATGGCTCTAATTGCTAAAATGCCACTTGGACAAGCTCCAGGTATGGGACTTAACTTTACAGTAGGTACAGCTCTTTTAGGAGCTATTGGAGGTATTTTCTTTACCTTTGGTCAAGTAATGCTACTTGTACTTATTAGTGGAATTATTTTCCTTTTATTATCGATTATTCCTGGAAAGAAGGATAAGGAAACTGGTAAGCTAATTGCATTAAGAGAAATGATTTTTGATGGTATGCCAGTATGTATTAGAAAATCAATTCCAGTAGGAATTGGTCTATTCATAGCATTTATTGGATTTAAAAATGCATCAATTATTGTTGCAAATCCAGGAACATTTGTTCAACTAGTTGATTTCAACGTTGCATCAGCTTGGAAAGATGGTGGAGTTGGATGTCAAGCAGTAGTTGCTCTATTTGGTTTGGTAGTAATTGCAATTTTAAGTCACTATAATGTTAAGGGTTCAATTATTATTGGTATTTTATCTGCAACAGTTCTTGCTATCCCACTAAAGGTTGCTGATTTAGATGTTTTAGCTGGTAAGGGTGCTGTATCTTGGAAGTTCTGGGATAATTTCAAGCATTTCTTTACAGCAAAGGATACAGCGTTCCTAGCCGTGTTTAAAGACGGATTTAAGGGATGGGAAGGTGGAATGATTATGACTGCAATCGTAATTGTTATCACATTCTGTATGATTGATATGTTTGACACTATGGGTACTGTAGTTGGATGTACAACTTCTGCAGGACTAATTGATGAGAATGGCAAGCCACTTAACTATAATAAGATTATGCTATCTGATTCAGGAGCTACTGCAGTTGGAGCTGTATTTGGTACTTCAACAGTAACTACATTCGTTGAATCAGGATCAGGAATTGCTGCTGGTGGTAGAACAGGAGCTACAGCTTTAGTAATTGCTGCTTTATTCTTCCTATCAGTATTTGTTGCACCATTATTTGCATTTATCCCATCTGCTGCATGTGCTCCTGCATTAATTTATGTAGGTGTTTTAATGATGAGAAATGTAGTAAATATTGATTTCCATAAGATTAAGGAAGCAGTTCCTGCATTCTTAACAATCATTATGATGCCACTTTCATACTCAATTACTGATGGAATTGGAGTAGGAGTAGTAGCTTATGTTGTTATTACATTCGTTTGCTGGATTGTAGATATGATTAAATATTCATCAAAGAAGGATTCAGAAAAGCCAAAACTAGAAATTTCTGTTGTATTACTAGTTGTATTCGTATTCTTCTTAGTATATTTATTACTTCCAACAAAGTTCTAATTTAACAAATAAATGCTTGTCAGAAATGGCAAGCATTTTTTTATTTAATATTAATATTAAATATGATAGAATAAAAATATAGTTATCGAGGTATTATATGCAAAGTAGTATATATAAATCAATCTACATGGTTGATTCAAACACAAGTGAATATAATCAATATATAAAAGAAAAATACCCTTTTAAATATCCTAAAAGGGATATAGTTACACCTATATTATCAGTATTATTAATATT
>JAZRVY010000025.1:0-8301 GCA_045599405.1 Anaeroplasmataceae bacterium
TACATATTAACTTGTATGTTCAAGTTGTACAACCGAGTTTTATGATTTATATAGCAATTCACTAATTCGTATTTTAAGTGTAGCTATATAATATTGTTTTCTTTGTTCAGTTATTATATCTACTCATCCAAAAGAATTTGGAATAGAATTAATAAATTCAATAATTGAATTAATTTTTTTATTAATTAGTGCTGATATATGGATTATTCTTTCTTTTAAGCATGAATTATCAATTTTCAATATATCTTTCGCAGATATTCGCTTTTCATCATCATCTTCATATGCTGTTATTCCATTAGTAGCACTACTTATTAATTTTTCTTGAGAATCCATAATAGCTGATATTCTTTCATCGCTAGTCTTTCCATAAAAACAATTACCGCAATCATAAATTGGTGATAACCTATAGATATTCTCTTTCTTATATTTTACAACACCCCAATTATCTTCATTTCTGTCATTATTATTAATCAGCATGTCTATTATCACCACATCCCAAAATCTTTCTTTTGCTTTAGGGATATTTCCTAATATTGTATTATGTTCAAGTTGAAAAGTTATTTCATTAATATTTGATGCTGAAATAAATGAGGAATCATTTCTTTCCATAACAAGCGGATTAGTATCATTTCTTAATGCAGTATATGGAATCAATAACTCATTTGTATCATCCTTTATGAAATCTTTACAAGCACAAACAACTTTATTTTTCTTTCCGTCATTGCAAATTCCTAATATTGTATCATGAACATCATAGCCCAGTATTTTATAAATATTACTTCCAATAAATTCACTTAAAGGAGAAGTCACATAAGATAAGCCTGTTACTCTATTCATTCCTACCGTATTTTTAGGAAATTTCAAAAACCAATATTCATCATTATATATGATTCCTCTTTTTTCACCAGCTCTTCCAGCATATTGTAAATTTCTATCACTAAGGTTATAAGGTTATATTTTGTAAAATCAATTAATTTAATCATAATGTATACCTCCTTAATAACCTGTTCCATTCCGTTTCAGAAATAAAATGATTTGTCACTTCTTTTTTAGCCTGTGAATCAATTGCATCAACAATGTTCATATATAATCCATAATCATTATATAAATCAGCCTCTTCAGCCCTATTAATCAAATCCCGTAATGTGGGTGACAAATCAAATTCAACCTTAATTGCATCATTAATAAAATTATATTTTCTATTATTAATAATATCATTATAAATAAGTTCCTTTATATATTTATTTATGTTATTAACATTATTAATTTTATCTATTATTAACCTATCATCATTTCTAATTCTTAGCTTAATGGTCTTATAATTTTCTTTTATAAATGAATTAATATATTTTTGCTGATCAAACATATTATCAACGCCCTTCAAAACTATTATATTACATTTGGGGGCAAATGTTAACATTTTATTAAAAATACCCCCATAATAAATTATGAAGGTACTTTATAATTATTAATTATGCGGCAACAGCTTCCTTTTTAGCTGGCTTCTTTGAAAATTCATCCTTAACCTCGTTAATCATTTCAGCCTCTTCCTCAAGTTCGATTGGCAATTCAATACCATCTAGCATATCCTGAAGCTTATATTCTTGTGCAAGGTATTTCTTTGTTTGGAATCCAATTACTACTGTAAGTGAAGCGTTAATAGCTCCTTGAATTGATGAATCAATAACTGTACCAACAGCCTTTCCAAGGAAAGGAATCGCAGCTACTGCGCTTGATAGAGCCTTTGAAGCTCCCTTACCTACTGCATCAGCTACTGAATTAAATCCATACGCAATTAAAGCATTCATAATTACATTCTTGTATATTCTAGCAAGCTTAGCATCGCTTGGTCTATATCCATATAAGAATACAACATCCTTAATTAGCTTTAGCTCATAAGCTGTGATAAATAAGGTATCAACCTTATCTGATTGGCTAATTCCAGTTGCGATACCAACCTTAATAGACGCATCCTTTATCATCTTATTTGCAGCCTTTCTTACATCATCCTTATAAATTTCAGTAAGAGTATCCTTTAATAGTTTATCATCACCATTATGTCTAGCAATTGCAAGCTTTCCAACCTTTTCGCCACTATACCAAGTAACCTCATCAGTCTTTGATACAACATCAATCATCTTATCAGCAATATCTCTTCTTAGGGCTCTATTATATCTTTGAGCCTTTCTAGCACTTGTTCTATCAACATTTGTCATAAAGGCCTTAGTATTCTTAATTTTGATAACAGGTACTAAATAAATAACAATAAACATAAATACAGCAACTGGAATACCAGCATATCCAGCATATTTATGAATATCAAATAATCTTAGCACAATAAAGAATAAGCACGCAGCAACAATAAGTCCAATAGCAGCAGCAAAGATAAATAAAAATCCCTTTGCAGCAGCTATATTTTCTGGATGTGTATATTTTTGTTCATATTCTTCTATTGATATTTTCTTTTCTTCAACATTTTTACTCATAGGAATCCTCCATAAAATACATAATGATTATACCATATTATTTTAATATGTATAACATAAGATTAATATTTCAATTTAATAATTAAAGAAAGGACAAGCCATTGCCATACTTTGACTTGTCCTTATTTGGAGATTATTTAGTTTAACTTATTATGTTACTTAATACAGTCTACTACTGTTTCCCATAGACCGTGGATGTTACAATAAGCTTTAATGCTTATTGGACATTCGCCTTTTGCGATGTTAAATTCTAGACATGGATCGTCACCAATCATGAGCTTCTTAATATAAACACCCTTATCTGTTTGAAGTACCACGAAAGAAATATTATGCTGGATGCTCATAGGATGAGGCTCTGTTGATATTTTGACTTTAACAATGTTTTTACAAATCTTATATTCAGGCAAATGATATTCCCTATTACCTTCTTTCATATAAGGCTCGATGCGTTCCATATCATGATCACAGCAGCTAAGCTTACCACCTCCATTTTGTATGACCATAACTATGTTTCCACACACCTTGCATTTGTATAGTTCCAACGTTATTCCCCCTTTCGATTATATTTTATTTCTTTCACCCAGAAATAAATATACCAAAAGGAATGGAATTTTTATGTATTTTAATTATCAGAATATAGCTTTACAGAAGTTGTTTTGAGCTTAGTACTTATCTTTGGTATATTAGAATGTACTGTCTTTTTATCTATATCAAGTATTCTTGCAATATCCTCTTCACTTCTTAGCTCTATGTAATATAGCTTAGCCATATTTCTATCTCTTTCAGTAAGTGGGGTTTCTGCAATGATATTTGTTATTTCTGTTGTGGTAAAATCAGAAGCCTCAAAGGCTACCATACCGTTCAAATATTTTTTATAGAAATCAACAAATGACATATTATTAACATCAAGTAGTACCTGATCCAAATATGTATATACAAGCTTTTTTAATATTTCCTCTACTAAATCATCCTTTTTATTATATTTACCTTTAATTAATTCCTTTAGCCTAATAAATTCCTCATTTAATAATTTCTCATCCATGTTATCATTCTCCTTTAGTATCGTTATAATTCCTTTTCTTTATTATATAAATCATCATATAGAATTTAAGAGGAATTATAGTGTATTTTTATAGTAAAAAAGAACAAGCAATTATGCCTGTTCCTCTTCATTATTTTCTTCTTTAGTTTCAGTTTTTGGCTCAACAGCCACATAATTTGGATTTAGCTTCTTATAATCTAAGCATAGATTTACTATACATCCAATTACAAGTCCCATAAATAAAGATGCTCCCACTGCAATAATAGCACTAAATCCACCAGTTTCCTTAATAACATTATTATAAGTAAAGTATACTGATGAATAGTTAGTAACTACTTCCTTTTCAACTGATTGATAGCTAGCTGTAAATTGTACAAGTTGATTCTTATACTTCTCAAGCTTAGCTTCAAATTCTGTAGTATCTACAGTATTTGTGCCTTCAATCTCAACTCTATGACCCTTTGAATCTAGTTTATATGTTCCATCAGAATTTAAGTCATAAGTAATTCCTAGCTTCTTATTGATAATATCAATTTCTCTATCAATATCAATATTTCTAACTGTGAACGTTGCTATTTGATTATTATATGAAGTAAGCTCAACAGATTGTAAATTACCAGCACTAGCAATTAATGCGTCTACCTTAGCTTGTAGCTCATTAATTTTCGCTGTGTTTTGTTCCTTTTCAATTTGTAAATCCTTCTTTTCAAGTTTTAATTCTACTGAGTAATTCTCATAATCCTTAACATATCCATTAGCTTCAATTTCAATATATAAATTCTTTAAGCTATAGTTTGTAAAGTAGATATCCATATCTCCCTTTACATCTTCAATGGATCTTCCTTCATTTAAGTTAATATTACCATAAAATTCAATTAATTGATCATACTTAGAATCAAGTAATTCAAGTTGAGATTCTAGTAATTTGATTTGTACATCATAAATAGTGGCCTTTGAAAATAATTCTAGGTTACTATCATATTTTACTGTATCTAATAATTCAACAGTTTTATCATAAGGAGTACTAGCTATAGCCTCAATAAAAAGCTTAGCCTTTTCCTTGCTGTTAAAATATTTCTTACTTACAGAAATAGTATAATCATAAGTTATTTCATTAGTATCTTCATTTTTATAAGAATTCTTTTTTAAAGAAATTTTTTCCTTTTCAAACATATTGCCAATATCAATATTTTTAAATGTTTGACTTGAAGCCTTAACATCCTCTAAATTATCATAAGAAACTACATCTCTTACGTCAAATTTGCTACCATCAATATATTTTCCTGTTTCAAGTCTTGGAATAACATAATCAAATCTAGCAATATAATTAACTTTAAGCTTATTATATCCAAGTAATATTGCTAAACTTCCAACTAAAGTTGTAATGATGGTAATAAGTAATAATAATACCTTTCTACCAAATAATACCTTGATTAATTGTAATAATGAAATTCCTTGTTCTTCTTGTTGATTTTCCATAATAAATCCCACCATTTTCTAATAACTACTTTAATTATATATAAATATAATTATTTAATCAACAAAATAATACAAAAAAGGTACACAATGTGTACCATATTTTGTTATCTATTATTCTTGATTTGAGCTTGTGCAGCAGCAAGTCTTGCAACTGGAATTCTAAATGGAGAGCATGATACATAATCAAGTCCAGCATTGTGATAGAATTCAATACTTGCTGGATCTCCTCCTGTTTCACCACAAACACCAACATGTAAGCTAGGATTAGCTTCCTTTCCTTCTTTTGTTGTAATTTGAACTAATCTACCAACACCCTTAGTATCGACTGTTTGGAATGGGTCAGCATCAAGAATCTTGTTATCAAAATAAGATCCAATGAACTTTGAGTAATCATCTCTTGAGAATCCAAATGTCATTTGTGTAAGGTCATTTGTACCAAAGCTAAAGAACTCAGCATCCTTTGCAATTTCACCTGCAAGTAAGCATGCTCTTGGTATTTCTATCATAGTACCAATGTGATACTTGATATTGGCATTTGCAGCATTAATAACATTATCACAAGTTTCTTTAATAATGTTCTTTACAAACTTTAACTCCTTAGGCTCAACAACAAATGGAATCATAATTTCAGGCTCAACTGAAATTCCAAGCTCTGCTTGAGCTTCAATTGCAGCAGTTATAATAGCTGTAGCTTGCATTGCTGCAATTTCAGGATATGTAACACATAGTCTATCTCCTCTAAATCCCATCATTGGATTAAACTCATGAAGCTCTGCGATACGCTCCTTAATTTCAAATGAAGTAATTCCTAAATCCTTTGCAAGCTCTTCAATCTTTTCGTCATCCTCTGGTAAGAATTCATGTAAAGGTGGATCTAGTAAACGAATGTTTACGCTCTTTTCCTTCATTTCCATGAATAGACCCTTAAAGTCTGAAGTTTGGAAAGGTAAAAGCTCGTTTAATGCAGCAACTCTTGCTTCTTTAGTCTTTGCTAGAATCATCTTTCTCATAGAGAAAATTCTATCCTCACCAAAGAACATATGCTCTGTACGACAAAGACCAATTCCCTCTGCACCAAATCTAAGAGCATTGATTGCATCCTTTGGAGAATCAGCATTAGCTCTAACCTTTAAGCTTCTAATTTCATCAGCCCAGCTCATTAATCTACCAAAGTTTCCACCAAGCTCTGCAGGAATCATAGCTACTTCACCCTTGTAAATTTCTCCTGTAGATCCATTTACAGATACCATGTCCTTATCAGTATATGTAACACCATTTACAACCATAATACGCTTTTCTTCATCAATGTAAGCCTCGCTACATCCGGTAACAGCACACTTACCCATACCTCTAGCAACTACAGCTGCATGGCTTGTCATTCCTCCTCTAGCTGTGATAACAGCTTGAGCAGCAACCATTCCAATAATATCCTCTGGAGAAGTTTCTTCTCTAACTAGAATTACCTTTTCCTTCTTGTCCTTTCTCATCTTAGCCTCAGCCGCAGAGAAAGCTAAATATCCACATCCAGCACCTGGTGATGCAGGATTACCCTTTAAAAATACCTCAGCATTCTTTAATGCTGCAGGATCAAATGTTGGGTGAAGTAAATCATTAAGGCTCTTAGCATCAACTCTAAGTACAGCCTCTTCTTTAGTGATTAATCCTTCATCAACTAAATCACACGCAATCTTTAATGCTGCAGCTGCAGTTCTCTTTCCATTTCTTGTTTGTAAGAAATATAGCTTGCCGTCCTCAACTGTAAACTCCATATCTTGCATATCTCTATAATGAGCCTCAAGCTTTGCTGAAGTTTCAACAAATTGCTTATAAATAGCAGGTTGTTGCTTTTCTAATTCTTCAATCTTAAGTGGTGTTCTAATACCAGCAACAACATCCTCACCTTGAGCATTTACTAAATACTCAGCGAAAATCTTTTTCTCTCCCGTACCTGGATTACGAGAGAATCCAACTCCAGTTCCGCTTGTTTCTCCCTTATTACCAAATACCATTGATTGAACATTTACTGCAGTTCCCCATGAAGAAGGAATTCCATTCATTCTTCTATAAACAATTGCTCTTTCGTTATCCCAAGATGAGAATACAGCTCCAATAGCTGATACAAGCTGCTCCCAAGGATCAGATGGGAAATCTTCTCCGACATTTTCCTTATACCAAGCCTTATACTTTACAATAAGCTCTTTTAAATCCTCAGCAGGAATATCGCAATCTTGCTTATATCCTTTTGATGCTTTTAGCTCCTCTAGCATCTTGTCCATTGCATTTCTGCTGAATCCCTTTGCAATATTAGTAAACATTAAAATAAATCTTCTATAAGAATCATACGCAAATCTTGGATTTCCTGTAAGTCTAGCCATAGCCTCTACAGTCTCATCATTAAGTCCAAGATTTAAGATTGTATCCATCATACCTGGCATCGAAACTCTAGCACCACTTCTTACTGATACTAATAATGGATTATCCACTCCTCCAAGCTTCTTACCAGTAATAGCTTCTAGCTTTGTTAAATTATTCTTGATTTCTGTAAGTAAATCATCACTGATTTTCTTACCATCATCATAATATTTTGTACATGCCTCAGTTGTAATAGTAAATCCTTCAGGTATTAAAATACCAATACTAGCCATTTCAGCAAGTCCTGCACCTTTTCCACCAAGTAACTCCTTCCCAAGTCCCTTAGCTTCATTAAATAAATAAACATATTTCTTCATATTTTCTTTTCTCCCTATAAATATAAAAAGTCTAAACGAGTTAGACTTTAAATAAACTACACTTAATTATAAATTATATAATTAAAAATTTCAAGAAATTATTAAATTAACTTTAATATCTTCTTTATTTCTTGATTCTTGCTTTTTTCACAAATAAGGATATTATCCTTTGTGATTGCAACAATCATATTAGACACACCAAGCAACTTGAACGCTGGAAGTCTATGACGGTGCTACTCCAAATCCTATGATGAGGAGGTGGTGCTTATGCTTATAAAAGTATGAGCCCTCCAACTCAAAACGATATGGAGGGCTCTTGTGCTAGGTATTGTAGCTGCAGTTCTTAGTATTACTATTTCAGTAATTAGAATTGTATTGTTCTTTATCAAAAATCACAAGGACAAATAGTCCTTTCAGCAAAGAGAATCGAGTAGAGTAGAAAAAATAAATATTTTTCAACATCTATTTTCCATCCCCTCTCACACCACCACATCGTGCCGTTCGGCAATGGGCGGTTCAATTCATAAGTTTAAGTTCAAGCTAAATAATAATCTAGAGAGAAGAC
>JAZRVY010000026.1:0-5373 GCA_045599405.1 Anaeroplasmataceae bacterium
TATTTAATAAATCATATTTCTTCATATTACTCCATTTTAAAAAAAAGGCTTATCACTAAGCCTTTAATAGTTTTTCACAATTTCTCATAAGGCAGTTATCCTTTTCTATTTCACCAACAACCTCATATCCAAGCTTCATATATAAATTAACTGAATATATATTAGTATTTCTAGTAAGTAATCTTATTGAAGAAAATCCCATTTCTTCAACCTTATGTAATATAGCCTCTGCATGTCCCTGTCTTCTATATGATGGATGACTCATCACTCTTTGTACAAGGCAATAATTTGAATGATCTCTATATATAGATTCATTCTTATCCTCCTTTTTTGGATAAATAGCAAGGAAGGCTACTACCTTGCCATTTAAATCAAATACTATAGAATGGTTATCTGTTAAATCATTTTTAATGATGTCAACTGTTGGATATGTATCATTCCATATATTCAAATTTCTTTCTCTCATATCCCTTTTACATTCCTCTAGCATTTCAAGGACATCATTTAAATCATTTAAATTTCCAAATCTAACCATTCTTTCACTTCCTTTAATACTAATATTATAGCATAATAATACAATTTTTTATATATTAAGCCTTAATTGCCCATCTTAGCTTCGTTGATCTAGCTCTTGGATTCTCAAAGCATTCCTCATTACTAGGTCTAATAACATCCTTAGTAATAAAGCTAAATATTCCCATATTATAGCATTCCTTAAAGGCCTTTTTTACAAGTCTATCCTCACCTGAATGGAAGGTAAGTATTGCTACCCTTCCATTAGGATTTAGTACCTGTGGTAGCTTTTCTAAAAATTTATATAATACCTCAAATTCAGAGTTAACATCAATTCTTATAGCTTGAAATACTCTTTGGCAGGTTTTCTTTATAGTCTCCTTCTTTTCTTCATTATTTGGCATAAATGAAAG
Source organism: Anaeroplasmataceae bacterium (assembly GCA_045599405.1). Taxonomy (GTDB): domain Bacteria; phylum Bacillota_I; class Bacilli_A; order Acholeplasmatales; family Anaeroplasmataceae; genus UBA3206. The sequence continues at coordinate 927 of JAZRVY010000026.1, forward strand.
AGCATTTACAACACATTCATATAAATCTCTTGTAGTGTTTACACCACCCATAGCCTTCTTTTTAGATATTTCCTTAGCTATTCTATCAGCATATGGCTCATCAGAATTTTCTGTTAGCATTCCTTCTATTTCAGCATTAGAAAGCTCCATTAGCCTTTGGCTAGCTGGAACACCCTCATTTGGATTTAATCTTAAATCTAATGGTCCATCAAATTTATAGGAAAATCCTCTTTCAGGATTATCTATTTGCATACTAGAAACTCCTAAATCAGCAAGGATAAAATCAACCTTTTGACCATTAAGACCTTTATCTATATCCTTAAAATTCATATGATGAATCTTTAATATATCATCACCAAAGCCTAAGCTATTTAATCTTTCCTTAGTCTTAACTATTTCAATAGAGTCAACATCAAAGGCATGTATACAGCCCTTACCCTCTAGCTTTTCTAGCATAGCTCTTGTATGACCACCATATCCAAGTGTCGCATCAAGACCTATCATTCCTGGCTTTATATCTAGAGCCTCTAGTATTTCATTTACCATAATTGATATATGCATACCAGCTGGTGTATTACCTTTAGCTTTTACATGCTCAATAACATCCTGATATTTATCTGGATTTAGCTCTTTATATTTTTCTTCAAATTTCTTAGGATACTTTCCTGAGTATCTTTTTCTTCTTTTATGTTCTGTTTGCATAAAATACCTCCAGATAAATAAATTTTATCATATTTGCTTATACATAAAAAGCTCGAGAATAAAATCTCAAGCTTAATTATTAAAAATCTAACCTCTCTAATAATTCAGATGGTTTAATAGCAATAACTTTGCTACTAATAAAATCTTTTATATTTCTTGTAATTATAAATTGTGCTTTTATTTTTTGAGCTGTTATCATTTGAAGTGCATCCTCATAATCATCTGCTTTCAATTCAGCAGCTTGCATTATAATATCTTCTTTCAAATCATAAACATTAAAAATAAGACATAAATTTTTTATAACCTCTAATGTTTTATTTTCATCTAACTCTTTTCTTAAAATATATACAATATTAGGTATAGAAAGTGCTGATATATAACCTTCTATTTGCTTTGTCTCGCATAATTTCCAAACTTTTGAAGATGCATCATAAAATTCTTTTCTATTAAAAAGAACATCAAGTATCACATTAGTATCGATCAATACCTTCATGCTCAAGAATCCTTTCGTTTGTTATTTCCTTCTCTAATATATCATTCTTTAATATTCCACGAAGTGAATCTGTTAAAAAAGAATTAGTTTTTTCTTTAGATATTAATCTTGCAACCTCTTTACCATTCTTTATAATGATAATTTCATTACCTTCAATGACTGATTGTAAATATTTTCCAAAGTTATTTTGTAATTCTGTTGTATTTACTGTTTGCATATGTCCCCCTCCCTTAGCTAATTTTATTATATCCAATTTTAGACATAAAGTCAATAAAATAGCTAATTTTGTCATATTTGATTTTAGACACAATTAAAAAAGAGGTATTTAAACCTCTTTGAATTTTTGTTATTCTTGGAATAATGGTGTAGATAAATATCTATCTCCACTATCTGGAAGTAATGCAACTATTCTCTTTCCTTTATTTTCAGGTCTAGCCGCAAGTACCTTTGCTGCATATAATGCAGCTCCTGAAGAAATTCCAACTAAAATTCCTTCGCTCTTTGCAAATTCCTTACCTGTTTTAAATGCGTCATCATTTTCAACTGTAATGATTTCATCATAAATCTTTGTATTTAATGTATCTGGTACAAATCCAGCTCCAATTCCTTGAATTTTGTGAGGTCCTGCAACACCTGTAGATAATACTGCAGATGATTTAGGCTCAACAGCAACAATCTTAATATTTGGATTCTTACTCTTTAGATATTTACCAACACCTGAAATTGTTCCACCAGTTCCAACACCAGCCACAAATATATCAACATTACCATCAGTATCATTCCAAATTTCAGGTCCAGTTGTGTTTTCATGAGTAAGTGGATTAACCTGATTAACAAATTGACCAGCAATTAGGCTATTAGGATTAGCTTCATGAAGCTCATTAGCCCTTGCAATAGCTCCCTTCATTCCCTTGGCTCCCTCTGTTAAAACTAAATTAGCTCCATATGCTCTAATTAGATTTCTTCTTTCAACACTCATTGAATCAGGAAGGACAATAGTTACCTTTAGTCCTAGCGAAGCTCCATAGGCTGCAAGTCCAATACCTGTATTACCACTTGTTGGCTCAATAATTTCAGAATCCTTATTAATTAATCCCTTCGCTAGTGCATCATCAATAATTCCTCTTGCGATTCTGTCCTTTACAGATCCAGCAGGATTGAATAATTCTAGCTTTGCTAGAATCTCGGCATCAGAATTTGTTGCAAAGTTTGCTGGCTTATATAAAGGTGTATTACCAACCAATGATTTAAATCCATTATAAATATTTGCCATATTATTCATCTCCCTCTACTGCCTTAAACGCAATCTCTAAATCCTCTAGGATATCCTTAATATTCTCAGTACCAATTGATAATCTAATAGTATTCTTATAAATACCTACATTATCAAGCTCTGCATCTGTCATTTCGCTATGTGTTGTTGATGCTGGGTGTATAACAAGTGACTTAACATCCGCAACATTTGCAAGTAAGCTAAATAGTTCTAGATTATCAATAAACTTCTTAGCCTTAGCCTCTGATCCCTTAATTTCAAATGTGAATATAGATCCACCACCATTAGGGAAATACTTCTTATATAAAGCTTGTTGACTAGCATCCTTAGATACACTTGGATGATGTACCTTTTGTACCTGAGGATTATTATTCAAATACTCAACTACTTTAAGTGCATTTTCAACATGTCTTTCAACTCTAAGCGATAGAGTCTCAAGCCCTTGCAATGCGATAAACGCATTAACTGGAGAAATTGCAGCTCCTGTATCACGAAGTAATATAGCTCTAATATAAGTTACAAACGCAGCAGGTCCTACAGCCTTTGTAAATGATACGCCATTATATGATTGATTTGGCTCAACTAAGTGATTAAACTTTCCAGACTTTTCCCAATCAAATTTACCAGAATCAATAATAACTCCACCAAGTCCTGTACCATGTCCTGTAATAAACTTAGTAGCTGAATGTACTACTACATCAGCACCATACTCAATAGGTCTAACTAGATATGGTGTTGCGAATGTTGAGTCAATTACAAGTGGAATGTTATTTTCATGTGCAATCCTTGCAATACCCTCAATATCAACAACATCACTATTAGGATTTCCTAATGTTTCAATAAATACTAGCTTCGTATTGTCCTTAATAGCTTGCTTAACCTCATTGAAATTAAATGGATCTACAAATGTAGTATTAATTCCATAATCTCTTAATGTATGCTCTAAAAGATTATAAGTTCCTCCATAAATATTCTTAGCTGCAACAATATGATCACCAGCATGTGCTAAACCAATAATTGCATAATATACTGCTGCTGCACCAGATGCTGTTGCAAGAGCTGCAACTCCGCCCTCTAATGAAGCTACTCTTTGCTCAAAAACATCTTGAGTTGGATTTGTAAGTCTTCCATAAATATTTCCCGCATCTCTAAGTCTAAATCTATCCTCAGCATGCTTTGAATTGTTAAATACATAGCTAGATGTTAAATAAATAGGAACTGCTCTAGCTCCAGTTGCAGAATCTGCACTCTCTTGTCCTACATGTAATTGTCTTGTTTCAAATTTATAATTTCTACTCATTTTTAAATACCTCTTTCTTTCTTAAACTCATTTTTAAATCTATCATTTCATACATATCACAATCACTTGTCATATTAATCATCTCCCTTATTTCCTACCTCACAAGTAGGAATTACATCTACTATTATATACTTAATTCCTACTATGTCAATAGGATTTGTAAAAATATTTAAAAAAATAAAAAAAATCGGATTTCTCCGATTTCTTAAATAATAAAATCAATATCAGCATTATTAGATTTAGCCATATCAACTAGCATCTCTAATGTGTATTTATATAGCACACCTTTTTGTGCTTCATATAATTCCTTCCAAATTCTTATTGTTGTACATGATGATTCTCTATCACACTTATCAGCATTTTCACATAAGCATTCAACAGGAGCCATATCTCCTTCAGTAACATATAGTATTTCACCAACAGTGTACTGATTAGGCTTTCTTGTAAGAACATATCCTCCATTAGTACCTCTTATACTAGTAACTAAATTAGCCTTCTTTAGCATAGCTATAATAGCTTCTAAATATTTTTCTGAAATACCCTGTCTTTCAGCAATCTTATTAAGCTTGATGGTATCACCACTATTATGCTGAGCTAAATCTAACATCAATCTTACTGCATATCTACCTTTAGTTGAAATTTTCATATTTATCACCTATATATAATATATTCTTTAATT
>JAZRVY010000027.1:0-2855 GCA_045599405.1 Anaeroplasmataceae bacterium
ATAGGGCCACGATTTCGCTATTGCTTCTTTTCACGCTCCATTACTGGTTTACGCTTTGCAAGTTGCTATCGAGTTCGCGACAACTACGCCTCTTGGGACTTCCACCCTAGATTTATGACATGCCCGTCATACAATAAAAAATGGACTAATTAAAGTCCATTATTTTAAAAACATTTTAACTAATTTATCATTTAGCTTTTTATATGGCTGATATCTCATAGGTAAATCTATAATAAGCTTTTTATCTACAACACTCTTATAATGAGAGAATGTATCAAATCCCTTTTTACCATGATAAGATCCAATACCTGAATTTTTAAATCCACCAAAGCCTAAATATGATGAGGCTAAATGAATGATTGTATCATTCACACATCCTCCACCAAATTCTGTATAATATAGTACCTTTTGAATATTCTTTTTATTCTTTGAAAATACATAACATGCAAGTGGTGTTTCAAGACTATTTATTTTATTAATAGCTTCATCTAAATTAGTATATTCTATTATTGGGAATATAGGTCCAAATATTTCTTCTGACATTACCTTATCAATAAACTCTACATTATCAAGAATTGTAGGCTCAATTTTTAAGGTATCAGAATTATAATGTCCACCATATACTACCTTATTAGTATCTATTAAAGATACTACTCTATTAAAATGAGTTTGATTAATTATCTTTCCAAATGATTTATTATCAAGCGGACTATTTGTGTATTGTCTAACTATTTCTTTTTTAATTTCTTCAATAAATTTATCCTTAATATCCTTATTCACTAAAAAGTAATCTGGAGCTACACATGTTTGACCACAATTAAGTAATTTACCAAATACAATTCTTCTTGCAGATAGCTTTAAATTACATTTAGAGTCAACTATGCATGGGCTTTTACCACCAAGCTCTAATGTAACCGGAGTGTTATTAGCTGCGGCATTTTGATATACTACATTACCTACTCTTTTACTTCCAGTAAAAAATATATAATCAAATTTAGTATGAATCAATAATGCGTTTTCCTCATAGCCACCAAATACAACAGAAACATATTCCTTAGGAAATACACTCTTAATAATATTTTTAACTACTACATTAGTATTAGGTGAATATTCAGATGTTTTTAGCATTACAACATTACCAGCAGCTATTGCCTCTACAATAGGATCTAAAGATAATAAGAATGGGTAATTCCATGGACTCATTACAAGCACATGTCCATAAGGACATGCAAGCTCAAAAGATTTTGAGATATATTGAGCCATAGGAGTTTTAACTCTATGTGGCTTAGAGAATTTCTTTAAATTCTTTAGCATATATGTAATTTCAGATAATACTAATCCTATTTCACACATATATGATTCACTAGCTGATTTACCTAAATCAGCACGAAGTCCATCATTAATATTTTTGATATTTTCCACAATAGCCTTATATAGCTTTTTAAGATATTCCTTTCTAAATTTAATATCAAGTGTTTTTCTTGTAGAAAAGAATGCTCTTTGTAGGTCTACTAATTCTAGTATTTCTTCTTTAGTCATTTAATCCACCTACTATCATATACATTTTAGCTAATGTCTTTTTAGACCATAATTTAGGTACTGGATATAAAGGATTAGCCTCCTTATAGGCATAGTTAACCATACCCTCTATATCATCCTTTTTAATACCCTCAATTGTTGTTGGTATATTCATTAGCTTATTATATTCTTCTATTTTATCTATAATTATTTTGGCAGCATCCTTCTTTGAATCCTTTTTAGTTGCGTATCCAAGATATACTGCAATTTTCTTTAGCTTCTTTTGAGCATACTTACCATATTCCTTTAGGACATATGGTAATATAACTGCATTTGCAAGACCATGTGGTGTATTGTATTTACCACCTAGTGAGTGAGCAATGGCATGTACATATCCAACATATGATTTTGAAAATGCTCTACCAGCCTTATGAGCAGCAATTAGCATATTCTTTCTTGATTCTGGTGTTTTTTCATTGTATGAAACTAAGATATTGTCAAAAATAAGCTTGATAGCCTCTAGGCTATCTTTTCTTGTTTTTCTTGTTGTACTATTTCCTATATAAGCCTCAATAGCATGAGTTAAAGCATCCATACCTGTTGTAGATACAATATGAGCCGGAAGTGACATTGTTACACTCTCATCTAAGCATGCATATTTAGGAATTAAAGGGAAATCCTCTATTGCATACTTATGTCTTGTCTTTGAATCTACTATAACTGCAGCTAATGTAGTTTCGCTTCCTGTACCTGCTGTTGTAGGAACAGCAATAAGTAAAGGAATCTTCTTTCCAACCTTTAATATTCCACTCATTTTATTTAATGACTTTTTAGGTCTGGCAACTAAAGCTCCTGTACCCTTTGCACAATCCATTGGGCTTCCTCCACCAAAGGCTATTAAGCAATCACAATTATTATCCTTATAAAGCTTTAGTGCTTCAGCACAATTATCTGTTGTAGGATTAGCTACAACATTGTCATATATAACATATTCAATATTATTATTCTTTAATGATTCAAGTAATACATTCATTAATCCTAAGCTACTAATAGTTTTATCTGTAACAATCATAGGCTTAGATTTATTCTTTTCAATAAGAACATTACTAATATTCTCTAAGGAGTCAATAATTTTAGGATCCTTATATGGTAATATTGGTAATGCTACCTTAAAGCAAAATTGAAATACTCTACAGTACATCTTAAAAAATACATTCATTTTAATCACCTTATATATTCTAATATTACAAATATTAGACCTTAACTACACTTTTATATATATGTAGTATAAACTACTTGTTGTAAAAATTATAAGTATAAAATCAAAGAGAAAATAG
>JAZRVY010000028.1:0-2401 GCA_045599405.1 Anaeroplasmataceae bacterium
AGAGTAGTTATAAATAATATAGAAGAGATATATGAATATCCATTTGAAATTAATGGATTTGAATATCAAATAAGAGAGGTTATTAGATGTATAGAAAATCAAATGACATCATCTGATATTTATACTAAGGATACTAGTATAGGTCTTATGAAATTATTATGTGATATAAGAAAATCATGGAATATGAAATTTGATTGTGAGGAGTAATTATGGGCCTTAGTAGATATATAGGATCTCAGTTGGGTAATCCTAGAGGTATTGTTGGTAAGATAGTTACATCCTTACTTAACATTTTTAATAAAAAAATGTATAAGAAGGTTGTTAATGAAATATCACTAAAGGATAATGATACTATTCTTGATATAGGCTTTGGAAATGGATATTTATTTAAAAAGCTATATAAGAAGCATAAGTGTGATATGTATGGAATAGATATATCAAGTGATGCGGTTAATATGGCTATTAAAAAGAATAAAAAAGCCTATAATGAAGGTAAGCTTCATGTATCAGTTGGTGATTGCTGTAGCCTAGAGTTTAATGATAGTAGCTTTGAGGCTATTACAACAATTAACACAATTTATTTTTGGTCTGACACAACAAAAGGACTTTGTGAAATATATAGAGCACTAAAGGATAATGGTAGGTTTTATAATTTGATATATTCTAAGGAGTATTTAGATAAAATATCTTATACAAAAACAGGATTTAAAAAGTTTATACCAAGTGAGCTTGTACCACTTGGTAAAGAGGCTGGATTTAAAAATATAGAAATTAAAGAAATAGTTAAAAATAAAAGCTATTTAATGATATTTGAAAAATAAGGAGGAATAGTAATATGAAAAAGAAAATATTATCACCAATGATTATTGCATTAGCTTCACTAACGCTAATATCATGCGGTAAGTCAAAGAAACTAAAGGATCATGATATATCTATATTATTTACAAATGATGTGCATTGTGCAATTGATGAAAATATAGGATATGATGGTGTTGCATATTATAAAAAAGAAGCCTTAAAGGAGCATGATTATGTAGCTTTAGTTGATTGCGGAGATGCAATTCAAGGAAGCCAAATGTCAGTCCTTACAAAGGGGCAAGCTGCAGTAGATATGATGAATTATGTAGGATATGATTTCGCAGCTATTGGAAATCATGAATTTGATTATGGTACTATGCAGCTTGGAAGCTTAATAGATTCTGCTGATTATAAATATCTTTCTTGTAATATTAATTATACTGGTAATAAAACTAATTATTTAGCTAATACTAAGCCGTATGAAATAGTAAAATATGGAAATGTTAAGGTGGCTTATATAGGTGTGTCTACACCTTGGTCTATATCTACCTCAACACCAACATATTTTATGGAAAATGGAGAGTTTGTGTATGATTTTACACCTGGAAATGATGGTAAGGATTTAATTGATATTGTTCAAAAAAATATCAACGAGGTTAAGAAAAAGGGAGCTAATTATGTAATATTGCTATCTCATTTGGGTCCTACAGCAGATGGATATGGACCATGGGATAGTGAAAGCCTAATAGCTAACACTACAGGCTTAACTGCAGTATTTGATGGACACTCACATTCGACAATTTCAAAGGAAGTTGTTAAGGATAAAAAGGGTAATGATGTATTAATGGCTCAAACAGGAACAAGATTAGAAAATTTAGGAGAGCTAACTATTAAAAATGGTACAGTAGATATTGGTCTTGTACAACCATCAGGTAAGGATGCTGATACAACTAATTATATAAACTCTCTAGAGACTGATTTTGAGGGAATTTTAAATACAGTAGTTTGTAATACTAATACTACATTGTCAATGGTAGATTCAGACAATGTTAGAATAGTAAGAAGCAGAGAAACAAACATTGGTGATTTGACTGCAGATGCGTATAGAATTATGCTGGGTGCTGATATTGGTATGATAAATGGTGGTGGAATTAGAGATTCTATATTGGCTGGGGATATTACCTTTTCTGATATAATAAGAGTAAATCCATATGGTAATACAATTTGCGTAATGGAAGTTACTGGAGCCCAAATTAAGGATATGCTAGAAAGTGGTTGTAGAGAAGTTATGTCTACATATAAAGATGATAATAACCAAGCAGTTGGTGAATGTGGTAGCTTCCAACAGGTTTCAGGGCTTAAGTTTGATGTTGATACATCAATACCAACAAGTGTTGTTCTTGATTCTGAAACTCAAGATTTTTTAAGGGTAGATGGAGCTAGAAGAGTAAAGAATGTTAAGGTTCTACAAAATGGAGCTTATGTTGATATTATTGATACTAAAACCTATACTCTTGCAGCTAATGATTATATGCTTAAAAAGGGTGGAAGTGAAATGAGAATTTTACTTGCTAATAATAAGATAGTAATTGATAGCTCAATG
>JAZRVY010000029.1:0-2320 GCA_045599405.1 Anaeroplasmataceae bacterium
TTGGTTCTTCTATTAAGGATGTTGGTAAGAAAAGATTTGTTATGGTCAAATTAGAATCAATTAATAAAGATGATTTAATTAAAAACTTATAAGAAATTAATATTTCAGTTGTCGCATTTTTTGCGACCACTACTGCAGACGGTAAAACATATGACGTGGAACATTATAATTTAGATATGATAATATCTGTTGGATATAGAGTCAAATCTCAAAGAGGTATCCTATTTAGACGTTGGGCAACACAAATATTAAAGCAATACCTATCAAATGGTTATTCTATTAATGATAAAAGATACTTAGAATGAGAATAAAATCATATAAAGAATTTTCAATAAAAATGAGGAGATTATTTCTCCTCATTATCATATGTCTCTAAAAAATTTTTTACTTGTCCATTAGTCTTATATTCTATTACCTTATCTAGATTAACATTACTAGCTGCAGAAAAGATATTCTTTTCAACATTGTCATTGTATTTAAGAAGGCTTCTAATTAAATTCTTAGTAGCCTTTCTTTTACTTTCAGACTCTATGCTAGTGTCTTCACTTGTATGCTCTGTCAAGCGGCATGCACAAGCTATAAATTCTAAATTCCAATGATTTTTCCAGGTAATAATATCCTTTTCTCTAACTAAATAAAGCGGTCTAATAAGCTCCATTCTTTCATAGTTATCGCTATGAAGCTTTGGCATCATAGTTTGGAATGATCCTGCATTTAAAATATTCATCATTATAGTTTCTATTACATCATCAAAATGATGACCTAAAGCTATTTTATTACATCCCATGTCCTGAGCTATTCTATATAGTGCTCCTCTTCTCATTTTGGCACATAAATAGCACGGATTTTTAGGTTGAATATTCGAGATAGCAAATATATCTGTATCAACTATAGTCGCATCTATATTCAGTAGCTGTAAATTAGTTTTAATTCTATCTAAATTGATTTGATTATATCCAGGATTCATAACTAGATATTTTACTTCAAAAGGGAAATCACTATGTCTTTGTAGCTCCTGGAAGCATTTAGCCATTATCATAGAATCCTTACCTCCAGATATACAAACACATACTCTATCATTTTCCTTTAAAAGCTCATATTCCTTTATAGCCTTTACAAACTTAGCCCAAATCTTTGGTCTATATGTAGTTATAATACTTCTTTCAACTTCCTTATAAAATTCCATTATTATTCTCCAATTATATCATTTACAACCTTACTTGCGATAAGCAATCCAGCACTAGATGGCACAAATGAAATAGATGCAGGGCTGTGTCGTCCGTTACTGTTATCTACAACAATCTTTGCAGATTGCTCTAAAGAATAGCATACATTTAAATGATTAATTCCTTTTTTTCTTAGCTCTGTTCTTACAACCTTTGCAAGTGGACATCCCTCTGTCTTTGAAATGTCAGTTAATACAAGCTTGCTAGGATCTAGCTTATTTCCAGTTCCCATCGCACAAATAATATTTATATTATCCTTTTTACATCTTTCTATGATATCCAGCTTAGCTGAGACTGTATCAATACAGTCTATTACATAATCATAGCTAGATAAATCAATTTGATTTCTAGTATCAGCATTATAAAATATCTTGAAGGTATTAACAGTACAATTTTCATTAATGTCATTAATTCTATTTTTCATTACATCAACCTTATATTGTCCAACAGTACTATTTAAGGCTATAATTTGTCTATTTATATTAGATATACTAACAACATCATTATCAACTAAATCTATGTGTCCAACACCAGCTCTAGCAAGGGCCTCACAAACAAAGCCACCAACACCACCAACACCAAAAACTATAACCTTAGAATTAGCTAATTTATTAAATTTATCCTGCCCAATAAGGCTTATAGTTCTTTCAAATTGCATAATTACTCCTTAAATCTTGTATGAGTATAGAATCCTACCTCTTGTATTTCATAATCGCCACACAAATTAAATATATCATAAGGAATCATTTTAGTTTCATCTATGATATATAGCACATCGGCAAAATCTATAGGCTTAAAGCTATGCATACAATAAATGTCATTATGATTATCTTTATAATTACCATATTTACATGTAAAGCAGCACATAATATTACCACCAACTAATTTATTAAGTAAATTAATTTCCTCAGATAGATTCTTACCACTAGCCTCATATACCTTACCATTATATAAAACTCTACTAGTTTTAATATTGTGAATATATTGGCAAGTGCTATCTCCTATTTGAATATACTTATTTATTTCAGGATAGTAATCACAAATAGCACCTCTAATGTAAATATGATTATCACATACGAACATAATAGAATCAT
>JAZRVY010000030.1:0-2997 GCA_045599405.1 Anaeroplasmataceae bacterium
ATTTCTTGTGTGATCAAGTGAATATTCTCTTGCCATAATAATGTCTCCTTTACGTTATTAGAAACGATAATGTGCGAAAGCCTTGTTAGCTTCTGCCATCTTGTGAGTATCCTCACGCTTCTTTACAGATGCTCCAGCTCCATTAGCTGCATCCATAATTTCCTTAGCTAACTTTTCTTCCATTGTCTTTTCATTTCTAAGACGTGAATACTTAATTAACCATCTTAATCCTAAAGTTTGTCTTCTTTCAGGTCTAACTTCTACTGGAACTTGTAGGTTTTGTCCTCCAACACGACGAGATCTAACCTCTACAGTTGGCATAATGTTTTCCATTGCAGAGTTGAAAACCTCAAGTGGATCATTTCCAGTTGATTCCTTGATACGATCAAACGCACCATATAAAATGCTTTGTGCAGTTCCCTTCTTACCATCAAGCATAATAGCGTTGATGATTCTAGTTACAGTCTTTGAACCATAAATTGGATCTGGAAGCACATCTCTTTTAGCAATATGTCCCTTACGTGGCATAGTGATTCCTCCTTATAATTATAAAATAATGTTATTTATGTAAGAATATCTTACTTCTTAGCTTTTGGCTTTTTAGCTCCATACTTAGAACGTGATTGTAAACGGTTAGCAACTCCTGTACTGTCTAGAGCTCCACGGATAATGTGGTAACGTACTCCTGGAAGGTCCTTAACACGTCCTCCACGGATTAATACAGTACTGTGCTCTTGTAAAGAATGTCCAATTCCTGGGATGTAAGCTGTAACTTCCATTCCGTTTGTTAATCTAACACGGGCATACTTTCTTAAAGCTGAGTTTGGCTTCTTTGGTGTCATTGTTGTAACACGTGTACAAACTCCACGTTTTTGAGGAGCATTGACATGAGTGTACTTCTTCTCTAATGAGTTAAATCCTACACCTAAGCTTGGTGCCTTAGACTTAGTAACCTTGTCTTGTCTTCCTTTACGAACTAATTGTGCAATTGTTGGCATATAATTGAGTTCTCCTTTCCAAAAAGTGATAATTAAATTCATCTATCTGCAAAAATACGCAGCATAAAAATTATATAAGATAGAAATATCAATGTCAATAACTTTTTTTAACTTTTTTTCATACTACGATACACTGGCAAAAGTGGAATATTGAAAACGCGTTGTTTTCGGCATTTTAGACAATTATAATTTTTTTAAAAATATTTTTATTATATATTTTCTTGTTTTCCTCACTTATGGGTGTATCGTGATTTTAGGCTAAAATACCCTTTTATAATAGAAAAAGCCACGCTTATACGTGACTTTTAAAATTCAAGTTTTAATTTTTTGAATTCTTCTGGTGTTATAACTTTGATATTTGTATTTGTAAAATCCTTCACATTCCTAGTTATAATCCAATCAGCTTTCTCATCTTCACAAATCGAAATAGAAATCGCATCTTCATAATCACCATTATCAATATTTAACGAACTATAAACATCAACAATGGATATTGGCACTATTTTTAAAAATGAAATTAAATATTCTATTGCTTTTCTTGATTTAATTTCGGATTTTGTGTATTTTTTCGTAAAATAATAGATATCACTTAAATTATTTGATGTAATGAAGCCTTCTAATTTTCCTTTAGTGCATAAATCAAGAATCCACATTGAATCATCTAAAAATTCTCTTCTATCTAATAAGACATCTAGAATCACATTTGTATCAATATAAACCTTTTGCATGCTTTTCTAGAATCCTCTCATATTTCGCATCTTTTATATTCACATCCTCAGGAACATCTTTACATAAGCCGTGTAAATAATTCAACGCATCCTTTTTAGGGTTACTTATTCTTGCAATATATTTTCCATTCTTTGTTATAATTAAATCATCATCCATTTCTTGAATCATTTCTAAATATTTTCCTAGATTCATTTTTAATTCAGTTGCCGAAATCATCATATATATCACCTTCTACAAATACATTACCACACATCGAACGGATTATCAAGAATTATCGTTCGATTTTATTGCTTTTTATGGATGATGACCTACAAAGGAAAAAGCCACGCTTATACGTGACTTTTCTATATTCTATCTTTCTGGAAGATTGTATTTAGCCTTAATGACTTTCTTATTTTCATACATTAGCTCATCAGCTCTTTCCAGTACGTCTCTATATCTCTTATCATTTTCAGGATCAAATTTAGTAATACCACGAGCTACAGTTAATCTTAATTCAATATCTTCTTTTTTTATATAATAGTTTTCCATCTTTGAATCATATTTATTAATTAGCTTATCTAAATTATTATAATCTTCACCAAATATTACAGCCACAAACTCATCTCCACCAATATGATATAGCTTAGATGTTTTAAAAAGCTTTGGTAAAAACTTTCCTGTCTCTACAATAAGTGCACATCCAAACACATGTCCATATGTATCATTTGTAATCTTAATATTATTCACATCCATCATACAAATCGCAAATGGCTCACAGCTATGATCCTTAATTTTATTATTAATTTCTAGCGCGTTATCATAATATGCAAGCTCATTACCCAGCCCAGTTAATGCGTCTATATGAATTTGTTCATTTAGCTTATGCTCCTTTAGGAAGCCCCAAAAGCGTTGCTTAACTAAATATGTTAATAATATAACTCCGACAATATAATATAAGATAGAATGGAATATTTCAGTAACTAATATATCATGTGGTCTAGTATTAACACATAATATAATATAAGCTATTACTGCTACTAAATTTAATAACATTAATCTATATGGCTTATCTAATATTATCAATGGTGTAGCTACTAATAATACCATAATAGTAACTGATAGCTCATTAGGATCTCCTACTGCGCTAAGTGATATACCAAATGCATATACAGATAGGCTCGATAAATATACACCAAACTTTAACCACTGACTAGGTAATCTTTTTATAACTGTCAAAAATATAATAGATAATAGTAAAGAATATATAGACATAACTAAATATACAATT
>JAZRVY010000031.1:0-4903 GCA_045599405.1 Anaeroplasmataceae bacterium
TAAGTGAAGAGGATATTAATCTTATAAAAAATAAGTATGTAGACCTATATAAGGAAAAAACAGCAAGTATAGAAATGATAGGAGAGTATTTTACTCCATTACAATCAATATTAGTTGATATGCTAAATGATATAGCCAAGCTATATTTTCCAAAAAAGAAAAAGGCTCTATATGAAATGTCAGTAGATGAGCTATTAGTTTTAGTAAATGACATTACAGATAGAGTAGAGGAAATAATTACTAATTTTAGGTTTAAGGGAATATTTAGTAAGATTAATGTAAAGGAATTTATTAATAATCATTTTACAATTAATGATATTGTATCCTGGACAACTCAAAAGAATGATGTTGTTAATCCATTCCAAAAGGAAAAGGGATTATGGGGTAAATTTGTAGACAATGTTAAAAAGAAAGCTATGGATGTTGGAACTAAATTTGGACTTAGCTATCTTAACAAGCAGCATTTCTTTGATAACACTTGTATATTAATAATAGAAGTAACAGCCCAAGAGGCTTATCAAGCCTTTTATAAGAAGGCTTATAAAAAGGAAACTACTATTAATAAGGATATTGAATTATTAGTAGATGAAATAGAATAATAAAAGGAGTATATCTCCTATTGGATATTATTATCCTTTAGGAAATGATATACTCCTTCATTATTATTATCATAATCAGTTACATAGTTAGCTGATTTTTTCACATCATCATTTGCGTTTTTCATTGCTATAGAGGTTCCAGCAAGCTTTAAAAGCTCTATGTCATTATCTCCATCACCAAATGCGATTAAATCGCTTTTAGATAGCTTGAAGGTCTTTAAAAGCCTTATTGCCGCATCAGCCTTTGAATGATTTTTAATAGATATTTCATATACAGCATTTCTTAAATCAGCACCAAGTCTTCTAAATGAGACCTTATCAGCTGTGTTGTTTATATATTCTTCAAATTTTTCTTTTCTTGGAGAATCAACTATAAATAAGGCTCCATTAGGGGCATCTATATTATCAATTTTTTCATAATCTCCTTCAATGACTATAGTGTCTGAATCTATATGATATAAAGGCTCTAGCTTTTGAAGTCTATTATAAATATATACCTTGTTTTCTACAGAAAAGAAGGCACTTTTTATTAATTCCTTATTGTCAGAAAATAGCTTTATAAAGTCTTTTGTTTTAAATTTTTTGATGTTTTTAAATAAGGATTTGTCAGGAGAAGATATAGTAGCTCCATTTTCTGAAATAATAGGTGTATCAGGTCCAAATTTTGAAGCATATTTTAAGACACTTCTATATGGTCTACCAGATGCAAGGCATATAATATTACCATTTTCTTTTAATGAATTTAGATATTTAGTTGTATTTTCCTTAAGCTGGGAGCTATTATCTAGTAATGTTCCATCTAAATCAAAAATAAAAAGCTTCATAATTATATTCCTCTTTTACTTAATTATTGCATATAATTACTTTAAAAGCAATTAAAAATATTATATAATAATATTTATAAAGGGTGATAGCGTGTTTCTTTTTAAGATAGGTATTTCAACAATATTTAGTTTTGTGTTTGGTATAGCAATAGGTATTGCAATTTGTACATTATTATATTTAGCTTATGTATCAGCTAAAATGAATTCAAAGAGCTACAAGCTTGAGAATGTCGCTAAGATAAATAAAAACGAATTACCTACTAACCTACTTACAAAAAGACAAAAGAAAAAGCTACTTAATGACACGACACCCGAGAATGCGAATGAGCTTGTTTCAAACGCTATAAATGAATATTTAGTTATATTTAATGATAGAAATCTTAAGGGTAGTAAAAGTAATATTGAATTTAGTATAGAGCTTATTAAGTGTTTATATTATGATATAGCTAAAATATATTTTCCAGATAGTAAAAATCCTGTGCTAGAGGTTAATATAGATGAGGCACTAGAGGTATTTAGATATTCAGCAAGTAAGATACATGACCTTCTTAGTTTCAATGGAATTAGCTTTTTAAGAAAGGTAAAGCTAAATACTATCTTAAATGTCATGGATATTACTAGAGTAATAGAAAATTCTAATATAGTAAAGCTAAGTAAAAAGATAAAGCTTAATAGAATTCTATTAGGATTTAAAATTGTATTAAATATCGTTAACCCATTATATTGGGTTAGAAAGGCTATTGTAGATACATCATTTAATATTATTATTAAAAGAATATGTATGATTATGATAGGTGTTACAGGAGAGGAAGCATATAAGCTTTATTCTAAAAAGATTTTTGCCACTAGCAGTGAGCTAAAGATAGAAGCACTTGATAATAATGTTAAGGCTTTATCTGAGGTGGTTATTGTTGAGAAAGGAAATGATCAGGATGGCAATTAAGAAAAAAGATGAGGTAAGACAAAGTACAATTGGATATCGTATTCCTCAATTTGAATACAATGATGAGGATTTTAAGACTGATGATGACCTCTTTAAAAGATCAACAGCAGTATCAACAATGTTTGGTACAGATACTAAGGATACAATGTATTCGGGTGATATTGCAGGTCAAGGTATAAATGCTAGACATGCATATGACTATAGAAGAGATGATGCTGATAAGAAGATAACAAAGGCTGAGCTTATTGAAAAGTATGGTACTGAATTCTATGAATTTGATATGATTAGCAATGAAGAGCGTAAGAGAGTCTTTGGAGATGATATTACTATCAATAATAATAAGGTTACTGAGCAAGAAGCAGTTATAAATGAGCAAGAGGACTCTAGCTTATTTATCAAATCAGCAGATGATGCGATAGAGGAGGCTGCAACAAAGGAGCAAGAGTCTCAAGAGGCTTCATTTAATTTTGATCAATTTAAAAATGATGAGGCTATTGAAAATATGACAGAGCAAGATGAGGATTTAATCTTCGGTTCATTTAAGCCTAAATATGATACAAGCAATTATGTTCCAGAGGAGCATACAACAATCATTAGAAGACAACAAGAGCAACCAAAACCTGTTGAAGTAAAGCCAGAGCCTGTATATCAAGCTCCTCAGCCAGAGCCAAAATATGTAGCTCCTGAACCACCAGTAGCTAAGCCAGAGCCACAACCACAGCCAGAGCCTGTATATCAAGCTCCAAAGGTAGAGGAGGCTCCCAAGACAGTTAGCGATTTAAACAAATATAAGAATTATAAGCTTCCACCAAGAGATATTTTTACAAAGGGAGCTGCGTCAAGTGGTGAAATTCCTCAATGGGTTTATGACAAGGAGGAAATTATCAATCAAACACTTGCAGACTTTGGAATTGCAGGTAGTGTAGTTGAAAGACGTAAGGGTCCTTCATTTACAAGATATGAAATAGCTCTAGAGGCCGGAGTCATGGCCAAGAAGGTTTCTAATATTCATAATGAAATTCAAATGGCTCTTGGAGTTAAGTCTATTAATATTCAAGCTCCAATTCCAGGAAAGAGAACAGTAGGAGTTGAAGTTCCTAATGTTAAGAATGACACAGTATTCTTTGGAGATATCTTAAATGATGAATTCTATGATGATAATCCACTTAAGATAGCCTTAGGTAAGGATATTGATAACAACAATATTTATACTAAGATTAATAAGTGGCCACATGGACTTGTAGCTGGATCTACTGGATCAGGAAAGTCAGTATGTATTAATACTATTTTACTTTCATTATTATTAAAGAATAAGCCAGATGAGCTAAAGCTAATGCTATTTGACCCTAAGGTAGTAGAATTAATGACATATAATGAACTACCACACCTTGTAACTCCAGTAATTACAGAACCATCTCTTGCATCTGAAGCCTTAAAATGGGCATGTAAGGAAATGGATGATAGATATAATATCTTTGCGTTATCACGTTCTAAAAATATTGAAATGTATAACGAAAAGGTTAAGACAGATATGACACTTAGAAAGATGCCATATATTGTAATTATTATTGACGAGCTTGCAGACCTAATGATGACTGCAGCTGCAGACGTAGAGGATTCAGTAAGCCGTATTACAGCTAAGGCTCGTGCTGCAGGTATTCATTTACTTGTTGCTACACAACGTCCAACAGTAGATGTTGTTAAGGGAACAATAAAGGCTAATATACCAACAAGAGTTGCCTTCCATACTGTATCACCTGTAGACTCAGTAACAATCCTTGATGAGGGTGGTGCTGAAAACCTACTTGGTAAGGGAGATATGCTAATTAAGGAGGGAGATATTCCTCAACGTTTACAGGGAGCATATGTTCCAGATGATGAAATTGAGCAAGTAACAGACTTCATTCGTGCACAGGCTGGACCTGATTATCTATTTAGCCATGATGATTTACGTAAGTCAGTAGCTTCAACACAAGCTGCTACAGTAACATCAGATGATGAGAATAGTGAGCTTTTATATAGTGCGGCATTATATTTCTTACAAAATGGTACATGCTCAATCAACGGATTACAAAACAACTTTGGATTAGGATTCAATAGAGCTCAAGGTGTTGTTAAATCACTTGAGGAGCTTGGAATTGTATCTCCAAAGAATGCTACTAAATCAAGAGAGGTTTTAGTTCATAATGAAGCTGAGCTAAATGCCATTTTTGAAAGAGGTAACGGAAATGAATGATGATTTATTATTAGAGGTTGCTAAATATTGTCTTGAGGCTAAAAAAGCTTCTATTTCAGATATTCAAGAGCATTTTAGAATGGGATATAATAGAGCCTCTAGAATACTTTCAACATTAGAACAGCTAAATATATTGTCTCAAAAGGATTCTGAGCTTAAGAGAAGTGTATTAGTATCATTATCAGAAATAGAAAAAATAATTTCTAGCTATGATGAATCAGATATTAAAAAGAAGCCTGTTGAGAAGGGTGATTTAACCTTACCGGTAGCTATGCATATTATAACAACTCAATCTTGCTCT
>JAZRVY010000032.1:0-3554 GCA_045599405.1 Anaeroplasmataceae bacterium
ATTATGATTATAATTTCATGCTAGAGGATCCTACTGGAAAATCAGATAAAGAATTTATAAAAATAATAGAAGCTATTAAAGAAAAGATAAAGGAGATTTAATATGTCAGATGAATGCTTAATATGTAAGGATAGGCTAGCTTATTTAGATAAGGATGTACTTATGGAGTGCTATTATTGCCATAAGATGGAACTATCTAAGACAAAATGCATTAACAATCATTATGTATGCAATGATTGTCATATGAAGGGTGTAGATTTAATAATTTCATATTGTAAGGAAACAAAATCAAAAAATCCAATAGAAATTATTAAGCATATGATGAAGCAAAGCTTTTGCCATATGCATGGGCCTGAGCATCATATAATGGTTGGATGTGCACTTATTACTGCATTTTATAATGCGGGTGGGAAGCTGGATTTAAATAATGCACTTTCAGAAATGCTTCAAAGAGGTAAGCAGGTTCCAGGTGGAGCTTGTGGATTTTGGGGTGCTTGTGGCGCTGCAATATCAAGTGGAATGTTTATATCTATAGTTACTGGGTCTACACCACTTAAAATAGAGCCTTGGGGTCTTTCTAATAAAATGACGTCTAAATCACTTTATAATATTGGAAGCATAGGTGGACCTAGATGCTGTAAAAGAGATTCTTTTTTATCTATATTAAGTGCAATAGAATTTGTTAAGGATAATCTTAATGTTAATATGGAAACAAGTGATATAGTATGTGAATTTTCACCTCTAAATAATCAGTGTATTAAGGAAAGGTGTCCATTTAATAAAATTAATAATAAATAAAATAAACCCTATAAGGTAGATTGTGTACTCTACCCTATAGGGCTTTTTTTAATGATATTTTCTTATTAATGATATTTCTATAACCTTTTCACAAAAATCATCAAATGACATTTTAGTTTGTTCAACCTCAGTTACTAGGTGAGAATCTGGTGATAGGTGAGGAAGCGAATCACATTCTAGGCATACGAATGTATCATCGTCTCTAACTATAAAATCAGATTTAGAGTATTGCTTAAGGCCAAGAGACCTGGCTGCAGCTTCTGCAGCTTCCTTAAGAGCCTTTTCTAGCTCCTTTGAGATTTGCGCAGGGCATTGCTTTCTAGTCTCTCCTTCAAATGTAACTCCGCCATTTTCAGATTGCAGTGGAAGAAGCTCAAGAACCGGAAGAGCCTTTCCATCAAGGGTGCTTACTGCAAATTCCCTTCCTCCTACATATTCCTCAATAATAGCCTCCTTATCCCATTTAAAGGCTTCCTTTAAGGCCTTTAAATAGGCCTTTCTATCATTGGCAACAGTAATTCCTAGACCAATACCTCCATTATTAGGCTTAACAATTACAGGATATTCTATACCATATGTAAGTGGGTCTGTATTTCTTTGATGCTTTTCTACAATGTAATCCTTTGGAACTGGTATTCCTGCATTTCTAAGTATTTGCTTTGCAATATATTTATTAGAAGACAATGCAGAAGAGAAGTGATTACATCCTGTATAATCAATTCCAAGTAAATCAAAGGTAGCTTGTACCTTACCATTTTCACCATTAGCTCCATGTAGAACAATAAATACTAAATCAGATTGCTTACATATTTGTAGCACATTAGGTCCAAAATAAGCGGCAGAATGATCTCTACGTCTTTTTTTAACAGCCCATAAATCAGGGACCTCATTTGATATTGGCTGATCTGGAAGTGAATATTTTAATGGGTCTGCGAATGCATCATCTATATGCTTTTCTTCAATATCATATCCCATAAAGGAATCTAATAATATAACATTATGTCCCTTCTTTATTAAAACATCTCTAACTGCATATCCGGTTTTTAATGAAACATTTCTCTCGTTGGAAAGTCCACCAGATAGAACTACTATATTTAAATTTTCTGGTAGAATAAATTCATTAATATCATCCTCATCCTCTTCAATAACTAAATCAGATCCATCCATATTTATTTCAAGTGTCTTAAGCATATTCTTAGTTAAGGACACAATTTGAAGAACCTTACATATTTGCTCCTTAGTTAATTCAGCATTATATTTCTTTCTTGCAATTGATTGAATCTTTTTAACTAATGGCTTATTTACATGAAGTATAAGAAAGTTAGATATATTTATAAGAGCACTTAGTTTTTTTGAATTAACAAGCTCATCTAGCATATCTACAACATTTAGTATCGCATCAGCCTTAAAGTGAATCATTATATCTCTAAGAGCCTTCATAAATTCCTTATTCGTCTTTGTATATTTTAAGGCGAATGAAAGTAAATAGGCAGCATTATCAATATATTTTTCTTCACCTACTGTATCACATAAATATGTGATAAAAGAAGTAGGCGTAATATCATTTGTACCTATTGAAAAGGCCTTTTCTACAAGCTTTCCTACAAGCTCATTTGATTCGCTACGCTCCTTGTCATTAATAGCTGATCTGACCATAGAATTAATAAATTGATCAAGTATCTGCATCTCAGGGCTTTGACCATTTGGATTTATTCTCATTTCAAATGTATAATCATCATTAAAATGAAAGAATTTATTAGGACAATGAGCCTCTGCAAATCCACCCTTCTTATAATCAAATCCTATATAGTAGGTTTTAGCTCCTATATCATTCATAAGAATATTAACATAATCATAATCAACATTATGATTTTCAATCAAATCCTGTCTGTCTAAAATTTTCTTTTTATAGTGCTCAAAGAATTTATCAGAGAAGCCTTGTCCATCAAATGATATACATCTTTTAGGGGTATTATTTAAAATTGTAATGTATTTAGCCTTATTACCACCCTTAGAATGTCCTATAACTGTAACATCATATTTCTCTAGCTCAAGCCTTTCATAAATTGTCTTATACCATTCAAGCGCATTTACCTGCTGTAGTGAATCAACCTCATTAGCTGCAATAAAATCATCCTTCCATTCGTTAAGAGCAGTACCTCTAAACGCAACTACAGCTTCCTTAGTGTGCTTATTTAAAAAAACAGCAGAAACTCCGCCACCACCCTTATAAGCCTCATCTAGGTGAGTTTCAGCTATATGAGCTTTTAATATTTCAGGATTAAGCCTTATGGCATTAATGATATTTCTCCAATCCTTACCATTAACATATGTAGTATAATCCATATCATCAATTAAGGCGTCTGTATCTATTTGATTAAGATATTTTTCTACAGTCATTCCCTTACCATCCATGATATATACAAATGGCTTGATATCTGGAATATAGGTTAAGTTTTCAATTAATAAAAGTTCTTCAATACTATACATAATTTTTCTCCAAATTTAATAACACAAAATCATTATATCATATACTTATGTATACATAAGTGTAAATTATATTTATCTTACATTATGAATAATATGTAATGATATCTATTGTAATAAACAATAAAAATTTTTTAAATTTATGTGTTGACATATATTAAATATGGGTTTAAACTATCAGTGGTTTCAAATAGAAGCCACTAGATAAGTGAGGCTCCTATGAAGATACGGACTACTGCCGCGGAGCGATGGAGACATCGTGAGAAGGT
>JAZRVY010000033.1:0-7982 GCA_045599405.1 Anaeroplasmataceae bacterium
TTTTTTTTAGAGTCTTTTTTCATAAATACCTCACAATACTTAAGTATTATAACATATTTATTTATGTTATTCTTCAAAAATTTGCACAGCCTTAATAGCTTTCTTCCACTTACTATACTTATCCACTATCATTTGTGTGTCCATATTAGGCTTAAATACATTTAAATTTTTATGATAATCCTTAATATTAGTAATTAATTTAGTGTTTAAACCAACTAAAAAGAATATTCCTAAAGCGGTAGCTTCCTCAGTATTTAATGTCACTATATCTGTGCTTAAAATATCAGATTGAAATTGCATTAGACGCTTATTTTTACTTGCCCCTCCATCTACACTAATAAAATTGATTTTTTTATTAGTTTCTTTTTGCATAGTGTCAATTATATCCTTATTTGAATATCCTATAGCTTCTAGTGTAGCTAAGGATATTTCTTCCTTTGTTGTAGCTCTTGTAAGACCTAAAATAGCACCTTTAGCAAGTGGATCCCAGTAGGGTGCTGCAAGTCCTGTAAGGGCAGGTACAAAATAAACACCATTGCTAGATGGAGCATTAAAGCTCTTTTCAAAGGATTCTATAATATTTAAATTATCCTTCATAAAATTAATAGCACCACCACACATAAATACAGAGCCCTCAAGTGCATATTGAATTTTACCATCTATAGCAGTAGCTATAGTTGTAAGTAAACCACTATCGCTTGGACAAATATTATTTCCAGTATTTAGCAGCATAAATGATCCTGTACCATATGTTATTTTAATGTCTCCATCATTTACACATGTATGCCCAAGAAGTGATGATTCCTGATCACCACATAAAGCACATATTTTTATATTAGCAATATTAGATATTCTAGAATCTGTTATATATCCTACCGTATCATTACTATTTATTACTTTTGGTAATATATTCTTATTTATATCAAATATATTAAGTAAATCATCATCCCATGATAATGTCTTTATATTAAATAGCATTGTTCTAGATGCGTTAGTATAATCTGTTACATGATATTTGCCACCAGTTAGTTTCCATGTTATCCAAGTATCAATAGTACCAAACAAAAGCCTTCCTTCATTCATAAGCCTTTTAGCATTTGGAACATTTTCAAGCATCCATTTTATCTTAGATGCAGAGAAATATGGATTTATTAATAATCCTGTTTTTTCTTTTATTAAATCCTTATATTCTTCTAAACCATCACATATATCCTTGGATTGAAGTGATTGCCATACTATAGCCTTATAAATAGGCTCTCCTGTCTCTTTATCCCATAGGACTGTAGTTTCCCTCTGATTAGTAATTCCAAGACCTAGAATATCATCATAATCAATATTAACCTCTTTTAAAGCAGTAGTTAATAAATTAACTACACTTTCATATATTTCATTTGGATCATGAAGCACATAACCATCCTGTGGATAATACTGAGTAAACTCACTTTGAGTTTTACAAATAATATTACTTCTTTCATCAAATATCATTACTCTAGATGATGTTGTTCCTTGATCAACTGCAATTATATATTTACTCATATTGCCTCCAAAAAATATAAGGAGTGAAATAATCCACTCCTTAAATTCATTTTATTATTCTACCTTTTCCTCTTCAGGATCAGCTACAACCTCTTCTTCAACAGGCTCCTCTTCAATCGATTGCTCAATTGGTTCATCTTCAACCTCTTGTTCTGGTTCTACTGATTGCTCAACTGGAGCTTCAACAGCCTCTTCAGCTACAGGAGCTTCGACATTCTCAACTGGAGTGTTTTCTAAATTCTCCTCTACAGCCTCTGGCTCTTTTTCTTCGAACTCTTCTGGATGAGCATCCTTGTAATCATTTAAGATATCCTTTGCAAAATCCTTGTTAGAGAACTTAGGGTTCTTCTTTAATCCAAATTGTTCAGCTAATTGTTGAATTAGCTCTAATGAATATTTAACAGATCTATTAGAAGATAGCTTTACAGTGAATGGAACTAATGCATATCTACTCTTTGCAGATAAATCCTTGAAGTGATACTTAGTATTTTGATAATCATCTGGGTTTAAAGCTAAATGTAATCTTACTGACTTACCAGCAACAGAAATCTTAGCAATTAAATCTCCATGGTATCTGAATGATTCACCCTTAGAAGACATTCTTTCATGAACCTTCTTATAGCTTTCTAATTCATTACGAACCATGTTATATCTATATCTCTTATCATCATCAAGTGCAGTAGCCATCTTATCCTTCATTGGCTTAGACTTAATCTTCTTGAAGTCTCTTTGAGGCTCCTCCTCGATAACTGGCATTACGATTGGTGCAGGAGCTGGCTCAGCTTCCTTTTGAGCTTGAGCTTGACGTTGTTGAGCAAGCTTCTCACGAAGAGCAGCACGGTTACGTTCTACCTCGTCATCCTCTTCCTCTTCTTCCTCATCCTCATCATCATATTCCTCATCCTCGTCATCCTCATCATCGTATGCGATAGACTCGTTATATGCTTCCTCATCGATTTCATCGTCCTCGTCGTCCTCGTCCTCATCCTCATCAACTGGAGCTGGTGCAGGAGCTGGCTTAGCAACTGGTCTAGGTTGAGGAGCTGGTGCTGGTTGTGATTCTAGTGAATCATTTTCTTCATCAACAACTTCCTCTTCTACAATTTCATCCTCAATTGCATATTCAACAATTTCATTTTCATTATTATTACGTGCAGCCATGATACGCTCACGAATTGAATCACGACGTCTTCTCAATGCATCACGAGAATCCTCTTCTTCATCGTCATCAAGTAATAACTCATCATCCTCGGCCTTAACAGGTTCAGCCTTAACTTCGTCATCCTCTTCTTCCCAGTCGTCGAAGTCATCCTCATCTTCATCCTCTTCTTCACCGTCAAACTCTTCGTCTTCGTATTCCTCGTCATCCTCTTCCTCTACCTTTGCAGCAGCCTTAGCAACTGGCTTTGGTTGTGGAGCTGGTTGTGGAGCTGGCTCCTCTTCAATTTCATCTTCCTCTACTACCTCAGCAACCTCTTCTTCAGGCTCCTCCTCTAGTACAGGCTCTTCATCCTCAACAATTTCTTCCTCAGCTTCGTCTTCAACTGGTTCTTCAGCTTCTTCCTCAACTGGCTCTTCATCCTCAATTTCTTGCATAATAGCTTGAGCCTCTGCCTTCTCTTCATCAGAGATAATAGAAGGTTGAGTCTTAGCTGCAGCTGTGGCTACAGGAACTCTCTTAGCATCAATTAATGCAATAATCATATTAAATACTTGTACAGAGCAAATTAGAATTACTAATCCAACTCCAACTACAAATATAGGAGCACAAACATTCTCAAGAACGCTTGCGTCAGTGGCATTTAATCCAGCTAATGTGCTGTTTAGGAACTCTGCCTTAACCTTTAATACAAAGTATAAAATAATTGCGATGTATGAATATAATACAGGCATTAAATTTCTCTTACGTACAATTGTTGCAAGAGCTGCGAATGTAACTACAGTTAATGCTACAACCATAATCATTGCAGTCTTAACATGATCAGCATCCCATCCACCCTTGAACTTGAATAGATAATTAATAAATTCCTTTACATAGCTTCCTAGCTCTGCAAACATATCCATTTTGTACTTAGCGAATAATACACCGAATACTCCTAATACAAGTACAAATGTTACTAGGTATGTAGAAGGTCCTACAATAACAGCTTGCATATTTGACTTTTCATGCTTCTTACCAGCAATCGAGATTAACATACAAACTAAAATTAATACTAAATGAATAGCGTAAGCAACTACTGAGCAAAGTAGCATAATGTCACCTTGAATATTCTCCTTGATAACATCCTTCATTGAAAATGCTGCTGCTCCATTAAACATTAATATTAATAGGAAATCAATTAAACATACACTTTTCTTTTTTCTAATGGCAATTGCTCTTATAAGTGCAAGTAATAAAGTTGAACCTAAAACACCCATTGAAACATACTTAGCCATATTTGATTTTTCAATCATATAATAGTTCCAAATTGTTTCAGAAAGAGTCTTAGTTGCCTTATCTAATGCACCAACTCCAACTACATATAATGCGATTGAAGCGATTAGGGCAATTAAAGCTATTGGTAATATAATTTTACAAGCTTTTCTCATACAAATACCTCTCTTCAGTATTACATATTATAACAATAACATTTTTTATTGTCTTTTTCAACATATTTTATAATAAATACGTTAAGACGTATATCATAATTTAACATTTTAGAATTTCTAGCAGCATATAAAAAGTCTATGGTTTTTGGCACCATAGACTATATTTTTTTATAAATATTTCTTTAAATATTGACCAGTATATGATTTTTCACATTT
This sequence comes from Anaeroplasmataceae bacterium, assembly GCA_045599405.1. Taxonomy (GTDB): domain Bacteria; phylum Bacillota_I; class Bacilli_A; order Acholeplasmatales; family Anaeroplasmataceae; genus UBA3206. The sequence goes on from JAZRVY010000033.1 coordinate 4,342, forward strand.
TGCTAATTTTTCAGGAGTTCCTTCAAATATTAGAGTACCTCCCTTAACTCCACCCTCTGGTCCAAGGTCAATTATGTGGTCTGCAAGCTTAATTACATCAAGATTATGCTCAATTATTAGCACTGTAGCTCCCTGATCAACAATCTTATTAATAACATTCATCAAACGCTTAATATCATCTGTATGAAGCCCTGTAGTAGGCTCATCTAGAATATATAATGTTCCAGGTGTAACCTTTGAATATAGCTCAGATGCTAATTTGACTCTTTGAGCCTCTCCTCCAGATAATAATGTCGAGGATTGACCTAGCTTCATATATCCTAATCCAACATCTACAAGCGCTTGAAGCTTTCTTTTAATTTTTGGAATATTGATAAAGAATTCGTAAGCCTCTTCTATTCTCATATTAAGCACATCACTAATATTTTTATCCTTAAACTTAATATTTAAGGTATCTATTTGATATCTTGTACCATGACAAACCTCACATGGTACATAAACATCTGGTAAGAAATTCATAGTTATTCTCTTAACTCCATCTCCCCAGCAGTTTTCACATCTACCACCAGGTACATTAAAGCTAAAGTGTCCCTTTTCAAAGCCTCTAGCCTTGGCTTCATTAGTTTGTGCGAACAAATCTCTAATATCATCAAATACCTTAGTGTAGGTTGCAGGATTACTTCTTGGTGTTGTACCAATTGGAGTTTGAGTAATTTGAATTATTCTATCAATTTCCTCTTTTCCTTTTATTTCCTTAACCTTACCAGGCTCCATACGCTTAGCCTTATATAAATCTACATATAGATTTTTATAAATGACCTCATTTACAAGAGATGACTTACCAGATCCTGATACTCCTGTTACAATAGTAAGCGTTCCTAAAGGAATTGTTACATTAACCTTTTTAAGGTTATGAGCCTCAGCTCCAACAACCTTAAGGAATTTACCATTACCTGCACGTCTCTTTTTAGGAACCTCTATTTTTTCATCACCTCTAAGATATTTGGCAGTGATGCTATTTGCTGATTTCATAACATCCTCAGGAGTTCCTTGAGCCATAATCTCACCACCATGGACTCCAGCACGAGGTCCTATATCAACAAGCCAGTCAGCCTGTCTCATGGTATCATCATCATGCTCAACAACAATAAGAGTATTTCCTAAATCTCTCATGTTTTTCATTGTATCAATCAATCTTTGATTATCTCTTTGATGAAGTCCTATAGAAGGCTCATCTAAAACATATAATACTCCAGTAAGCTTACTTCCTACCTGAGTTGCAAGTCTAATTCTTTGAGCCTCTCCTCCAGATAATGTATCAGCACTACGTGATAATGTTAGATATTCAAGTCCAACATTAATTAAAAATTCTAATCTATCACAAATTTCCTTAATAGCTAGCTTACCAATTGCAGCCTTTTCTAAAGGTAGCTCTATATTCTTAAAGAATTTATACATATCCTCAATAGACATATTACATACCTGTGCAATATTTTTACCTGCAATATACATAGATAATATACTATCATTAAGTCTATCACCATTGCAGCTTGTACAGGTTCTATCTATCATGAATCCTTCAATCCAATCACGAATCCAATCTGATGTTGTTTCTAGGTATCTTCTTTCAAATCCTGAAAGTATACCCTCAAATTCCTTATCATAATTATTTCCAGATGTAGATGTTATTGAAAATTTAATATTTTCTTTAGGACCATATAATAAAATATCCTTTTGATCCTTAGTGAAATATTTAATTTCCTTGTTCATATCAATCTTATAATGACTACATAGTTTTTTTAATACCGCATTATTGATATTATCCTTTTCCTGATTCTTGTAAGGTAAAATACCTCCATTATTGATGCTTTTTTCTTCATCAAATAATAAATCAGGTGAAATACTCTTTTTAACTCCAAGTCCATTACAATCAGGACAAGCTCCAAGCGGAGAATTAAAAGAGAAAATTCTAGGCTCAAGTCTAGGAACACTATATCCACAATATTTACAAGAAAAATGCTCACTAAATAATATTTCCTCATCATCCTTTAAAATTTTTACATATCCACCACTGAACTTTGTACATGTTCTAAGTGAATCTGCAAGTCTTGCTCTAATATCAGGCTGAATCTTAATTCTTTCTACTACAATATCTATATTATGCTTTTTAGTACGCTCTAGATTTATTTCCTCATCTAGCATACGCATTTCTCCATCGATGCGTGCTCTAATAAATCCTTCCTTTAGATATTTTTCTAAAACAGCCTTGTGCTCACCCTTTTGAGAGTCAACAACAGGAGCCATAATGATAATTCTACTTCCCTCAGGGAATGATTCAATTCTAGAAATCATCTCATCTATAGTAGTAGCCTCTATTGGCTCGTTATGTATAGGACAATAAGGAGTTCCAATTCTTGCATATAATACTCTTAAATAATCATAAATCTCAGTTACTGTACCAACTGTAGATCTAGGATTCTTGCTTGCACCCTTTTGATCAATGGAAATTGCAGGTGATAACCCATCAATACTATCAACATCTGGCTTTTCCATTCCTCCAAGAAATTGCCTAGCACCAGTTGATAGCGACTCAACAAATCTTCTTTGACCCTCTTGAAAAATAGTATCAAAGGCAAGTGATGACTTACCAGATCCTGATAGTCCTGTCATTACTATTAACTTATTTTTAGGTAGCTCGATATTAACATTTTTTAAATTATTTTCACGAGCACCTCTAACAATAATTTTATCTTCCATAAAAACACTCCTAAACGTGTATAATTATTATACCATAGTTTTGTATAATCTATATTATTATGATATAATTTTTCTATGAAGGTGATATCAATGGAAACTCCAATTTTAGAGCTTAAAAATGTTAGCAAAAAGAATTATCTTAATGATATAAGCTTTAGCTGTAAATCTAATACAATTACTGCAATATTAGGTAAATCTAAAAGCTTTAAAACAACATTATTAAACGCAATTATCAATTTAATAAAATATGACGGAACTATCAATTTTATTGGTCATGATATTAAAAAGGGATTTTCTAAAAATATGACTTTCATAGGGTATTCATCTAAGCTAGTTTTTAAAAAGCCTAATGTCACTGTAAAGGAATACCTAGATTATTCTAATTCCTTTTATAGTGCTGATTTCAAATCTAATATTGATGAATATATTTCTTATTTTAATTTAAATCCAAGCACAAGGCTAATAGATTTAGATAGAAATGATACTAGACTAGTATCTATTGTAAATGCGATTTTCTTTGAGCCTAGATTAATAATAATTGATGATTTATATAAGGATTTAGATAATAGCTCTAAATTCCTAGTTAAATCCTTGTTTTTAAAGCTAGCTAAGGCTGGTGCTTCTATAGTATATACTTCTGATAACCTACATAACATTGAAATAGTAGATAATATTATACTGCTTCAAAATGGTACTGTTTCAGAGTCTACTGATGATATTACTAAATATATTCATGTAGACCTAAAGTTCAAAACAGCTCCTAAAAAGCTAAATGATAATCATTTTTATAATCTAAAATCAGAGGATAATATAATGTCATTTATTACTGATTTAAATAAAAATGATCTTATGCATATTTTAGATGATTTAGATATAGATTATAT
>JAZRVY010000034.1:0-8107 GCA_045599405.1 Anaeroplasmataceae bacterium
GATAGTAGAAATACATTTATTATTATGAAAAATGTATTTGTAATAATGAGCGTGGTATTTTTTGCGATGGCAGTATTTGTTGCGGACAAACATGTATTAGAGATTATTGCACTCAAGGAAAAAGAAATTGGTATTTTAAAATCAATTGGAGTTTCAGAAAAAGATGTATTTAAGATTTTTAATGTTCAAAACATTATGTTATCAAGTATAACGTTGATAATTGTAGGAATATGTCAATATTTTGGTATTTACATAATCAATTTATTCACATCAAAACTTTATAACACATATGTAGCTTCATATAGTATTACATATATCAATTGGATTATTATAATATTAATTAGTATTATACTACCTATTGTAGCTACAATAGTGCCTATAATTAGATGTTCTAAAAGAAATCCTAAAGATATCCTTAATAACAACTAACGAAGGACCTCAACAGAGGTCCTTTTATTACACCTTTACAAATACCCCCAGGGGGTATATAATTAGATTGGTGATATTATGAGTAATTGTTGTTGTGAAAAGACTAAAATAAGAAGTACAGAAGAAAAGAAATCATTAATAACTAGGGTAAATAAGATTACTGGACAGATGAATGGTATAAAGAATATGATTGAAAGTGATAGATATTGTGATGATATATTAATTCAATTAAGTGCAATTGATAAATCTATTAAATCACTTGCTAATGTTATATTAGAAAGTCATATGCATTCGTGCTTAATAAATGATATTAAGAATGATAAATATGAGGTTATTGATGAAATAGTAGAATTATTTAAGAGGTTTCAATAATGAAAAAGACATTTGATGTGAAGGGTATGACATGTGCTGCATGTCAGGCACATGTAAATGATGCTGTTTGCAAATTAGATGGTATTATTAGCTGTAATGTAAATCTATTAAAAAATAATATGATAGTAGAGTATGATGAATCTATATGCAATGATAGTAATATTATTAATGCTGTTTTAGATGCTGGATATAGCGCTAATTTAAAGGATAGTAATGACATTAGAATAGAAAAGGATCATTTGCTGAGAGATTTAATTATTAGCATAGTATTCTTATTTATATTAATGTATTTTTCGATGGGTGTTATGTTGTGGCATTTTCCTATATTTAAGGTATTTGATATGAAAAAATGCCCTATGGGATTTTCGTTAATACAATTTATAATTGTTCTACCTATTATATATATAAATAGAAAATATTTTATTAATGGCTTTAAAAGATTATTTAAGGGTCCTACTATGGATAGCCTAATAGCTATAGGAGCTACAGCTTCTTTAATATATGGAATATATTGCTTATTCATGATAGCCTTAGGCTATAATGAATATCATATGTATTTATATTTTGAATCAGCAGGCATGATACTTGTATTTGTTAGTATAGGTAAATACCTAGAATTTATAAGTAAAAGAAAAACTACTAGAGCTATTGAATCACTTATGGATTTAGCTCCTAAAAGAGCTATAATATATAGAGATAATAAGGAAATAGAGATTAATAGCAGTGATGTTGAAATTGAAGATATAGTTATTTGTAAGAATGGATCTATTATTCCAATTGATGGAATAATAATAGAAGGTAATTCGGGTATTAATGAGGCTACTATTACAGGTGAGTCTATTCCTAAGGAAAAGACTATTGGTGATAATGTTTATTCAGGTACATTAGTTACAAATGGATATATTAAGGTTAAGGCCTTAAGGGTTGGAAATGATACTACTATAGCTACTATTATTAGATTAGTAGATGAGGCTTCTAATAGTAAGGCTCCTATTAGTAAATTAGCTGATAGAATAAGTAGGATATTTGTACCTACTATATTTATAATAGCTTTAATAACCTTTATAGCTAATATAATATATGTTAGATTTAATAATAGGTTTGATGATAATATGCTAGAGATAGCATTAAACTTTAGTATTACTACTATAGTTATCGCGTGTCCTTGTGCACTAGGACTTGCAACCCCTGTTGCGATTATGGTTTCTAGCGGAGTTGGAGCTAGAAATGGTCTTTTAGTTAAGAATGCACAGATACTTGAAAATGCAAGTAAGATAAAGACTATTTTATTAGATAAGACAGGTACAATAACATGTGGTCAGCCAGAGGTTATAGATTTTGTTAAATATTGCGATGATGATATAGAGTCTATTCTTTATAATATAGAGTCTATGTCAGAGCATCCTTTAAGTAAATCTATAATAAAATATACTAGTCAAAATTCTATACCTAAAAATGTGGATAACTTTGAAAGTATTCCAGGAGTAGGTATTAAGGGTAGTATAGATAATATATTATATATTATAGGTAATAGGAGTATTTTAAGTGATGAGAATGAGTTATCCACATTTGATTCATTTGATAATAATGGTAATACTGTTGTTGCAGTTAAGAAAAATGATAAGCTTGTAGCTATTTTAACTATAAGAGATAGAATAAAGCCTAGTAGTAAAAGAGCTATATCATTGCTTAAGAATATGGGTATTGATATTGTCATGATTACTGGTGATAATTTAAGTGTAGCTAGTAGTGTAGCAAGCGAGGTTGGAATTGATAATATAGAGGCTAATATATTGCCACAGGATAAGGGCAATATAGTAGATAAATATAAGCGTAGTGGTATGGTGGCTATGGTTGGAGATGGAGTTAATGATTCTATAGCTCTAGCTAAGGCTGATATAGGTATATCTATGGGTAATGCTAGTGATATAGCTAAGGATAGCAGTGATATTGTTTTAGTTAAGAATGATTTACTAGATTTAGTTAATGTTATTAGATTAAGTAAGAGAACATTAAATACTATAAGGCTAGGATTGTTTTGGGCATTTTTCTATAATTTTATATGTGTAATATTAAGTACAGGTATTTTTTATTATATAAGTGATGGTAAATTTAAAATGTCACCTATGTATGGAGCTATTGCGATGAGCATTAGTAGTGTTAGTGTTGTGCTTAATGCACTTACTATAGGATTATTTAAAGGCTATAAGGAGGAGAAAAATAATATGGAATTAGTAATTAAGGTTGAGGGTATGATGTGCATGCATTGTGTTGCTCATATAGAAGAGGCATGTAAGAAGGCTTCTGGTGTTACAGGTGCTGTAGCTAATTTAAAGAAAAAGAATGTTACAGTTACATATGAGGGTACTGTAGATAAGAATCAAATTATTAATAATATTAATGCTGCTGGATATAAAGTAGTAGAATAATTAATATAACACCACCCTATTTGGTTTGGGTGGTGTTTTTGTATTCTTTACTAAATATTTTTATAATGTTAAAATAGAATAGTTAGGAAAGAGGATAATATTATGTATGATATTATTGTTGTAGGTGGAGGACATGCTGGATGTGAGGCAGCTTTAGCTTGTGCAAACATTGGTAAAAAAACTCTACTTGTATCAGGTAATCTTAATATGCTAGGTAGTATGCCATGCAATCCATCTATTGGTGGACCTGCAAAGGGTATTGTTGTAAGAGAGATAGATGCACTTGGTGGATATATGGGTAAGTGTGCTGATATGGCCCAAATCCAAATGAAGATGCTAAATGGATCTAAGGGACCTGCTGTTAGAGCTCTTAGATGTCAGGCAGATAAGGTTTTGTATCCACGTCAAATGAAAAAGCATATAGATGAGACAGCTAATTTGACTACCCTAGAGGGTCTTGTTGAATCTATTATTGTAGAAAATAAGATAGCAAAGGGTGTTGTTTTACAGGATGGTCAAAGAATAGAGTCTAAGTGTGTTATTTTAACTACTGGTACCTATTTAAATAGTAGAACACTTAGAGGATTTGATTTTTGTATAGAGGGTCCTGATAAGCAGCCTACTACCTTTGGGCTTAGTAAGCAGCTTGCAGAGCTTGGCTTTACAGTTCAAAGATTAAAGACTGGTACTCCAGCTAGAATTGCAAAGGATAGTATTGATTTTAGTAAGGGTAGTGTTGAGCCAGGTGATACTATACCTTGGCGCTTTAGCTTTGATAAGGGATATGATCAAATAGAGAAGGTTAGTGTTGATTGCCATTTAATTTATACTAATCCTGAGATTCATCAGCTTATTAATGATAATTTAGATAAAAGCTCTATGTATGGTGGAGTTATTCAAGGTATAGGACCAAGATATTGTCCTAGTATTGAAACTAAGGTTGTTAGGTTTGCAGACAAGGAGCGTCATCAAATATTCCTTGAGCCAGAAAGCTTATATATAGATGAGATATATGTAGGTGGATTTTCTACATCTATGCCAGTTGATGTACAGGATAAGATGCTAAGATTGCTACCAGGGCTTGAAAATTGCGAGGTAAGAAGATACGCATATGCAATTGAGTATGATGCGATTGATCCTATTGAGCTTTGGCCAAGCCTTGAGACTAAATATGTAGAAAATTTATTTACTGCTGGACAAATTAATGGAACTAGTGGATATGAAGAGGCTGCATGCCAAGGTCTTATGGCAGGTATTAACGCATGCGCTAAGATAAATGGTAAGGAGCCATTAGTATTTTCAAGAGATGAGGCTTATATTGGAGTTCTTATAGATGATTTAGTAACTAAGGGAACTAATGAGCCATATAGATTACTTACATCTCGTGCTGAATATAGATTGCTACTTAGACATGATAATGCTGATTTAAGATTAAGAGAATATGGATATGAATATGGTTTAATTTCAGATGAGCAATATCAAAAGCTTTTAAAGAAAAAGGAAAATATAGGTAAGGCTATTGAAAGGCTAGATAATATTAATTATAAGAATAGTGAAGCTAATAATAGATATTTAGAGTCTATTGGATCTAATACAATTGTTCATTCACAAAAGTATTTAGCTTTATTAAAGAGACCAGAGATAGATTCTATTAATATATATAATATGTTGAAGGATAATGATCAATTATCAGAGTTTGATGATATAGATGATTTAACAGATATATTAATGGAGGCTGAGATTGAGGTTAAGTATGCTGGATATATAAAAAAGGCAAAATCTCAGGCTGAGAGAATGACAAATATGGATTCTAAGCTAATTCCAGACAAAATTAATTATGATGATATTCAAAATTTAGCATTAGAGGCTAGAGAGAAGCTTAATTTAATTAAGCCAAAGACAGTAGGACAAGCCTCTCGTATTATGGGAGTTAATCCTGCAGATATTGCGGTGTTATTAGTATATTTAGAGGAGAAAATGTAATGAATTTAAAAAATGCGTTATTAAATCTTAATATAAATATAGATGATAATACTATGGATAAGTTTAATATTTATTATGATTTTTTAGTTGAGTATAATCAAAAGGTTAATCTTACAGCTATTGCTAATTATGATGATGTAATGATTAAGCATTTTTATGATTCTTTAATTTTAACTAAGGGACTGCCTAGTGGTAATATTAATTTGTGTGATGTTGGTGCAGGAGCTGGATTTCCATCTGTGCCATGCGCAATAGTAAATAAGGATATTAATGTTACTATTGTAGATTCCTTAAATAAGAGAATTACCTTTTTAAATGAATTAGTTAATAATAAGCTTAATATAAATAATGTTAGGCCTATGCATGCACGTGCAGAGGAGCATGCTCAAAAGTATAGAGAGTATTATGATGTAGTTACTGCAAGAGCTGTAGCTAGACTTAATATACTTGCAGAGCTATGCTTACCACTTGTCAAGACTGGTGGGCTATTTATAGCTATGAAATCTACAGAGGGTAATGAAGAGGTTAATGAAGCTTTAAATGGTATTAGTATTCTTGGTGGAAAGATTATTGATACAAAGAGTTTTGAGCTACCTAATGGTATGGGACATAGAGAGCTTATTATAATTAAAAAGCTAAAGGAATGTCCAAAGAAATATCCTAGACAATTTAGTGTTATTAAGAATAAACCATTAAAGTAAGGTGAATTTTATGAAGGCAAGAATAATTGCGGTTACTAACCAAAAGGGTGGAGTAGGAAAGACAACAACAAGTGTCAATCTTGCAGAATCCTTATCTAGACTTGGAAAAAAGGTATTATTAATAGACCTAGATCCTCAAGCTTCAACTACCTGTAGCTTAGGATTTAATAGAAAGCTTATTAAGCATACTATATATGATGTATTAGTTAAGGATGTTAAGCCATCAACAGCAATTGTTAAGACAGCCTCATCATCCTTACAGCTTATTTGTAGTAATCTAGATTTAAGTAATTTAGAGATAGATATGGCAACTAATCCAGATAAGATGTTTGTGCTATCAAATAAGCTAGAGGTGTTTAGAAATAAGTATGATTATATTTTATTTGACTGTCCGCCATCATTAGGGCTTATTACTATGAACGCACTATATGCAGCTAATAGTGTTATTATTCCAGTGCAATGTCAATTCCTTGCGATGGATGGTTTAACACAATTATTAAATACAGTTAGATATGTTCAAAAGCAAAAGAGGGATAATAATAAGACTCTTGAGGTAGAGGGTGTATTACTTACTATGTATGATAAGCGTATTAAATCCTCAAGTGAGATAGCAGCTGAGATTAGAGATTGCTTCGGGAATAAGGTATTTAATACTATTATATCTAGTAATATTAAGGCAGCAGAGGCTCCGATGTATTCAAAGTCAGTTATCGAGTATGCACCATCGAGCCCAGCCTCAAAGCAATATAAAGAATTAGCAAAGGAGATAATATCAAACAATGCCAAAAAGTAATAGAACTACATTAAAGGGATTATTAGAAGAAAATGAATACTTTGCAGATGGTAAGGAAGAGGTCTTAGAGCTTAGCTTAAATAAGATTCAATCTAATCCATATCAGCCACGTTATGTTTTTGATAGTGCTAAGATTGATGAATTAGCTAAATCTATTAAGGAGCATGGCGTATTTCAGCCTATTATAGTAAAGAAGGTTGGAAATGTTTATAATATTGTTTCGGGAGAGCGTAGATACAAAGCTTGTCTAAAGCTTGGTATGGATACTATTCCTGCTATTGTACGTAATTATGAAAAGGATAAAGTTATCGAAATAGCTTTAGTTGAAAATTTACAAAGAGAAAATCTTACACCTGTTGAAGAGGCTAAGGCCTATAGACAAATTATGAGAGAGCTTGATTATACACAAGCTGAGCTTGGAAAAAAGGTAGGAAAGAGTAGACCTTATATAACTAATATATTAGGATTATTAAATCTACCTGATGATGTATTAGATTTAGTTGATCAAGGAAAGATATCAATGGGGCATGCTAGAGTTTTATCTAAGCTATCTGATTTAAATAAGATTAGAGCTATTGCTAAGCTTATTGTTGATAAGGGGCTTAGTGTTAGACAGGTTGAGGAGCTAGCATCAGAGGAAAAGAAAAATAAGGAAATTAAGAAAAAGCCTAGAAGTACTGAATATAAATCCTATGAGCAATCATTTAAAAAGAAATATAAAGGTACACTTAAGGTTAATGAAAATAAGATTACTATTAATCTAAAGGATAAGGATTTAGTTAAGAGTATTCTTGATATCCTTTGTAAGTAGGAGGATATATGTATAACCTAGGAGATATTATTGAAACTAAGAAGCCACATGTATGTAAAAGCAGTACATGGAAGGTTATTAGAACGGGTGCTGACATCAAACTTGAGTGTCAAGGATGCAAGAGAGTTGTCATGCTAGCGAGCTATGAATTAGACAAAAAGATTAAAAAGAAGTAGAGATTTCGGTCTTTACTTTTTTTATAAAATTTTTTTAAAAAAGGTATTGCAATCTAAAAAATGTTGTAATATAATAAAAAAGCACTGCGGTTAAAAGCAGTAAAAAATATGGTCGGGTAGCGAAGAGGCTAAACGCGGCAGACTGTAAATCTGCTCCCTAGGGTTCGTTGGTTCGAAACCAACCCCGACCACCACTTTTCTTAATATTACTATTGACACTAGTTGCCAATATTAATATAATAAATAAGCGCTGTCAAAAACTAAGGCAGTGTATAAGTCTTTGAAAACTGAACAATGATATGACAAACAAGCCAAGCGAAATTGAATTACAACAAATCAATTCTAGGAAAACAATAAAGAAACTAGAGCAGATAGGAAAAGCTAGGTAAACTAGCACAAACAATACATTATTA
>JAZRVY010000035.1:0-2703 GCA_045599405.1 Anaeroplasmataceae bacterium
CATGATACCAGGAATCATTTCATTAATAATATATTTTGTAATGTTTAGATAGGAAGTGTAATTATGTGGATTGCGTTTATTATAGCTGCGGCTGTAGTATTATTAGATCAAATAACTAAATTAATAGTAGAGCTTAATTTAAATGAGGATCAATTTGTAACCTGCATTCCACATTTTTTAAAGTTCACAAAATGCTATAACACAGGAGCTGCGTGGAGCTCATTTAGTGATGCCCCTGTATTTTTAGTAATTGTTAGCCTAGTAAGCTCAGTGATTATATCTTGGGCTATATATAGATTCATAAAGGAATATAAAAAGATGAAGACATTAACATTTGCTGCAGGATTTATCCTAGGAGGATGTGTTGGTAATTTATTTGATAGATTTATGACATCTATAAATGTTAGGAATGGTGTAATTGATATGATTGATTTTGCTCCATTTAATGCTGTATCTAGATTATTATCTAAGGAGAATTTCCCAACATTTAATGTAGCTGATTTCTTTTTAGTTACAGGAGTAATATTATTAGTAATTGATATTTTATTCTTTATGGATAAGAGAAAGGAAAAAAAGGATGCTTAAGAAATATATTGTTAAAGAAAAAAATGCTTCTATGAGACTTGATAAGTTTTTAAAAAGCTATAATGATGATATGTCAAGAACTTTAATCTCGACTCTTATTGATAATGGAAGTGTTACAGTTAATGGAAACCCATCTAAGCCTTCATATATGACGGCCATAAATGATGAAATTCATATGGAGATACCAGAGGCTAAGGAATCTACTCTAGAGGCTGTAGATATGAATTTAAATATTGTTTATGAGGATAATGATGTTGCTGTAGTAGAAAAGCCTACAGGAGTTGTTGTTCACCCTGCTGCAGGTACAAGTGATAATACACTTGTAAATGGACTCTTATATGAAATGGAGGAGCTTGGTGGAATTAAAGGTGAGGTAAGACCTGGTATTGTTCATAGAATTGATAAGGATACATCAGGGCTTTTAATGGTTGCTAAAAATGATAAGGCTGTAGATTCACTTTGTGAGCAGCTTAAGAACCATACTGTAAATAGATTATATGTTGGTCTTGTTGTAGGTGTAATACAAGAGGAGAAGGGAAGAATTGATGCTCCAATTGGAAGAGACCCTAACGACCGTAAGAAAATGGCTGTTATTGAAAATGGTAAAAATGCAGTCACTAACTTTAGAGTATTAGAAAGATTTAAAAAATTCACATTAGTAGAATTTAAGCTAGAGACAGGTAGAACTCATCAAATTAGAGTACATATGAAATATATAGGATATCCACTTGTTGGAGATCCACAATATGGACTTAAAAAGTTAGTTGAGCCAACTGGTCAATTCCTACATGCTAAGACTATAGGATTTATTCATCCAGTTACAGGACAATACATAGAATTTGATTCGGAGCTTCCTGATTACTTTAAGGATTATTTAAATAAATTAGAGAAGTAAAAAAGGGATTTTAAAATCCCCTTTTATATTCTTTTCATCTTATTAAATTTCTTTCTAGATTTAGATAATATAGAATTATACTTAATAATTTGGTTATGGATAGGAGCAGTAGTTCTATATGCCTGATGCTTCATATCTCTATTATATTTATCAAGCTCTAGCTCATAATCCTTTTTAATTTTATTGAATTCTAAATTATATTCCTTTACGGAATTTTCAATTTCTTTCTTTTTAATATTACATTGATTAGGAATTAAAATATAATTGTAATTTAGCTCATGAATAGTATCATTATGAGAAGAGGTAAGCTCCTTACGTCTATTAATATATTCCTTTACTAAAGCTTTATTATCATCAACATTCTTTTTCTTTAAATATTTATTCTTATCAATATGCTTATCTATATTAGAATGGATATTTAAATCAAATGATAATATTAGCTTATATGAATTAGCCTCTGATGCTGATAAATGCTTATTAATCTTTTGATTTTCGTCATCAAAGCGCTCTTGATTATCTTCAAATTGTTTATTATATTTATTAACAATAGAATTACATTTATCATCGGATTTCTTAACCTTTTCTGAATATTTATCAGATAGCTCAGAATCCTTTTCATCCATCTTATTTAGGAATTTTTCATATTCCCTTTCAATAGATGAAATGTTTTCATTATTAGCATTCATATTTTGCTTCAAAAGCTTATGATATTTAATATCAACATCCATAGTAAGATTTTTAATAACCTCATTATAGAAGTTTTGAGAGCTGTTTCTATTCTTAATATATCTGCTCTTTAATGATGATATTTCCTCTATGAATTTTTCAGGCTCAAGAGAAGTATTCTTAGATTCGTCAATTGTATTATTAAGCTTTGATGTAATAATAGTAAAGAATTCATCAAAGGCCTTTAATGCGTCATATAGGATAGAAGCCTCTTCCTTTTGCTCTTGTGTTAGACGAGTTTTTGTTCTCATTAAATTATATTGATATTTTGCTTGCTGCTTCGGAATTGATAATAATTCCTTTTTAAAGATATCTCTTTGCTTATTATTTTTATCAATAATCCTTTCAATTCTTTCAATTTCATTCTTTAAGAAATTATCCTTACGCTTATATTCCATTTTAGTTATAAGCTCATCATTAAGCTTTCTTTTATTTTCTAATCTATCATTTTCTAAATTAGAAATATTAATATAAAATTGCTTATTAGTTTTTTCATA
>JAZRVY010000036.1:0-8080 GCA_045599405.1 Anaeroplasmataceae bacterium
TAGCCTTTACCTTAGTTTGAGATAATACCATTGATTCAAATGTACAATTATAATTTTTAATATAATCTCCATTTGATAAATCAGCCTTATAAATTGGCTCCTTACCATATTCAACCTTATTTGAATCAAGTGTTATATCAACACTTTTTTTAAGTACCTCAAATTCACCACTTGAAGCCACCTTATATCCACTGAATAATTTCTTTGAATAAATTTTATATGAATATTTTCCTGGAGCTGATGGCATATCATTTAAAAGATTATTATTTTCATCATAAATTTTATATTTAGCTGAAGATAAGAAAGCCTTAGGATTAAAGCTTGTGTCATCCTGATATGTATAATTTTTAATGCCATCCTTATATACATGACCCTTCATAGCACAAAGTGTTATTAGGCCTCCAAGAGCTAAGCACGCGCTTGGAATTATAATTGGCAATAGCTTTATTAACTTTTTACAACGATTTTTACGCTTTTTAAGCTTTTGTACATATAAATCGTAGCGCATGCTTATTCTCCTTTACTAATTAGTTAGCTTTAATACTCCATATGTATATGAAATATTATAGTTATCAGTTACATCATTATTTAAGCTGTCACGAATAACAACCTTAACAATATTTGATGCCTGACCTATTGTTTTAATAATTGTATAATCAGATACAATTGCATTATCCTCTGACATTAATCCAACAATTGTTAGATTAGTATCAGATAATTCGTTTGTACTAGAGTATGACTCTGTCTTACTATTTGAAGTGATTGATAGGTCAGCTCTATTAATTGTAATAGTTCCAGGCATTACCTTAATTTTTACTTGGTTAGTAATATCATCACCTGTAATATCATCTATTACCTTTGAAACATATACAAAGTTAGTATATACTCCTGCATTCTTTACGGCATTTGATGTTGTGTAGATAACGGTAACATCATCCATACCAACCCATGATGCACTTCCCTTTACAGCAACTCCATCATAAGTCTTTGTGATATCCTCACCCATTACAACTAGCTCATTCTTATATACCTGAACAATTCCGTCTAGAGTTACTATGTTAAAGCTTCCTGTAACATCATTATTATTAGTATCATAAATCTTAAATGAAGTTATCTTTGAAATTGCCTTTCCGGCACCAACCACGCTACCTTCTATTGTATATTCAGGAACGTAATCCATTAGATAATCCTCAAATCCAATAATTTCAGTTGCGTGTGCTTCTGTATTTTCATCTATATATGGAACATAAACATTCTTAGGAGCAACATAAATTGTTGTCTTTTCTTGATAAATGCTTAAAAATCCATTTGTTATATTAATATCATAATTATTTGTATATGTTGTAATTAAGGAATCATTACTATCCTTAATCATTACAGTACCAACATTAGCTGCTGTTTCACCAATTTTAGATACTGAACCAACAACATTTACATATAAATATTCACCATCTGGCATTACTCCAGATGTTAAATACCATTCTGGAGATGTAAGTGCTAGGCCATCATATTTCTTAGACGCACTAGACACTAAAATGCTAAGGCTTCTTTTGGCTACTGTTAATGTACCAAATGAATAATTCATCTTGTAATTAGTAGTTACATTTCTACCAACCGAATCAATAATATTAATTACACATGAATTAGTTGTAACTCCGGCATTTAATATATTTCCAATAAACGTAGCATTAGCTACATCACCATCTAGCATTTCTGCTTGATTTAGAATGGTATAATCATCACCCTTTAAAACTTGTCCATCATAAATCTTTTCTAAATTAGGTGTTATAACCATTAATTCAATAGGATTAACTGTTAGTGTTCCGTACTTCATTGTGATATCATAATTAGCTATATGATCATTTGAATCGGTACCATTAATAGATAAAATATAGAAAATATTATCTATAGAACCTGCATTAGTTATTCCAGAACCAGGAACCCAACCGATTTGATCACCTGCAACTAATGCTTCTAATGTATTTCCATTTTCATCATAGTTTTGACTAGTTACAATTGGCACTTCGTTCATTGTAAGTAAACTACCATCATATGTTTTTGATTCTGATTTACTCATTACAGTAATTTTTCTTTTATTAATAGTTAAGCTTCCATAAGCTTTAGTGATTGCATAATGAGATGACACATCATTATCATTGCTATCAAGTACCTTCACATCAAACTCATTTATAGCTGTACCTGCATTAATTATTGATGATTGATTATTATAGCTTAATCTATCATTTTCAATAAGATTTCCAATAACCTCATATGAATCACTACTAAGAGGGGTTGCATCATAAAGCTTAGATACTGAATTACTAGCTATACTAAGCTCAATAGGCTTAACTCTTAATGTACCATCACGAGTCTCTATATTATAATTTTTAGTAATATCACTACCAATTTCATTATATACATGGATATAAGCCTTGGCACTACTTGTACCAACATCATTTAGCTCGCCCTCAAGTGTAGCCTTTATAGTATCATTTGAAGCTAATGATCCAGCAAGAATTGTATAATCATCAGCCTTTAAAACTGAACCATCATAAATCTTTTCATTATCATTACATTTAATTATTAAATTTCTTTGTGTAATAGTAAGCTTTCCATATGCTTTGTTAATCTTATATCTATTAGTAACATCATTACCATTCTTATTAACAACCTTAACATCAAAGGCATTATCATATACACCTGCATTTAAATTTTCTGTATAGAATTTAATCTTTAATTTGTCACCCTTTAGTAAGCTACCCTTAGTTATAGAATATGCATTTGCATCCTCTATATTATTTCCATATTCAATTGTATATTCTGCTGATTCAATACTGATATTAGCCTTCATAATAGGAACTACATTTGTTAAAGCTAATATTAGGAATAATACTCCTACTCCAACAACTGTTGAAATTGCAGTAATGAGTGCCAATAATAAACCTTTTTTGCTCATATTATTACCTCACAATTCCTTCAATTATTTCCTTTGATAAAGGCATTTTATCATTACCAAATAATGAATCAAGATATAACAATAGGTCCTGTGAATACTTCTTTACATATAAGGCACTTCCACCCTCAAGCTTTCTAAATATCTTTTTGGATAGAATATCATCTAGTGCCTCAAGCTCAGAACCACCACATGAAACATATACAGATACATATTCTTCAATTTGCTTCATAATACGATTACCAAATGAGATATGGAATTTCTCTATCATATAATCATCAAGTAAGGCTAGCTTTCTTTTTAGCTTATAGCGTAGTCTGTATGTCTTTTTCGCTTCATTTGCAAGCCTATTGAAATGTGTCGCTGATACATGAGATACATTTGTTTTCTCTGTCGCAAAGCTTAGTGCTTTTGCATTCAAATTTAATATCATTGCTCTATCATATACCTTATCTGAAACCGAGAAAGTTGAATCATCATTATTTAGTGTTCCTATAAACCAAATATTATCACCAAGCTTTAATCTACCCGAATCAAGCTTTAGTGGATCACCATAGACACTAGATGATATTACCTCTAGATATCTTGAATCCTTTGGTATTTCCATTAATGATAAGAATTCAGCAAAATAATATTCAACTCTTGCAATATTAAGCTCATCTAAAATAATAATATTAATATCATTTGTATATTGAGCCTTATATAATGTTTCAAGGAATACTGTTTCATTAAACTTTCTTGAGAATTCATTATAATATCCAATTAAATCAGTTCTTTCCTTCCACATTGGTTGTACTGGTATAATTACAGAATCATTTCTTAAATATTTACCAAAGGCATATGCAAGAGATGTTTTTCCTGTACCTGACATACCTTGTAATATTAAGAATTTAGACACTGCCATTCCTGCAATAAATTTTCTTATATCAGCGTCTGTATAATATAAGCCTAAGGTAGCTGCTGAATATTGTCTAAACTCATCACATAGCTCCTTTAGAGATATATTATCTGAATGTGGAGCCTCATAATCCTTATACTTGAAATCTATTTCTGACAGCATAGGGAATCTAGTTTCCTTATTTTTCTTTCCTTTTTCCTTTTTAAGGATAATTGTAAGAATCATAAATATAATTAAAATCATTAAAATAAAGAAAAGGAATAATAGAAAATAAATTCCAGCAGATGGCTCAAAAAGAGGCTTATCCTTATAGATAGCAAATACCGATATTATTATTAAAATTAAGCTTATAACACATAAAAGTGCCGATAATATAATCGGAATTTTTCTTTTCATAATTAATTTCCTTTCTTTAAATCTTTTTTAATTTGTTTCTTTGTTTCCTTCCATTTAAGCTCAAAGAATTTCTTAAATGCTTCATATTGATTTTCTAAATCATCAAATGCTTCCTTAGTTGTATAATCACCATTTAATGTATTATTCATTATTTCATTTGATGAAATTATAGAATTAAGTAAATCTAACCTAGAATTTAATTCCTTAAGCTTAGCTTCGCTTTCGCTTTGAAGGCTATTATAGCTTTCATTAAGCTTATCTAGCTCAGCTAGCTTATTCATATAGTTTTGTCTTAGCATTTCATTTTCGTTGCTAAGCTCCTTCTTATCTTCAATAGCTTTATTTATTATTAAAGACTTTTGATTAATATCAGCCTTAAGCTTAATATTTTCCTCATTTAAATTTCTAGCATTTTCTATATAAGAATTTAATTTCTTAATATATTCTAAATTAGCCTTTTCAAGCTCCTCCTTAAGAAGCTTTGTATTAACCTCAAGCTCCTTATTTTCCTTAATTATTGAGCCTTGCTTTTGGACAAGATTATCATATAAAGTCTTTATATCCTCAAATCTAATAATCTTTTCCTTTAAGACCTCAACTAAGGCCTCAAGGTCAACTATATAGTTTTCCTTTGATTTATCCTTTAATGCTAGCTCTAGATCCTTTATCTTTTGCTCTCTTTGAATATCTGAATAATTTAAATATTTCTCATCATATTCATCCTTTAAAGAATTTTCATTAATAAATGTAAGTATCTCTGTAATAGCTACTGCTGTTCTTAAATCAGGAGCAACCTTATTTATTATCTCTTCATTAACTATATGTCCTGATTTCATATATCCAGTTATATATTCATATAAATCTAGACAATGCTTAAATGCTTCATCCATTCTTAATACATTAGTTTTAGTTATTTCACCAGAGATAATAGATTCTCTTGCCATTTGCTTCATAAGAGGCTGCATTAGCATTGAATTTAGCTTTTCAATAATTTCTTGAGCCTTTTGTTCAAGTTTTTGACTTGATTGTGATAATTCTGATTTAGAGTTATGTCTCTTTGATGTATAAATCATTTCTAAGGTGTTATCAGAATCAAGAACAACATCATGTCTTTTGACAGTAAGTACGGTACTTCCACTTGATAAGGCTTGATCTACACTTGTTAGCTGATCTAATACAAAACCCTTTAGCATATTAATTAATAAATATAAAAATCTATTTTCATAAATACCATAATCAGTTTCTTTATTTACTGTATATAGCTTAGATGGAATAACATTTCCATCCTGATCAATCTTTTCAATATAATCAGAATGCTTAGATAGGTCTGTAATAGTACTCTTATTTATCTTTTTTACCTTATCAATAGGTAGTACCTCTCCATCCTCTCTAATAAATTGTCTATTTTCATCAATAGCCGCTTGAATCCAGCTGATATTTGCTGAAATATAATTAATCCAATCACTAGCTATTTCAACATGAGTCTTTTTAATTATAAGAGAATCATTAACATTCTTACTTAAATTTTCATAGATAAGCTTAAGATTATTGTCCTTATTAACTTTATCTTCAAATTCCTTAAAATAATAATATAGATTTATAAGCTTATCCATAATATTTCTCCTATCTTGCGTTTAACGCAATAATTTCAATAGCTAATATAGTTTCATTCATTATATTAGCTCCAAAAATTTCATTTATTTTAGCTATTGTAAAGTCCTTATTATTCTTTACCTTTGATTGACTTCCACCCTCTAGCTTTCTTATTACCTTTTTAGCAATAAAATCATCTAGGGCTTCAAGCTCTGATCCACCACATGCATTGTAGGCTGCTAGATAATCATGCATTTGCTTTTTAATACGATTACCAAATGAAATATAATATGTTTCTTGCATAAATTGATCAAATTGATTTATTTTCTCTTCTAGCTCATTTGATATTTGATATTGTTCTGATGCTATTTTTGCAGCCTCAATAAAGGCTTTTGCACTAATTAATTTAGAGCTTGCTTCAGGTGCATCAAACGCACTTGCCTTTTTATTAAGATTCATAACCATAGCTCTGTCATAAACCTTATCTGAAATTGAGAATGTTGAATCATCATTATTTGCTGTACCAATAAACCACATATTATCAGGAAGCTTAATAGCACCAGCCTTATCAAATAGCTTTGGATCATTCTTTTGTAATGATGATACTATTTCAATTCTTCTTGCTTCAGAATCTGGAATTTCTAGAAGTGATAATAATTCAGCAAAATAATATTCAACTCTAGCGATATTCATCTCATCTAGAATAGTAATATAAATTTTATCGTTATAATTAGCCTTATAAATAGTTTCAAGGAAAGGTGTTTCATTATACTTTTTAGTAAATTCATTATAATATCCAATTAAATCAGTTCTTTCCTTCCACATAGGTTGAATTGGAATAATAGTTGAATCATTGGATATAAATCTACCAAAGGCATATGCAAGAGATGTTTTTCCTGTACCTGACATACCTTGTAAAATCATTATATGTGATGTTGCAAGTGAGCTTATAAACTTTCTTATATCCTCAATTGAGTAATATAATCTAAGCTTATTTGCTGCAAAGCTTCTAAAGCTTGTACAAATTTCCTCAAGAGATAGATTATCAAACTCAATTGGCTCCTGCTTTCTCATTTGATTATCTATTTCAGTAAGTGCATAGAATCTAGATTTCGTTGAATCCTTTACCTTTTCCTTCTTTTCTAGGGATGATAGGAATATAGATACAACAAGTCCAACTAACGCAAGTAAAAATATTATTATAAACACTATAATTAGTGCTGGATTTGAAAATACAGAATTAATCATATTAAATCTCCTCTCTTATAGATAGTAGCTTTACTATCTTTTTATATAGCTCATTATCTAAAATAGGCTTAAGCTTATTTCTTACATATGAAGCTAAAACTCTATTATCATCTGTAAGTGAGCTTAGGAAAGCTAGATAATCATCCATACTATTTAAAACCTCATTAGAAAGCTCCAAATTAGCTTCCTCTATAGCCTTATCGATGATATCTACCTTTTGCCACAATTCAGAATCCTTATAATTTAAGGTTTTGTGAATATTTAAAAGCGCATCATAGCTTATTCTTTCATATTCAGCTTCCTTTCTTTCAATTGTAATTAACTCAGGATTCCAGAGTGAATAATATCCATTTAGGCTTTCATTAATTTCCTTATAATCACCTAACATAAACACAAATACATTATCCTTAACCTTAATTTGGGAAATATACTTATCATTGATATATTCATCAATATTAAATTTTACTGAAACGTATGGATTCTTTATATATTCAACTAAGCTGTCTGGCATCTTACTTGTATTAGCTATTGATAATAATCTAATGATATTGGGATAAAAGGCTGCTGAATATATTGCCTTATAAAAAGAGGTCTTATTTGCAGCATTATATCTATCACCAGAAAAATAATCACTTAGTAAGCTTGCAAGTCTAATATTAGTTGTTGTGTATGGCATTACTATTGTATGACTACTCATTGAAGCGATTAGCTCATAGATTTGATATGTATCAATGTCATATCCCTTACTATTAATGTAAGCTTTAATTTCCTTTGCCATAGAGCTCATAATTACATTGCTTACCTTAACAGCCTCATTATCAAAATGTATTCCTTCTTTTTTCTTTAAATATTCTACAAATACAGGAGTATCCTGATTCTTTTCTCTCTTCTTTACTACAACAGGCTCATATGTAGAATTCTTCTTATATCCAATAATAACTACTGGCTTTTCACTATTACTCATAATCTTATTTCCTTTTTTAATCAATTTG
>JAZRVY010000037.1:0-3288 GCA_045599405.1 Anaeroplasmataceae bacterium
GGTAATATAGATGATAAGGTCGCATTAATTAAGATAGATTATAAAAATCATAATTATTCTATTAATATGGGAGATGTTCCGTTACTTGAAAGGAATTTAAAATTCACAAGCTCTACTAAGGAAGAACTTGAAGAATTTGCAGGAATTGAGAGCGTAGATAAGGAATATAAGCTTCTTGTGAGAGGTATAGAGGCTCCTGTAATGGTAAAAGAATGTAATAAGCCAGTTTTACCATTATTTGTATTGTATGTAACTGATTCTTCGCCTGATATAGATAATAATATCGTAATAGCACTTCCTAATGATTATAGAAGCTATATGATACCTTTATTAAAGGATTTCTTTACTAAATTTGGTATTCCAAAAAGCCTTATTATAAATAATAGAAAGGTATTTTATAGTTTATATAAATTATTAGCTGATTTGGGTGTTGAGGTTAGACTTCAAATTGAAAATGAATTAGATGATGAGCTATTACAATTTGTAAATGCGACTATTAGTGCTAATTATAAAACTAATATTAATTCAGATAAAAAGGAAGCTATTGATATATCTGAATTTAGAAGCTTTATGAAATTTGTTTCAGAGAAAATTAATGAAATAAGTAGCCTACAGGATTTTGATGATGAGGAAGAAATAGAAGAAACAAATAATATTCATGGAATAGTATCATAGGAGTGTGGTCTTAATGAAAAGAAATAAAACTATAATAGTTGGATGTGGAAGGCTTGGAAGCAAGGTTGCAAGCTTACTATCAACAAATGGAAGAAATGTTATCATGATTGATAATGATTCTGAATCATTCAGAAGATTATCCGATTCCTTTAATGGCTATACTATTGAAGGTGATGCGACTGATATTGATTTCCTTGAAAATACATATATAAAGGAATGTAGCTGTATTATAGTAGCTACTGATAATGATGATGTAAACATTTTTATAGCTCATATAGCTAAAAAGCTATTTGAGGTACCTGAGGTAATTGTTAGACTTAAGGATAATACAAAGTCTAGATTAGTTGAGGGAATGGATATTAAAGCTGTATATCCATTTATTCTATCATTAAGTGAAATAAGTAATATTTTTGATGGAGGTCTTAACTAATGAAATATGTAATTGTTGGTGGAAAAGAAGAAGCGGATTTCGTTATAAAGATGCTGAAGCAAAATAAAAAGAATAAGCTGGTAGTTATTAACAAAGATAGAAAGATTTGTAAATTTCTAGCTGAAGCTAATAATATTAGAGTATTAAATTCAGATCACTCAAAGGGATATACCTTTGAGGAGGCTGAGGTGAGTGGATTTGATTTCTTAATATCATTATGTCATAGTGATACTGAAAATTATGTTGTATGTAAAATGGCTAAGGATATTTATGGAATTAAAAAGGTTATTTCTATTGTAAATAACCCTAAGAATGTAGATGTATTTAAAAGGCTTGGGATAGAAAGAGCTTTATCAAGTACATATTTACTTACACAAGCTATTAAGAGTGAAACTAATTTAAGTGATGTGTTTAAGACATCAACTCTTCAGGATGATAAGGTACTTCTTACAGAAGTAATTATTAAGGAAAATTCTAAATTATGTAATAAAACACTTATGGAGATTAGATTCCCTGAGGGAATGACAGTATCATGTATATATAGATCACCTGATGTAATTATTCCTAAAGGAAATACAGAGATTCTGACTGGAGATAAATTATTAATTATTTCTTCCCCAAATATGCAAAAGGAAGTAATTAAGTTTGTTGAGGGAACTGTTGATGCGAAGTGATTCAATAGGTGCCTCAAGACTCCAAATAGTGAGATATATTGGGCAGTTTCTAATTATGATTGGGGTAATTTGCTTACTCCCACTTATAATCCTTCCTTTTTATCCTAAGGAATATAAGGAATTACCTTATTTTTTAGGACCGGGACTTGGAAGTATACTATTTGGATCAATAATAAGTATTTTACTTAGAAGTGTTCAGCAAAATAAATTAAGAAAAAATCAGGATGCGATTCTTATCGTAATGATTTGGTTTAATACAATTATAATATGTGGATTACCATTCGCACTTCATGATAATTGGACATTCTCTCAAGGTGTATTTGAGGCTATGTCAGGATTTTCAACTACTGGACTTACTACAACTAATGTTGATATAACATCACATTTATATTTATTTTATAGAAGTATAACACAAGTAGTAGGAGGAGTAGGGTTAGTATTAGTATTTACTAGTGTTCTATCTGACTCTCATGGACTTAGATTATATACTGCAGAAGGACATAATGATAGATTACTTGCAAATTTAGCTAAATCAGGTAAGCTTATGGTTGGTATATATGGGTTATATATAGCCGTAGGATGTATTGCTTATTTGATATGTGGAATGAGCTTTTTTGATGCAATTAATCACTCTATGTGTGCAGTAGCTACTGGAGGATTCTCAACGCATGGAGAATCTATCGAATATTTCCATAGCGTAGGAGTTGAGGTAATTACTATTATTTTAATGATACTTGGTTCTACAAACTTTGTTATTCATTTCTTTTTACTTACAGGTAAGCTTAAAAAGGTATGGCACCACTGTGAAACAAAGCTATTTGTAGCCTTATTTATTGTGTTTGTTCCTTTAATGGTAATGTCATTGATGTTTAAGATTGATATGTCATTTGGTAAATCACTTAGAGCTACTGTGTTCCAATATATATCCGCATTAACTGGTACAGGATATCAAAATATGCCATACAGTAATTTACCAGATAACTTTATAATGTTTATGGTTATTGCAATGCTAATTGGTGGTGGAGCAGGATCCACAGCAGGAGCTATTAAACAATATCGTGTATGTCTTCTTTTAAAGTCAATGTATTGGGATATTACAGATAAGAGCTATTCTCATAGAGTAATTAAGCCGAAATATATTAATAGATATGATCAAAGAGTTTTAGTAACTGATGAGGATAGACATGATAATAATATCTATATTATTATGTATTTATTATTATTCTTAATTGGAACATTAATTTATTCATGCTATTATCCATTGCTTGATTCTATATTTACCTTCGCATCATGCTTAGGTACTGTAGGATTGGCTTATGGTAAGGTAGATTTTATAGTTGCTAATAATACTATATTATGGTCATCTACGATAGCTATGTTTTTAGGAAGACTTGAAATAATAGTTATCTTTGTTGCAATAGCTAGAAATATAAAAGAAAGAGATGTAAGAATGTAAGAGATTTCGAGATGAAATCTCTTTTTGTTGTATGACGGGCATGTCATAAATCT
>JAZRVY010000038.1:0-3310 GCA_045599405.1 Anaeroplasmataceae bacterium
AGTTTTAATAAATATTATATTTGTTATATTACTTATTGTGTTAAGTGTTAATTGATTTTGTTATTAATACGTTAATTGATTTTGTATTAAAACATTTGCTATATTACTCCTTAACGAATGGTAATAATGCCATATGTCTAGCTCTCTTAATAGCGATTGCTAGCTTTCTTTGATACTTAGCAGAAGTTCCAGTAATACGACGAGGTAAAATCTTTCCTCTATCTGTTACGAACTTTCTTAATAAGTCAACATCCTTGAAGTCGATATGCTCAATCTTGTTCTCTGTAAAATAGCATACTTTCTTTCTACGACGCATATTGTTTCTTTGCATATTAGTTCCTCCTATTAGAATGGTAAGTCTTCATCAGCAACTTCGCTTCTTGTGAATTTAGCTGGTTCTGATGTTTCTTCCTTTTGTCTTGGTTGATAACTGTTGTTATCCTCTTGAGAATTTGTTTGTTGGCTTGCATCACGTGGTGATAGGTTTTGAACTGAATCACAAACAACTTCAACAGCTTGTCTGTTTGATCCGTCTTGTGCTTGATATGAACGTACTTGAATACGTCCTGTTACTCCAAGCATATTACCTTTTTGTACATACTTACCTAAGAATTCAGCTTGTTGTCTCCATGCAACACAGTTAATAAAATCCGTTTGTCTTTCACCATTTTGTGAAGAAACTGGTCTAGCAACTGCTAATGAAAATGAAACAGTAGCTGTTTGATTAGATGTGTATCTAACCTCAGGTTGAGTAGTAATTCTACCAACTAAAACGACTTGATTAATCATATTGTTATTCCTCCTAATTACTCAGCAGCATTAACGATAATATGACGTAAAATATTTTCGTTGTATCCAACAACACGGTTGAATTCTTCAACAGCAGCCTTAGTAGCTTCAACTGTTGCTACAACGTAATATCCCTTATGATTCTTTTGGATATCATAAGCAAGATCTCTCATTCCCATTTCCTTAACTTCTAAAACCTTAGAATCGTTCTTAGCGAAAATCTCGTTTACACCTTCGATTTCCTTCTTAAGAGCGTCAGCCTCTAAAGTTGGGACAATGATATACATTACTTCGTACTTCTTCATTATTCTTACACCTCCTGTGGTCTATGGCCTAGTTTAAAACGTAGGCAAGGGGCATATAAACATATGCTAAAAAATTATATCATATCGAAATATTTTAGTCAATTGTCTTTTCGTTATTTGCTGATAAAAATATATCTTTAATATTAGAGTAAGGTCCAAATACTATGACCTTATCTCCGCTTTGAATTGTTGTATCCTTATTTACTCCCATAGTTTTACCACTAGAAGTAACCATTAATATGGTTATACCATATTGTTCCTTTATTCCTGATTCAAATACTGTCTTATCTGCCATGAATTGAGGCACATTATTCACCATAACCTCCGCCATTGCATCATTACCATAGTTATCAATAAGATCAATTGTATTATCTACACTTATATTGTATTCAGCAATTGATTTATCATATGACAAGAATACATCCTTAATTCCTTGTCTATCTCCATAGATAACCATAATATCTCCAGCTTGAACCATACTATCCTTATCTACCTCAAGGACATGTCCTCTTCTGTTAATCGCCATTACATTGATATTATATTGCTTCTTAATATTACTTTGAATTAATGTCTTATCAATCAATATGGTTGGCACATGATTTATTAGCACCTCTACTACTGCATTCTTTCCGTAAGAGTCAAGAACTGTAATAATATTCTCACTCTTATGTCTGCGCATAAATCTATATGCAATGCTTTCAATAATCCTATTAGAAGCCTTTTTAACAAATGGTAGGCTAAAGAATATAAAGATGCCAACAAAGATAGCTAAAACGATTAATAGTAGCTTATAATTGTCCTTTATAGCCCCCTTATCATATCTTGATAGAGTACTTACCGCTAATGCTACAATAACGATGTTAAACATGCTTCCAAGAAGCATAGCGGATGATGCGATTTTTCTTCTTGTCTTGTCAGAAACAACAAGCTCTGATTCTCCCGTTGTATATCCACATCCCGTAAGTAAGGATATGATTTGATATTTCGCCTTTTCCTTTGTAAGTCCTGTTATTCTAAATATAACAGAATATACTTGAATAAGTATATAATATGCAATTATAAAACCTGCAACTAAGATAACTCCATCAATTAATGCCATAATATCACCTTTTTTATTATAGCACAAATTTCATTAATTATTCCACCTATAGAAATTAAAATCGGTGAGATAACTCACCGATTAATTCGCTATTTTTAAGCTTGTTGACAGCTCTTCTTAGCATATTACTAATGCTAGTATGATTCTCAAGACCCTTGCTTGCAGCAATGTCTATTACTCTTTCCTTCTCGTGACCAAATAGACCATTTGCACGTACAAAGGCTTCGTACTCTCCTGGAGTAAGAATTTTCTTGCATATTCCTTGATATTCACGCATTCTTTCATCAGCAATCATATCATCAAGAGGATTTTCATCAGCATAATGGCTCTTGATAAAATCAACTTTTTCATCGCTGTCAGCTGATTCTGTATCAACTACCTGATTAAGTCTAGATACTGTTGCAGTAGCGTTTCTAAGGCTATATAGGTTATCCTTAGTAATTCCAGCCTTTAAGCATATTTCAGAATCTGTGATGCTTGGATTAGCCTTAACTAATCTATTAATCATAAATAGCTTTGTTTGCATATGCTTTGGTAATCTAATAGTATTCTTGTGGCTAAATACATACTCAGTTAGCATTTCGTCTACCTTATACTTAGCATATGTGCTTAGTCTGTTACCAGAGCTTAACTTGAATGATTTAACAGCAGCCATAATTGCTTGTGCAGCAACTTGTTGCATGTCATTAACATCATCACTATTTGCATTAATGTGATAGTCATTAATAAATGCAAATGCTAATCCAATGTTTGCATTAATAAGCTTTTCTAAGGCTCTTTGATTGCTTGAAGGATTAGCTTGGTAATCTTTAATTAAAGCTTCTTCTTCAATATTAGTTAATTTAATTTGTTTGTATAATGGCACTAATTTTTCCATCTTTAATACCGCGGGATATTTATATCCCTATCCTTTCTTAATATAATAATTTTAAATAATGTAATATAGTCTAATTGTAAATGTCAATAATAATTTCATCAATTTGGCTCGAATAACTTTCACCAGTTAAGATTGCTTGACATCATCAATTATATCCTTAGTCCTATAAGACCTACCAACAATCTTGATCACATGAGAATGTTGTAGTAATCTAACTAGTATTGCGTTTGCGATTACAGG
>JAZRVY010000039.1:0-4949 GCA_045599405.1 Anaeroplasmataceae bacterium
TGGCATCTCCTCTGCCTTATCTACTTGAGTCCATGCAGCATTATGCATTACTACCTCTGGTTGAAATTGTGTAATGTAATCCATTACTCCAATCTCATTTGTTAAATCTAAATCATCAATATCTATTCCAGAGACATTTTGGTAGCCTCTTTCCTTTAATTCTCTTACACAGTCATAGCCTAATTGACCTTTAACTCCTGTAACTAGAATCTTTGCATATTTATCTAGCATAGAGATACCTCCTTAAATAGGTGAAATAATTAAAACTTTATCTTTGCATCCTTAAGTGCTTGATGCTTCTTATCCTTTTCAGACAATAATACTTTACCATCAAATGGCCATTTGATTCCAACATCAGGATCATTCCACATGATTCCTCCTTCATCCTCAGGATGATATAGCTCATCACATTTATAGCAGAATGTTGCAGATTCACTTAATACTACAAATCCATGGGCAAAGCCTCTTGGTATCATAAACATATTACCAGCCTCTGCAGAAAGTACTACACCTTCCCACTTTCCGTATGTTGGTGAGTCTTCTCTTAAGTCTACACATACATCAAATACCTCACCCTCAATACATCTTACAAGCTTTGCCTGAGGGAAAGTCTTTTGGAAGTGTAAGCCTCTTAATACTCCTGCCTTAGATTTTGACTGATTATCCTGTACAAAGTTATAATCTAAGCCAGCAGCTTTAAAATCACTTTCCTTATATGTCTCCATGAAATATCCACGATTATCGCCATACTTCTTTACGTCAATCTTATATACATCCTTAATTGATGTTTCATTAAAAGTAAAATTACCAATAGTCTTACTCATTATTTTCTAACCTTACCTTCTGCGACATTAATTAAATGCTTACCATAGCTATTCTTAGCCATTGTATTACCAATTTCTAATAGCTTTTCCTTAGTAATCCATCCATTTTCAAATGCGATTTCTTCAGGGCATGAAATCATTAAGCCTTGGTGTTCTTCTATCATCTTTACAAATGCAGTTGCCTCAGCTAAAGACTCATGAGTTCCTGCATCTAACCATGTAACGCCACGACCAAAAGTAATTACATCTAAATTATTATCATCTAAATACATTTGATTTAATGTTGTGATTTCTAATTCTCCTCTTGCTGAAGGCTTTATTACATTTGCCTTAGCTGATACTCCCTTTGGATAGAAATAAAGACCTATTACTGCATAATTTGATTTAGGTACCTTTGGCTTTTCTTCAATTGAAATTGCCTTTCCATTCTTATCAAATTCTACAACACCGAATCTTTCTGGATCTGGTACATAATATCCAAATACAGTTGCCTTTCCTGCTTCTGCATTAGCTACTGCGTTCTTTAAAGATTTAATCATGCCATTCCCATATAATACATTATCTCCTAGAATCATACAAGCAGCATCATCACCGATGAATTCCTCACCTAGGATGAATGCTTGTGCTAAACCATCTGGTGAAGGTTGAACCTTATATGAAAGATTTAAACCAAATCTAGATCCATCACCTAATAACTGTTCCATTCTTGGCGTATCCTCAGGTGTTGAAATTATTAAAATATCTTTAATACCCGCTAACATTAAAATGCTTATTGGATAATAAATCATTGGCTTATCATAAACTGGTAATAATTGTTTACTTGTTACCATTGTAAGTGGATAAAGTCTTGTTCCACTACCACCTGCTAAAATTATTCCCTTCATTAGAATGTCCTCCTAATCATCATTTTTTAGATACTTTAGAACACTATCTATGTGAATAGTTTCATTATATTTATTTTCGCATTCTGTCCTTGCTGCTTTCCCCAATTTCTCCACTAATGCTTGATTTTGAAATTTCATCATTTTATCAGCCAAATCCATGGCATTTTTCATTTCAAAAAGATAACCTGTTTTCCCATCAACAACTAAGTCTTTAAAACATCCAATATTAGAAGCAATAATTGGTTTTCCATATGCATATGCTTCTAATACTGTATTCGGCATATTTTCATACCATATCGCAGGACAAACAATCGCAATAGCTCCTTTTATAAGATCTTCTAATTCAGCCCCTTTCAAGAACCCCGTAAATACAACACACTCATCTAATCTATATTCATCAATCATTTTCTTCATGTAAATATCCTCTAGTGTGTCACCTAGTTTTCCAGTAATCATCAATTTCATTCCTGATTCTTTAATATATTTCATTGCTTCTACAGCATATCTTGTTCCTTTTTGTTCTGCCATTCGTCCTAAAAACAAGAAATATCCTTTATTGCTATAATTTGGAACAATACTTGATGAATCAATAAATGTTGGAATACATCTTATTTTATTTTGATCAATACCACATTCTATCAATTTGTTTTTAGAGAACTCGCAAGTTGCTACAAATCCATCAACCATTTCAAAAACTTTTTTTCTTTTATATTTTTTCATAGCATGAATTCTCAAACGCGTAGCAAAATTTGACCCTTTAACGCATTTATTTTTTATAGCATATCTATAGTCGCCAAATTTACATTTTTCACAAATATCATTACCACATAGAAAATCATATTTTGGACAAAACATAAAAAAATCAGAAATTCTATGAATCACACGAACTCCTTCTTTTTTTGCCGCTCTTATAATAGATGGTGATAGATGATTCACTTCATGTAAAATATATACCGCATCTGGTTTCGTTGCTCTTATCAATTTTCTCAATTTTTTTTCAGCATCCCAATTCCACACAACAGATCTATACATTCCATATAAATTTGATAAATTCTTTTTTGTATCTTTGTATAGCAAACTAGACGACCTTGGTTTAGCAAAATATGAACTATACTCACTATCTTCATTTTGAATATTTTGAATCGAAAATGGTATAACTTCAACACCTCTTTTTTTAGCTGCTTCCATAAATTTAAACATATATTTTTCTGGTCCACCAGCAATAAAATAACGATAATTAGCAACAATGATTTTCATGTGAACCTCCATTATACATTACATTAATTCTTTTTCGTAATTTGTAACTATTAAATTCCAATTATATCTATCAACAATAACATTTGTTGATTTTAAATCATAATCTTTTAATGATTCATCAGGTAGTGAATCACAATCATTTAATAAACTAGATAAACCCCCATCATCACATGACCAATACAACGAACTATCTTGACCTACTTCTTTATTAAAGCCACAATTGAATAATAAATTTAATTGAGTAGATGCTAACGCCTCTAAAAGACTCGGATTAGTTCCTCCTACAGAATGTCCATGTAGATAACCATAAGCTTCTTCTCTAATTTTCTTAATATATTCTAGTTGGTATACTGTACCAACAAACTTAATTCTCTTATCATTTTCAAAATGAAGTTTATTCTTTAATTCATCATAAAGCTTATTATCTTTATAATTTGTGACAATAACTAAATCTTTTTCAATCTTAGATTTCATAAATTCTCTAATCATTGTCTCATAATTATTTTCAGGAACAAATCTACCTACAATTAAATAATAATTCTTTGCCTTAATATCAAAAGATTTCATCCAATCATCAACCCATGTATCATTTGCTTCAATTATAGCTTTTGATACATCAGCACCATATGCAATAAAAGTTGTCTTAGGATTATATTTTGAATACTCGGTTTTAATATACTCTTCAATATTTACTGAATCACAAATAAGTAAATCAGCATGTTTAACCATCTTACCTTCTGAATACTTCCAGTACTTCTTGATAGGCTTAGACCATTTAGATCTTTTCCATTCATGACCATCAGGATTAACAACAACTTTACCACCCAGTTTATGAGCTTTCTTAACATATTTTTTAAAAACAATTCCAATTCTACAAGCTAGGACTAATACTGTAAAATCTTTAATACTATTCTTCTTAACATACTTAAGAAGATATTTAAAAGCCATAATATCAGCATACATTGCACGAGCAGGCCCAAAATGTGGAACCTTCATTTGAAAACAATGTGCACCATTATATTCATATTCTTTTTCTTCTTCACCTATGCATGCTACATGATACTTAATCTCTTTATTAATTTGTCTTTTTGTTAAATTTTCAACAAAAGTTTCATATCCACCATAATTGGCTGGAATGCCTTTGCATCCTAATACAAACACATTTTTCATCTTACTCTCCACTATGATCAAATAAAACCATAAAGAAGCCTATAGCGATTATTTTAATATCTAACCATATACTTCTTCTTTCGATATATTTTAAGTCAAGTTCAACCCACTCATCAAATGATTTATCATGTCTATTTTTGCTTATTTGCCACAAACATAATAATCCACCTTTCACTAAAAGTCGTTGTTTTTGATAAGATGTGTAGCTTAAAACTTCATCAGGTAAAGGATTTCGAGGCCCGCAAATAGTTAACACACCTCTAAATATGTCCCAAATTTGTGGAAGTTCATCTAATGATAATTTTCTATAAATTCTACCCACTCTAGTTATTCTAGGATCATATTTAAGTTTAAATGCAGGTTCATCTGCTTCATTAATACCATAAGCTATTAATTGTTCCTTCATGGCCTCAGCGCCCTTACACATAGATCTGATTTTATGGAACTTAATTAGTTTACCATTCTTACCAACTCTAACTGATGTATAGATTGGTCCATGCACTGAAGTATCTTTCTTACCATCTTTATCAGGAACAATCTTAACTTCCCATTTCTTACCATCTTTAGAATATTGAGTATATCTTTTTCTTGTCTTTTCAGTTGCAGGCTTTATTTCAAGCTTATATGTACTATGTCCTGCATCTTCTATCCATTTAATTAGCATAAGAATTAAAATTAACCATCCAAATAGGATTAAGAATAATCCTGATAATAAGATATCAAAGAATCTCTTAAAGAATGAATAAATAGGCTTCTTTTTATATTTAATTGTAATTTCATCTATTTTAAAATTATCTAAATATTTAGCCATGTG
>JAZRVY010000040.1:0-3936 GCA_045599405.1 Anaeroplasmataceae bacterium
TGAAATAAGGCTTAATGAGGCTTCAGCCACATTAAATGCTATTAATAGAATATCTAGTGAATTAGTTATAGCACTAGAAAATATGAATAGATATTTTAATGCCTATAAGGATAAATTTAAATCAGAAGGATTTACTAGATATATGAATGAGTTTGTTCGTATATTTAATATGGATTTTATAGCTGAGCTTAGAGAAATGTTTGAAATTATTAAATTCAAAAAAGGTATGTATGTGCTTGCTAGCCTTGATGAGAATTTAAATCCAGCCAATTATGAGCTATATAATGTAATTGAGGATAAGAAGGAAGTAAAGAAAATTCTAAAGCCTAATGGTGTACAATTAAGAAACACCGTTACATCACTTCCTGAATATGATTACACTATTAATGAATGGAAAAAGTGGAAGCATTCATTTGAGCTTGAAACTCCAAGAGCAAGTGCAGCAACAGAGGCTGATTATATGCATCAAACAGATAATGCTGTGCTTCCTATTATTAATAGAATTGCAAGTGTTGTAAATGATATTGTTGAAATGCTTACAAAGACTAGAGAGGAAATGGCTTTCTATATAGGTGGTATTAACC
The DNA here is from genome assembly GCA_045599405.1 of Anaeroplasmataceae bacterium. Taxonomy (GTDB): domain Bacteria; phylum Bacillota_I; class Bacilli_A; order Acholeplasmatales; family Anaeroplasmataceae; genus UBA3206. Next base: position 585 of record JAZRVY010000040.1, read on the forward strand.
TATATGATAAGCTTATGAGTATGGGAATATCTATATGTACTCCAAAGGTTGAGCAAGCAAGAAGCTTTAAATGCGATGGCCTTGTTGATTTAGCGCTTGCATTACAAAATGATGGTAATGTTGTTGGTAATACCTTAAATGGTGATAGCAAGGAAATATTCTTTATTTCTGGTGCTAACCAAGGAGGTAAAACAACATTCCTTCGTAGCTATGGCCAAGCCATTATTATGATGCAGCTTGGACTATTTGTATCTGGTAAGGAATTTATTTCAGGAACTTATAAAAATGTATTTACACATTTTAATAAGGAAGAGGATAAATCAATGACCTCTGGTAAGCTTGATGAGGAATTATCAAGGCTTAGAGATATAATTGGTAAGATGACTAAGGATAGCTTAATTTTATTTAATGAATCCTTCCAGTCTACATCAGAGGTTGAAGGAAGTATGATAGCTTATGATATTATAAGAGCTTTAAATGAAAAAAATATAGCTGTTGTAATAGTATCTCATATGTATAAGCTATATACACTTCTTGATCAAGGATATCAAGATAAAATATTCTATTTAAGAGCTTCTAGAGACGACTCTGGAAAGAGAAGCTACAAGCTTGAGAATGAAAAACCACTAGAAACAAGCTTTGCACTTGATTTATATGAGGAGATATTCTAATGAAATATAGTATTAATCATAGTGCGTTTGGAAAATATAATATTACAAATGAAGCTAATGAGGTTAAGTATACTGTAAGAAAGGCTATAATCGGATTTAAACTAGAGTTACTTATGGGAAAGGTTATAGTTGGTTCAGTTGAAAAGGATGTGCTTAATGTGGGTAAATACAATATTATTTGTAAGGGTAACTGCATTGGATACATTAGAGCTGATTTATCATCAGTTAGCTGTAAGCTAGATAATAATTGGTATACAACTAAGACTAAGAAAAAGGCTGATTTTGATATTAGAGATTATGGAAAAAAGGTTGCTGTTATTAAAGACGCGCCTACCCTAAAGGCTAAATATGATGTTGATATTACAGAGGGCTATAATGAGACTGAGGTATTATTACTTATATTAGCTTTAGATGCAATAAATTTTGAGGTGAGATAATATGATTTTAAAGGGACAACAAATAAGAGTAAAGAAAATTGATTATGTAAATGATTTTAGACAAATTAAGAATTTTATGCTAAAGCCAAATGTTAATTTTAACCTAGCTAAGATAACTGATACTATTTATGCAGCTAATTGCTTAGTTAAGATTGAGGCTTCAGAGGATAATGATATGCCTATTAGAATTGAAATGCTAGTAGAGGGTATTTTTGAATTTGTTGAAAATACATTAGAGGAAACTGCAAATGCATATTTAAAGAAGTCAGGATTAGAGACTGTATTCGCATATACAAGACCAATTTTAGCTAATATCACTGCAGTTGCTGGTATTCCTCCAATTAATTTACCAATTATTAATTTTGAAGAGGCTGATATTCCATCACAACCTACTTCAAAGGTTCAATAAGAAAGGAAGTAATAATAATGAAAAAGGTACCTGTTACAATTATTACTGGATATCTAGGAGCAGGAAAGACTACTCTTTTAAATTATGTACTTAAAAACCAAGAGGGTTATAAGGTTGCAGTAATTGTTAATGATATTGGAGAGGTTAACATTGATGCAGAGCTACTTGCAAAGACTGGAGTAGTAACACAAGAGGATGAAAACCTAGTACCTCTATCTAATGGATGCATTTGCTGTACATTAAAGACAGATTTGATGAATCAAATTGTGAATTTAGCTGAAAGTGGAAAGTATGACTATATCCTTATTGAGGCTTCAGGTATTTGTGAGCCTCTACCAATTGCACAATCTGTATGTACACTTGAGGATGAAGAAAATACTGATTTCCCATCTGTAGTTAGATTAGATAATATAATTACAGTAGTAGATGCTAAGAGAATGTTTGATGAATTTTTAAATGGAGACGCTTTACTTAATAAGGATCTTGATGAAGAGGATATTGAAAATTTATTAATTCAACAAATAGAATTCTGTAATACTATAGTATTAAATAAGACTGAATTAGTATCTGAAGCAGATAAGAATAATGTTATAAAGGTTATTAAGGCTCTTCAAAAGCATGCAAAGATTATTGAAACTAACTTTGGACAAGTTAGTATGTCAGAAATCTTTGATACATATTTATTTGATTTTGAAAAGGTTGGAATGTCAGCTGCATGGATTGAGGCTTTAAATGCTGAGGATGAGGATGAGCATGAACACGAGCATGAGCATCATCATGATCATGACGAGGAATGTGATGATCCAGAATGCGAATGTCATCACCATCATGATGATGAAGAATGCGACGATCCAGAGTGTGAATGTCATCACCACCACGATCATGATGACGAAGATGAAGACCATGATCATGAGCACCATTGCCACCACCATCATCACCATCACCACCATCATGGAGAGGGTGAGGCCTTAGAGTATGGTATTGATACTTTTGTATTTAAAGCAAGAAAGCCATTTGATAGATTAATGTTTGAAGAATATGTAAGTGAAAATTGGCCAAAGTCAATTATTCGTGCAAAGGGTATGGTATGGTTCTCAACAGAAAGAGATATGGCATATCTATTTGAGCAATCAGGAAAGCAAAAGACATTATCTGAAATGGGTAGATGGGTAGCATCTGCACCAAAGCAAAAGCAAAAGGAAATGATTGAAGAAAATCCTGAAATCGCAAAGAATTGGGATAAGGAATATGGAGATAGAGAAGAACGTGTAGTTATCATCGGTCATAATATGGATAAGCACGCAATTATCGAAGCTCTTGAAAATTGTTTAGTTAAATAAAAAATAGGAGGCATTGCCTCCTATTAGTATGAAAAAAGATATATAAAATAAGAAAGAAGAAATGAAAATTCTTAGATTAAATATGTATAATAATTTTGTTGGACAAAATTTTTCATGGGATAACTTACCAATTCCATCAAGTATTGATATTGAAAAAGCTCATTTTGAAGCTTCAAATTATGTTGTTACTAGATAGTAAGGAGAATATTATATGAAAGTTACATTATTACATGAAAATGAATTCGTAGATATAGAGCTCAATGAAGATAATATTGATTATGTATATTCCGAAATGAATTATTTTGGTAAAGAAAAAAATAATTCATGAATATATACCTACTATTAGATCAAAGAAAGAAATTTTAAAATTAAATGAAAGACTATTTACTAGAGAAATTGAACGAATAATAAATGATGGGTTTGATATATTTGGACTTGATGATAAATTCAAAGTCCAAATGATTAGAATTGGTATTTTATTTTGGTTCTATCATG
>JAZRVY010000041.1:0-3041 GCA_045599405.1 Anaeroplasmataceae bacterium
AAAAATAAAGAAGAAAAAATAGAAGAAAATATGAAATATACAGTAATAACAGATCCTTATGATTTAAAGGAAATATTATTACCAAATAGCTCTATATATTTTGAAACTATTGGTCAAAACTATCATAAGGATGAATTATTATGTATAGCTATTAAAAATAGACTTGGTGGATTTATTATTGATAAGGATTTAATTGGTATGTCTATAGATTTACAATTATTCCTATCAGATAAGGAAAATCATAAATCTACATTTGATTATAAAAAATCAACGGTATTACTAAAATGGCTGGGATATGACTTTGATGGTGTTGATTTTGATATGATGCTAGCAGCATATATCCTAAATCCATCAATAGGAGCATCAGAGTTTAAGAATATAGCTACATATTTTAATTTTAGTGATGTATATTTTGAGCAAGAGGTATATGGTAAGGGAGCTAAGCTAAGAGTTCCTGAGGATAAAACTCTTTTATATAATCATGCAATGAAAAAGGCTAATGCTATTTATGTACTTAAAAACAGTATTATTGGAGAGCTACAAAAGAATAAGCAATATGATTTACTTATCTCTATGGAGCAGCCACTTGCAAGAGTGCTTGCTAATATGGAATATAGAGGCTTTAAGGTTGATACAAATGAGCTAAATAGACAAGAGGAAGCCTTAAAGAGTCAAATGATAGACAAAGAAAAGGAAATATATTCACTTGCAGGAGAGGAATTTAATATATTATCTCCTAAGCAGCTTGGTGTAGTACTATTTGAGCATATGGCTCTTCCTTGTCCTAAAAAGACAAAGACAGGCTATAGCACAGATGCCGATACTTTAGGAAGTATTATAAATGTTCATCCTATTATTTCAGCTATCTTAGATTATAGACAGGTATCTAAGCTATATTCTACATATATTGATGGTATAAGAAATGCTTTATTTAGTGATAGTAAGGTTCATACAATTTATGAGCAAGCTTTAACTCAAACAGGTAGATTATCATCAGTAGAACCTAATTTGCAAAATATACCTATTAGAACACAGGAGGGTAAAAACATAAGAAAAATGTTTATACCTCACTCAAGTGACTATACATTATTTTCAAGTGATTATTCGCAGGTTGAGCTTAGAGTCCTTGCCCATATGGCCGGTGTAAAGAGATTAATAGAGGCCTTTAATAATGGTGAGGATATTCACACAAGAACAGCTAAAGAAATCTTTGGTAAAACCGAAGTATCAGACCTTGAAAGAAGAAAAGCCAAGGCTGTAAATTTCGGTATCGTATATGGTATTTCAGCCTTTGGTTTAGCTCAAGATGTAGGTATTTCTAATGTAGAGGCTAAAAACTATATAGATAAATATTATGAAATATATCCTGAAATAAAGGAATTCATGGATAATACTATTTCATATTGTAAGGAATTTGGACTTGTTAGAACTATAAAGAATAGAATTAGATATATACCTGATATTAATTCTAATATGTATATGCTAAGAGAATTTGCAAAGAGAACTGCAATGAACGCTCCAATTCAAGGTAGTGCTGCTGACATAATGAAGCTAGCTATGGTAAAGATTTTTGATGATTTAGAAAAGAATCATTTAAAGAGTAAAATGCTAGTACAGGTACATGATGAAATTGTACTTGAGGTATATAAGGGTGAAGAAAAGCTTATAGAAGAAATAGTAAAAAGAGATATGGAGGGTGCAATATCCCTATCAGTACCTCTTTTAGTAGATTATTCCTTTGGAAATAATTGGTATGAGGTAAAGTAATATGCCAGAACTTCCTGAGGTAGAAACAGTAAAAAGAGTTTTAAGCACTCAAATAATAGGTCTTACTATAACTGATATTAAAATCAATTATTCTAAAATGATATTAAATGATACTAATTATTTTAAGGATTCCTTAATAGGAAATACTATCAATAGTATAAATCGTAAGGGTAAGGCCTTAATATTTGAAATAGGTAATATTTATATGGTTAGTCATTTAAGAATGGAGGGTAAATATTATTACAAGGATATTATCTCTCCTATAGAAAAGCATGAGCATATAATCTTTTATTTATCTAATGGTATGACTCTTAGATATCATGATACAAGAAAATTTGGTATCATGGTAATTAAGAATGATAAAGATCTATATACAACTAAGCCACTTAGTGAAATAGGTAGTGAGCCATGGGATATAAATGAAAATGAATTATATAATAAAATTCATAATAAGAAATTACCAATTAAAACAGTATTATTAGATCAATCTAATATTGCTGGACTAGGTAATATATATGTAAATGAGGTATTATTTTTATCTAAAATTAATCCTCATACAAGCAGTAATTTAATAACACTTGAGGATTGTAGAAATATAATAAATCATAGTATTAATGTATTAAATAAATCTATTGAGTGTAAGGGATGTACAATAAGAAGCTATACCTCAAGCCTAGGTGTTGAGGGTAGCTATCAAAAGCATTTATTAGTACATACAAAAGAGGTTTGTCCTATATGCAGTACATTACTAATTAAGGATAAAACTAATGGAAGGGGCACTTATTATTGCCCTAAGTGTCAAACACTTAAGGTTGAAAAGAAATAGTATAAGTGTTAAAATGGTAGTCTATGAAGGTAGTAGTAGGAATAACAGGATCAATAGCTAGTGGTAAAAGCTCTATATCTGATTATGTTATTAAAAAAGGATACAACTTAATAGATAGTGATTCTATAGCTAAAAGCCTTATGAATAAGGGGAATAGTGGCTATAATGCGGTGTATAAGGAATTTGGAGATGCTTATTTTTCAAATGGTGTATATGATAGAGCTGCTATGGGTAAATTAATTTTTAATGATGCTTCCCAAAGAAATAGATTAAATAGTATCCTACACCCTATTATTAAAAATGAAATAAGAAATAAAATTAATTCATTAAATGATGAAATTATATTTGTAGATATTCCACTTTTATTTGAGGCTTCATTTAATGATTTAGTAGATTATATTATTACGATTTATGTACCTTATGAAATACAAAAGGAAAGATTAATTAA
>JAZRVY010000042.1:0-5840 GCA_045599405.1 Anaeroplasmataceae bacterium
AAAGCTAGGATTTGATGATGAATTAATCAATAATATTTATAATAATCATATAAAAAATCCAAAGGAATTTTGGTCTAATTATCCATTTCCAAGCATTTCCCTTGATGAAGTACCTAACATTATGGATAATTCCTGGGGATATTATTCACAGGCTTTAATAGCCTTAAGATGTAGCTTATGGATGGATGATTATGGATATAGTAAGGATTATGATTATATCCTTTCTAAATGGGTTGAGGGATATATAAATAATTATGATAAATATCCACTTAGCCAAGAGCTAGATCCAAATACTGGTATAGGTACTAATGGTAGTGTATGGTATAGTAGCTCTATGTTATTGTTTATTTATAGTGTAAGAAGATTAAAATTAATATAATTTTGATTGACTATTTTGATAAAATAATATATTATTTTTACATAGGCAAAGAAGTGAAGAGTAGTTATAAAGGATTATTTAGAGAGAATACGGCTGGTGAAAGTATTTTATGAGATTATAATGAAGGTAGTCATGGAGCTATATTAGTGAAATAGTAGTAATTAATATCGGTTAGCTGCGTTATAAGCTTTTAAGGTAGAATTTATTTCTATAAAATAAGGTGGTACCACGGTTATCAATCGTCCTTTTTAAGGGCGATTTTTTTATTTTAGGAGGCATTATGCTAGAATCAGATAGAATATTACTTAGAGATTTTAAAAATTCTGATATAAATGATTTCTATGAGTTTAGCAAGGATCCATTAGTAGGTCCTACTGCAGGATGGAGGCCACATGATAGTCTAAGAATGTCTGAGCAAATACTTTTTAATAAAATTATTAGCGATGGTAACTTCGCAATAGTTTTAAAAAAGGAAAAGAAGGTTATAGGCTCAATAGAGCTTAATCCATCTCATATTAGACAAAAGATTAAGGCCTATGAAATAGGATTTGCGTTAAATCCTAAATATTGGGGAAATGGATATGCAAAGGAAGCTTGTGAGCTTTTAATGGAATATGCATTTAAAAAGGTTAAGGCTACAATAATAGAAATGTGCCATATCGTAGACAATATAAGAAGTGAAAATACTATTAAGTCCTTAGGACTTACATATGATGGGCTTTTTAGAAAATATAAGGCTCTATATGATAAAAGTATCATTGATGTTAAGTTTTATAGTATGACTAAGGAAGACTGGGAAAGGAAGTATAAATAATGAAGGAATTAAAGGCTAAATATGATTTTAAAGAGGTAGAAGAGGGTAAATATGATTTCTGGCTAAAGGGAGGATTCTTTGAGGCTGGAGATGAATCTAAAATACCATTTACTATTGTTATTCCACCTCCAAATGTAACTGGTAAGCTACATTTAGGACATAGCTGGGATACAACATTACAGGATATTATTATTAGACGTAAAAGAATGCAAGGGTATGACGCATTATGGCTACCTGGTATGGACCATGCTGGAATTGCTACTCAAGCTAAGGTTGATGCTAAGCTAAAGGAGCAAGGATTATCTAGATATGATTTAGGTAGAGAAAAGTTCCTAGAGGAGGCTTGGAAGTGGAAGGCAGAATATGCTGGATTTATAAGAAGCCAATGGGGAGCACTTGGATTATCTCTTGATTATTCAAAGGAAAGATTCACACTAGATGAAGGATTAAACAAGGCTGTTAATCACGTATTTATTACTCTATATAATAAGGGATTATTATATCAAGGAAAGAGAATTATTAACTGGGATTGCCAAGCAAGAACAGCCTTATCTAACATTGAGGTTGAGCATAAGGATATTGAAGGAAACTTCTATCATTATAATTATCCATTTACAGATGGCTCTGGATATTTAACAATAGCTACTACACGTCCAGAAACAGGATTTGCAGACCAAGCATTAATGGTTAATCCTCAAGATGAAAGATATACAAATGTAATTGGTAAGGAGGTATATATTCCTCTAACTAATATTAAGATTCCTGTAATTGCTGATGAGCATGTAGAAATTGGTGTTGGATCATCTGTGGTTAAGGTAACTCCAGCTCATGACCCTAATGACTATCAGGTAGGACTTAGACATGGTCTTGAAATGCCACTTTGTATGAATGATGATGGTACAATGAATGAAATGGCAGGAAAATATCAAGGTCAAGATAGATTTGAATGTAGAAAGAACTATATTGAGGATTTAAAGAAGGCAGGATATTTTGTTAAGCTTGAACCAATTATTCACTCAGTTGGACACTCAGAGCGTACAGGAGTAGTAGTTGAGCCAAGACTTTCAAAGCAATGGTTTGTAAAGATGGATGTCCTTGCAAAGCAGGTTCTAGAAAATAATGAATATCGCTTTGTACCAGACAGATTTATGCAAACACTTGAGCACTGGCTTGATCCTGAATCAATTCAAGATTGGTGTGTATCTAGACAATTATGGTGGGGACATAGAATTCCAGCATGGTATAAGGATGAAGAGGTTAAGGTTCAGGTTGAATGCCCTGGTGATGGTTGGGTTCAGGATGAGGATGTACTTGATACATGGTTCTCGTCAGCTCTATGGCCATTTTCTACATTAAATTGGCCAAACGAAGATCATCCATTATTTAAGAGATATTTCCCAACTAATGTACTTGTAACTGGATATGATATTATTTTCTTCTGGGTAGCAAGAATGCTATTTCAAGGAGTTGAATTTACAGGTAAGGCTCCATTTAAGGATATTTTAATTCATGGTCTTATTCGTGATAAGGAAGGACGTAAAATGTCTAAATCACTTGGTAATGGAGTAGATCCATTTGATGTAATCGCAAAATATGGATGTGATTCACTAAGATATTTCCTTACAACAAATTCAGCACCAGGATTAGATTTAAGATTTGATGAAACAAAGATTGAATCATCGTGGAATTATCTAAATAAGATTTGGAATATTTCTCGTTATGTAATGATGAATCTAGAAGGATATGAAGAAGCTCCAATTGATCCGGCTAAGCTTAATTTAGCTTCTAAATGGATTTTAAATAGACTTAATAAGACTATTAAGAATGTGGATTATAATATGGACAAATATGAATTTGGAGAGGCTGCAAGAGAGCTTTATGGATTCGTATGGGATGATTTCGCATCTTGGTATGTAGAAATGTGTAAGCTAGATTTACAATCAGATAACAAGGAAGCTAAAAATCTAACTCAAAATGTACTTGTATATGTACTTAAGGCTATTGTAAAGATGCTACATCCATATGTACCATTTATAACAGAAGAGATTTATCAATCACTTCCACATGATAAAGAATCAATTTGTATTGAAACTTGGCCAGAATACAAGCCTGAATTTGATTTTGAGTCAAACGAGGCTGCAATGAATGTAGTAATGGATATTATAACTGCAGTGCGTAATGAAAGAGCAAAGGCTAATAAGGCACCATCTGCAAAGATTAATATTACATTAAAGTGTAAGAACAGCCAATTAGTAGATACATTAAAGAATTCTGAAATTTATTTAAATAAATTTGCAAACCCAGAAACATTAACTATCACTACATCAGATCCAACAACAGCTGACAATGTAGTTGTAGTACTTGAAAATGTTACAATTTATATTCCAACTACAGATTTAGTTGATATCAATGAGGTTATTGCCAACCTTGAAAAGACAAAGGCTAAGCTTGAGGCAGAGCTTGAAAGAAGTAAAAAGATGCTATCAAATGAAGCATTCGTATCAAAGGCTCCAGCAGCAAAGATTGAAGCTGAGAAGCAAAAGCAAGCAAACTATGAAAAGCAATACCAAGAGGTACTTGCTAATCTTGCAAAAATAAATAAGTAATAAAAAAATGGCTCAGTAAAATATTGAGCCATTTTATGTAATTTATGTTACGATGATTTATCAAATAACCCTATATTTGACTTATACATAGTATTTATATATACTATATATAAGAAAGTTCATTATTTTGAATAATATATAATATCAAAGAGGGTGATATTATGGGTTATAACATAAGCTTTGATTATGCTGCAGTAGCATTAATGCTAGTATTGTTATTTGCTGTTATTTATAGAAAAATGAATAAAACAAGCTCTGGAAAATGCTTTTTAATATTGCTTTCGGTAGCTTTTATAGATACTATATTTGATATTTTATCAGTACATAATAGAGTACCTATTGTTATTAATGAAGTATCAGAATATTTTTATATGCTTTTAAGAAGTGCCACAGCATTATTGCTATGTGTATATCTAATAAGCCTTACTGATACTGAGCATATTTATAAAAGACATAAATTTTTAAATGTTATATTATTAATTCCGATATTTGCTTCGTTAATATTATTAATAGTAAATATCTTTACTGGATGTATATTTGAATATACTAAGGTTGCTGGAGAATATAGCCTAGAGTCAGGTAATTTAAAGGTTTTATATTACATACTTCCAATGCTATATCTTTTATATGGAGCTGTCTATATTGTAAAATTTAGAAATATGTTTACAGATGAAAAGCTAATATGTGCATTATCTATATATCCTACAACAGTAGGAGCTGTAATAGGTCAAGCTCTAAAGCCTGAGCTAATGCTAGAGATGTTCGCAACAGCTATCGCTATGCTTTTCTTGATAATTTCTGTAGAAAGACCAGAGGATAAGCTAGATTATGATACGGGCTTTAAAAAATATGATGCCTTTGTTGAGGATTCAAGAAGAGCAGCAATCACAAGAAAGAATTCAGTTTTAATTATTACTAATACCCTTAACTTCGAATCAGCTAGAACATTGCTTGGTTATATAGATATCCTTATTCTTAAACAAGGAATTGCTAATGTAATATCTGCAACATGCAAGCCTCTTTTAAAGAGAGCAGACTATTATTCAATGGGAAGCGGTAGATTTGCAATTGCTTTTGAAAATTCATCATCTACTGATAGAAGATTAATTGCTAATAAGTTAAAGGAAGCCTTAAATAGACCAGTGTCTGTTAAGGAAACAGATATTGATATCTTTACTAATGTAATGGTATTTACATGTCCAGGTGATATTAATGATAGTCAAACATCAATTAATGTTGTTGAAAACTTCTCAAGAAACACAACATTAAATGATTTTGTATTTGATTTATCAACATATAAAAAGATTAATGATTTAATGATAGAAAATGATATGAATCTAATCCTTGAAAGAGGATTTACTAATAATTCATATGAGGTATTCTATCAACCAATCTTTGATTTAAAGAATAATAGATTTAATTCAGCTGAGGCACTACTAAGATTAAAGGATGAAAAATATGGATTTATATCACCTGCAGTCTTCATTCCATATGCTGAAAAGAATGGATATATTCATAAAATAGGTATGTTTGTTCTAGAAGAGGTATGTAAATTTATTTCAAGTGATGAATTTAAAGCTTTAGGTCTTGAATATATTGAGGTTAATTTATCATCAGTACAATGCCTAAAGAGTGGATTCTTTTCAAGAGTAATGGAGCTAATAAAGAAATATAAAATTAATCCAGACTCAATTAATCTTGAAATAACAGAAACTGCAGATCCATTCTCAGAAAAGATTATGAATAGAAATATTAATAAGCTTAAGAAGGAAGGATTTACATTCTCACTTGATGATTATGGTACAGGATATTCTAATTTAAAGAGAATATCATTATTACCACTTAATATAATCAAGATTGACAAAACATTCGTAGACTCAATGTCAGATGAAAAAATGAAAGGAGCCTTAATACATACAATAAATATGATTAAGTCTCTTGATGTAAAGATTGTAGTAGAGGGTGTAGAAACAAAGGAAGCTTTAGATTTATTCAGTGAATGTGAATGTGAATATATTCAAGGATATTATTTCTCTAAGCC
>JAZRVY010000043.1:0-10942 GCA_045599405.1 Anaeroplasmataceae bacterium
CTAAATTATATTTATTTACAATATAATCCCTAAGTCTAGATAACATATAGTTCTCCTTATTTTAATAAATTATCCTTCATATATTGATATGTTTGTTTATCAAATGGATTATTAATACCAGCATTGTTTAAGGTATTTATAAATCCATCAACAATATCCTTATCAACAAGCTTTAGGTAGCAATCTCTAGCCTTATTCATATCATCATTAGCCATTGAGCCAAGTATTAAGCTTGGTACTAGGCTCATTGAATAGCTAATATAATATCCTGGAGATCCTACTACTACCATATTCCAATATGAATCAATATTTAATGATTCTAGGAAGGTTCTTGTATTACTATCATCATTTGATAACGTGCTTATCATATTGTTAACAGCTATATCATAACTGTTTTTTGTATAGCTATTTTTATATATTTCTTGTTCAATAATGTCAACACTAGCACATTTTATAAGTGAGGCTAAATCCAAATATAATCTATTACAATAAAAGGCCTCATACCAATTTGTATACTTATAATTATTGTTAGCCATATATGAATAAAATAACCATTCATCACCCTGAGAATGTACTTCTCTTAAATCAAGTGAATCAATATCTGGATTTACAGATAATTGAAAGTAATGTCCAAATTCATGAACGATTGTTGGTACATTTTGATATCCAGGCCCAAAGTACATTAAAGGTATATCCTTTGTAAATGAATACAGCCATGTATAGGCTCCAGTATAAGCTCCAGGCTTATTACTAAAATAATAATGCCCTGTCTTCCATAAATTTTTATATACATTATTCATCTTAGAGCCCATATATTCCATATAGGAATCTATATCACCCTTTTTAGTACCAAAATATCCATTAGCATATGATACCATTTTTTTATTATCCTCTGTTGACAGCATTTGAGCTGTAGCTACATATTGATCTCGTGCAGTCATTGCAAGTGGTATCATATAATCCTTTAAATACTCAATAAAATCATTTGTAGCTGAAGGCATATAATCTCTATTATATTCTTTTAGATAGGCATAATCCATATAGCTATCATAGCCATTTAAAGTAGCTAGCCTTTTATTAAGAGAAACTATTTTTTCAATAACCTCATATCTTTCTTCCTTAGTCTTTCCTTGACCATAATTATAAGGAAGCTGTATCGCATTTATTTGGCTTTGAGCTTCAACTATAGCTTCATTTGTAGCTATATCTGTAGCTCCATATTTTGAGACAAATTCCTCTACTGTCATATCTAAATCTTCACAAATTTCTTTTAAGAAATTAGGCTTATCACAAATTGTTCTAAATAGGGTCTTAGTTATATAGCTTTCAAGGCTATTAAACTCAGAATATAGAGTATTATAATCCTCTGTAAAGCTTATATCTCCCATATCAACCTTTACCTGACCAATACCTATCATATCCATGAGCTTATAATAATTATCTATAAAGTCATTTGTTCTTAGCACAAAGCTTGTCCAATCATCTAAGTCATCCTTCTCAACATAGGAATCCATAAATTCTCTATCCTCTTTGGCCTTGTCGATGTATTTTTGATAATTGCTAATATCTATCTTATGGGATTCACAATATACATCCTGAGTTGAATCTAGATTAAGTTGTACTGATTTTTCAATAAAGATTCCACTAATTATATCACAGCTACATAGTGTAGCTGCAAGTATAGGAAGTGTGAGTCCTATAAGCATTTTTTTCATTTTATTACACCTCTTGGCATAGCTTAGTAAATTTATCTAAGGATACACTTTTTGAATAGTAATATCCTTGAGCCATTTTACATCCCATCTTTTTTAGGCTTTCTACATTTTCTATAGTTTCTACTCCCTCTGCAATCGCAAGTAGTCCAATAGAATGTGCAAGATTTATTACAGCCTCTACAATTTTCATACTACGCTCATTACTATTTTCAAAGAATTTTAAATCAATCTTTAAAATATCTACCTGAATATCCTTTAGGGAGTTAAGTGATGAATAACCACTACCAAAGTCATCCATTAAAACCTTAAATCCATAGGCTCTTAGCTTATTAATAGCTGATGTAACTTTAGCTATATCAGCCATAAATAATGTTTCTGTTATTTCAAGCTCTAAAAGCTCTGGCTCAATATCATATTTTTTTACTAGCTCTATGATTTGCTCAGTAAAGTTACTTATCTGGAAAAACACTCTACTCACATTTACAGAAATAGGAATTCTCTTTAAATTATTTTCCTTTCTATATTTTAGGTATTTTAGAGTTTCCTCCCAAACATACATATCAAGCTTAGCTATAAATCCATTCTTTTCAAAGATTGGAATAAAGTGACCTGGAAGTATAGTTTCTCCATCCCTTTTCCATCTTACTAGAGCCTCTGCTCCACAAACCTTATTTTCAAAGACATTATATTTAGGCTGAAGCTCTATAAAGAATTCCTTATTTTCTAAGGCTGAATTCATTTTGTTTATTACAGATTGTTCCTCTGTACGATACATAGCCATAGATTCATTATATAGGCTATATTTCTTATCATACATAGATTTGATTTCCTTTTTAGCAATTCTAGCCATATCTAGCATATGCTCTATAGATATAGTACAATCAGTCACCATGTAGGCTCCTATAGATAAATTAATATCAAAATACTTAGTATATGATTCAACCATAGCCTTAAGTAGGTCTACTACCATTTCTACATCCTTGATATCTCCATTAACTACAACACCAAAATGGTCATTAGCAAGTCTAGCATAAATTATTTTAGAATAATGATTCTCCCTAATTTTTACAAGACTATTTGCAATATGCCTTAGGAGATTATCACCCTCATTATTACCAAAATATTCATTATAGATAGAAAATTTATCTATATCAAATTCAAGTATATATGATTCATTATTAGAGATATAATTTTTAGCTCTAGCAATAAATTCATCTCTATTATAAATGCCAGTTAAAACATCAAACATGATTTGCTCAGTAAGGATTTTTTCTAGCATTTCCTTTTGTCTAATTTCCTTTTGAGCATCCTCATTAACATTTCTTAGACCTACTACTATTGTTTTTCTATTATCCTCGTTAATAATTAAAGAAAAGTTAAATACACAATATTCAAGCTTATTATTATAAACACGCTTATAGCTAATGAAATAATTGCCATCAGATAAATGGGACATAATGTTATCCTCAGACAGCTCTCTTCTCATTCTTTCCTTATCATCTACATGAACATATAAATTTATATATTTATCAATAGCCTCTGTAAATGGTGTATCTGTACCATTAACCACAACAGGATCATCACCTGTTGTATTAAATAGCTCTATAGTTCTTTTTTCATAATCAACCATAAATACTGAGGTATACTCCTTAGATAAACCTTCAGCAACCTGACTATTAATTTTAATTATCTTATTTTTATGCTCCTCTTCCTTTATAGATTCAGTAACATTATTTTTTGTTATCAGGGCTTTTAAAGGATTATTACTTTCATCTCTTTCAACACATATAATACTAACCTGATTCCATGTTTCTTGCTCTTTATTTATGTGTGATGAAAATTTAAATATATTTGTTGTACGAAGTGTTCTTTCTATATTTTCTAATGAAAGTAAGCTATATATATTTTCCTTTTCATCATCATTTATTTGAACACCTGATGCATATTTTCTAAATATTTCATAATCCCCAGATTCCTCTATAGTATCAGGATTAGACCAATCCGTAAGATATTTATATTCCTTAGCTTTAATATCTACTATTAATGTTCCTTGCATCATATGCTTTTGACCAGCAGCAATATAATTAGCTTCCTTTGCTTGCTCTAGCTTTGCTTGAAGTCTATATTCATGAGTTTTAAATGAGAATATTAATACCGAAATAATAACAACTGATACTAGTGCTGATACCCATACCCAGAAAGTTTTCATTTCAGTCATTTTTAAATAATCGGTATTAGTATCCTTTTTATTATAATTGAATTGATATACACGAATAGCAATAAAAAATATAGCAAGTAAAAATAAGCATATAACAAAGTGCAATACAACCTTAAGTGGCTTTTTCATGAATATCACTTCCTTTTGACTAATATATTTATTTTATTATACTACTTTTTATAAAAAAAATAAAATGTACTTATAAAGTACATCTTATTGTAATCTTTCTATTAATTTTTTTAAATATCTATTTCCAATTTCACTCAAGGTATTATTTCCAAGTGTTATTACACCTATTGTCATTACCTCTTTTGTATCTAATGGAATAGATACAATATCAGGATCTAGCTTTGAATCAATGATTCCACTGCTTATTGTATATCCATTTAATCCTCTTACGAAGTTAAATAGTGTGGCTCTATCTCTTACTCTTATGTTTTTCTTATGAGGAATTGTTGATAATATTTCCTCAGAAAAATAAAAGGAATTATGTTCTCCCTGCTCAAAGGATAAATATGGATAATTCTCTAGCATATCAAGTGTAATGTGCTTTTTATTTGCTAGTGGATGATCTTTATTTATAAAGACATGAGCAGGTGCCTTTTTTAATTCTTTAAATACTAAATTATTTTCCTTTAATATTTTAGATATAACATCCTTATTAAAATCACTTAAATAAATGATACCTAAGTCACTTTTTAAGGTTTTTACATCCTCAATTATTTGATATGTTTCACTTTCTCTTATAGAAAAATCATATGAGCTTGAATTAATTTCCTCTATTAAGTCATTAAAGGCCTTAACTGCAAAGCTATAGTGCTGACATGATATAGAAAATTCCTTTTTTACAGAGTTAGATTCCTTATATCTTTCCTCTAGCATTGTAGCTTGCTCAACAACCTGTCTTGCATATCCTAAAAAGACCTCTCCATCCTTAGTTATTTGAATTCCCTTATTAGATCTATTGAATATACAAATTTTCATTTCATCTTCTAATTCTCTTATGGCCTTTGTTAAATTTGGTTGTGAGATATAAAGCTCTCTTGCAGCCTCATTCATAGAACCATAATTAGCAATAGCTATTGCGTATTTTAGCTGTTGTAATGTCATAATATATCACCAAATCTATTATAACATAAATTTATTACAATTATAGTTTTAATAACTATTTTAATGTTTTACCAATGTTAAAAGCCTTAGCTACGCTATTTCCTAGCTCAACATAGTTATGAGTTACAGGATCGTATGTAATACATTCCATCTTCTTATAATCAATAGTACCATTTGTAAGTATTGATTCATCAGCTGAAATATTAACGATTTTACCAATTACTGTAAGATCATTTCCTTCTACTGAATATTTAACAATTTCACATTCTAATGTCATAGGTAGCTCATTAATAATTGGAGCGTTAACTACATCACTTTTCGTAGCTGTGAATCCAGCTTTTTGGAATTTATTTTCTACATCATTCCCAGATACAATACCAACATAGTCACATGCAGCTACAGTTGATTTTGTACCAAAGCTAAGAGTAAATGCGTTTGTTGCCTTCATATTTAATGAAGTTTTATGATCAGCTGTCATATTTAGCTGTACCTTATCATAATCAACAATTCCACCCCATGCAGCGTTCATAGCATTTGGGCTATTGTTTTCATCATATGTTCCAATAATAATTACTGGTAGTGGGTAAAACCATGGGTTAGCTTTAAAATTTTTTCTCATTTTTATATTCTCCTTATTCTATTCCATTTAATTTTTTAGTTACGTTGATTGCAACCTTTTCACTAATTCCTGCAGTCTGAAGCTCATCTAGGGTAGCGTCTCTAATCTTATCAATTGACAAAAATGCCTTAAGAAGCTTTTCCTTTCCCTTTGGTCCAAGGCCTTCAATACCATCTAGGTATGATTTAAACATTCCCTTAGCCTTTGATGATCTAAAGAAGGATATAGCAAAGTCATGAACTGTTTGGGATATATTAGCTAATAATAAAAATACCTTACTATTTTTATCTAAGGAAATATTTTTATCATTGAAAACTATAACATTAGCGTTATGGTTATCATCCTTTTTTATACCCATAACATTAATCTTAATATTAAGCTCTCTAAGTACTTCTTGACAGGCATGAACCTGTATTTCTCCACCATCCATTACAATAAGGTCTGGATATGGCTTATTTTCATCCCTTAGGCGTGTATAGCGTCTAGTGATTACCTCCTTCATTGTTTGGTAATCATTGGCTCCCTTTACGCTCTTTACATGATATTTTCTATAATCTGATGGAGATGGCCTACCATTCTTATATACAACCATTCCACTTACAGGATATTCTCCATATAGGTTTGAGTTATCAAAGGCCTCCATTACATATGGAGTATCTATACCAAGTATTTTACCTAGCTCCTCTATTGTTTCTATACTAGATAAGACCTTATTCCTATAGATTGTCTTTTGGTTTTCTAGAGATTCCTTGGCATTTTTATTTGCCATTTCTACCAATTCCTTTTTTAATCCCTTTTGAGGTGTTATTACATCCACCTCAAGTATTTCCTTTATATCCTCTGGGATAAATTCCTCTGATATTAATATTTCCTTTGGCTTAATATTATCATTTTCATAAAATTGTAGCATAAATGAAGCTATAGCTTCACTTATGTCTCCTATAATAGGAAAGTTAGTATAATAGTTTTGAACTAGGTTACCACCTCTCATATATAGAACACATATAGATATATCATTTTCATCTGCATAAAATCCAAAGATATCTCTACTTATATAATCATTAGATGATATTATTTGCTTTTGAGTTGTTTGCTTAATGTTTTCTATTAAATCTCTATAATCCTTAGCTCTTTCAAAATCTAGCTCCTTAGAGGCTGCCATCATTTTGTCTGTAAGCTCTGCCACTACATGCTTTGTATCACCATTTAAAAATGCATTGATTTTACTTTTATATTCTGTATAATCTATTGGATTTGAATTTATACATGGGCCAAGGCATTGATGCATGTGATAATATAAGCATTCCTTTTTAGGAATGTTTTCACACTTTCTAAGCGGATATAATCTATTTAGCATTTCTACTGTTTTTCTTGCTGCAGTTACATTTGGATATGGTCCATATAGCTTTCCTCTGATTTTCTTTTTATTAAGAGTTCTTATTGTCTTTAACATAGGATCCTTATCATTAGTAAGTACTATGTAAGGATATGTTTTATCATCTCTAAGTAAGATGTTATATTTAGGATCATATTGCTTAATTAAATTTATTTCTAATACTAAGCATTCTAGATTAGAGGAGGTCATTATATAATCAAAATCACATATCTCACTAACAAGTAATGTGGTTTTAGCATTATGTGAGCCTATGAAATAGCTACGTACTCTATTTTTAAGTATTTTAGCCTTACCAACATATATTACCTTATTATTTTTATCCTTCATTAAATAGCATCCACTGCTTTCGGGTAAAAGCTTAAGCTTTTGCTTGATAATATCATTCATAGTCTCACCTCCTTAAAGTTTAAAAAAGCGATATCTAGTATCGCTATTTTTAATTACTTATTTTCTTCCTTAACTTCGTTAAGTGCATTTGTAAAGATTGTATCAGCTGGTGCGAATTCAACGCTAACCTTATCAGCTAAAATCTCTTCTAATGCTTGTCCTACTGGCTTTGCACAAATTGAGTTAATATCCTCAGCAATATATCCTTGCTCATCCTCAATTACTCTTGCACGTCTAGCTGCAATATAAGCTAGCTTGTACTTTGAATCTACCTTATCTAATAACTTATCAACTGAAGGGTATCTCATTCCCTCTGTATTTCTCTTTGCCATAATATTATCTCCTTTTATTTCTCATTAATTAAATCTAAGTACATATGAATTGTACGTTCTGTCTTTGCATGCTCAGCACGAATTATAGCCATAATTCTATCTGCAGCATTTGAAACCTCATCATTTACTACGATGTAGTCATATTTATATGCAAGCGCAAATTCCTTATTAGCCTTCTCAACGCGCTCGTTAATCTTTTCTTCAGACTCAGTTCCACGTCTGTGAAGTCTGTCATATAAAGCCTGCTTGCTAGGTGGTGCTAGGAAAATGAAAACTGCATCTGGGCATTTTTCACGCACTTGTAGTGCACCCTGTACCTCTATTTCTAGTACAACCTCTTTACCTTGAGCTAGCTTATCCTCTACCTTATCTAGTGGAGTTCCATAATAGTTTCCTACGAATTCTGCATGCTCAAGAAGCTTTCCATCCTCAATACGCTTTTCAAATTCATCTCTAGATACGAAATAGTAATCCTTACCATCAACCTCACCAGGTCTCATAGCACGAGTTGTCATACTTACTGAATATTCAAGATTATGTCCTGGCATTTCAAATAATGCCTTTCTTACTGTTCCCTTACCAACACCTGAAGGTCCAGATAAGACGATTAGTAAACCTTTGTTATTTAGCTTCATACTAAAATACCTCTTTTATAAATTATATCACAATTTATTTAAATAAATAAATACTTATTCTTCATCTTGTTGTTCAACATGATCAACAATTGTGATTTTAACCCTACTAATACGTTTTTCTTCTACTTCATCTATTTCAAAGATTATATCCTTTGAATAATCCTCATATTCTTGTGTTTCTTCATTTAGCTTTGTAAAGTTATCTACGATAGTGTGCTTCATACCAATTTCTGGTAGCTCCTCACCTTGCTCAAATAGCCATGATGAAAGCTTTTGATGAGTATCCTCTGGAGCTTGACCAATTTCAAGCTTTTCAAATAAATCATCAACAAATATTTCACCATCAACTAGATAGCATCCATCCTCTAGCATCATTACAGTATCAGCTGGTGCTGTAATCTCATCATGCTCATCATAGATTTCACCAACAAGCTCCTCAAGTGCATCCTCCATTGTTACAATACCAAGAGTATCTCCATACTCTCCAAGTACTACAGCAAGATGTGTTTGTTCCTTTTGAAGGAATTTAATTAAGTCTCCTACCTTCATAGTTTTACTTACAAAGGTAACCGGTCTCATTATATCCTTAACCTTAATTGGCCTATTCTTAACAAGTAAATTTAAGAAATCTCGCTCATTTAATATACCTACAATGTGATCCTTATCTCCTTCAAATACAGGAATACGCGAATACATTGATTCTAGTAATATATCTTTAATTTCAGACAATGGTGTATCAACATCAAATGCTGTTACATCCATTCTGTGAATCATGATATCCTCTACTGTTCTATCATTTAAATCGAATACATTTTTAATTAGCTCAACCTCTGTAGCTTCAATAGATCCATCCTCTTCCATTGTATCAAGGATATTTTCAAGCTCATTTTCAGAAACCTCAACCTTTACCTCTTTACCAGTAAATAGCTTTTGAATCCCTCTAAAGATTATTACTATTGGGAATAATAATATAGAAATGATATTTACAATAGCCGCAATCTTATAAATGATAGTTTCACAGTATTTCTTTCCAAGTGTCTTTGGCATTATTTCACCAAAGATTAATAATGTGACTGTCATTACTGCAGTTGCTGTTAAATCAACATAATTCTTATTCTTTATAAATGCAGCAAATAATGCTACTGATAAAATTGACATTAAAGTATTAACAATATTATTACCTACTAATAAAGTAGTTAATGTTCTATCATAATTTTCTATTAGATTTAAGGCCTTTTTACTTCCTGATTTTCTTTCCTCAACTGCAGTCTTAACCTTAACCTCTGATACACTGCTTACAACAGTCTCAGACATTGAAAAGAATGCTGATAGGAAAATACAAATAATAATTATAGAAAGCTTAATAGCCTCACTATTAGTAAATGATGTTAAAATCATATTCGTCAGATACGTGTCCAATTTCTTTAATACCACATTTATTAATTACCTCAACGTCCTAGGTAAGGCTCAAATAATTAACAATCGTGGATTCTCCTTTTTTCTTTATTACCTATTTTTAATACATAAAGTATTATAGCACATTTAATTTATTTTTTAAATATTTAATAGCTTCTACATAGCTTTGCTCAAACATTCCAGCAAAGCAGCAATCACATACCTCTCTAACATAATTAATGCGTCTAAATCCTTCTCTTTCATCTACCTTAGATAAATGAACCTCACATTTGATTCCGTTAAACATTTCAAGTGCATCATGAATAGCAACTGATGTATGAGTATATGCCGCAGGATTAATTACAATTGCATCATATTCCTTCAAGACTGCCTCTTGAATCTTAGTTACTAAATCACCCTCATAATTAGATTGATAGAATTCTAGCTGAAGCTTATAATCAGCTTCCTTTTTAATTAAGCTATTAATCTCATCTAATGTAAGTGATCCATAATGCTCCTTAGGTCTTTTACCTAGCATATTTAAATTAGGACCATTAATAACCAAAACCTTCTTTAACTTAATACCAATCGCATTTACAATGTCTGCTAGACACCTCTTTATATTTCTGTTTTTAACAGTTATATCCTTAAAGTAATTATATTTATCAATTCTTTCATCATATAATTCCTTTACAGTCTTTGTTTTAAACATTGGTCTAGCATCCGCACCCTTAATAGCTACTCTTTTCTCTAGCTCCTTAATAGATACATCTATAAATACTACCTTACCGTTCATTAGATTTTTGTTTTCTAGGTTAGATATAATTCCACCACCACAGGAAATAACATAGCTATCCTCATTCTTAAAATCAAGTAGGGCCTTTTGCTCTAGCTCTCTAAATTTAGCCTCACCCTCGCTAGAAAAGATTTCAGGAATAGTTTTTCCAGCAAGCTTTTCTATATAATTATCTAGGTCAACATAATTATATCCTATTAATTTTTTAAGTTTCTTACCAATGGTAGATTTTCCACACCCTGGCATTCCTATTAAATATACATTCATAATAGCCTCTCTTAATTGATATATACATAAATTATATAATTTATAATTTAGTAATTCAATAAATACTCTTTA
>JAZRVY010000044.1:0-3962 GCA_045599405.1 Anaeroplasmataceae bacterium
ATGAGAGAAGCACTAAAAGAAAAGAATAATATTAATAATAAGTCAAGAATGCTTGCTGGATATTGCTATAATTGGATTACAAAGAAGAATCCACAATCAGATGAATATGATATTGAGCTTGAAAATAATTTTAAAGCTAAATGGAATTTTGGTAATACATCTACATGGGCTATTGATGAAAAATCATTTCCAGAGGTTGGATGTATTCATACATCACAAGGCCTAGAATTTGATTACTGCGGTGTAATCATTGGCAAGGATTTAAGATATGAGAATGGAAGAGTAATCACTGATTATCTAAAAAGAGCCAAAACCGATAACTCATTAAAAGGTATAAGAACTACTAATAATTATGCTTTAGCTGATAGAATTATAAGAAATACATATAGAACATTATTATCTAGAGGACAAAAGGGTTGCTATATCTATTGCGAGGATAAAGCTTTATTGAAATACATGGCTAAGATGCTTAATAAGGAGATTATTGAATAGCATGATAAATTATTATTTTATACCATATAATCCTAAGTTATGGGATTTAGATAAGTGCTTTAAAAAATATGGTTTTTGTGATTGGCATATGAATAATAATATCAAAGCTGAATGCGGAGATATATGTTTTATATATCAATCAAATGGAGTAAATGCCATTAAATACATCACTAAGGTGACTCAAATTTTAAATGCTTGTGATACTGCAAACCAAAATGATTGCGATTTGGGAATAAACGATATCGATAATAATAGTAAATTTTTTATGAGATTAGAATTATTAAGATTCATTAGTCATAATGATTTTAATTGTAAATATTTAAGAGATAATGGTCAAGGTGTATTCACATGGCAAAATAAGATGAGCCAAGAAATTGCAATTGACATACTTTCATATGGTGAATGTAAAAAGGATAGATTAGAACAATTATTACAAAGAATCGATAAATTTAATAAAGATAGAGATTGGGGTCAGTTTCATACTCCTGAGAATCTTGCTAAATCAATATCCATTGAGGCTAATGAATTATTAGAATGCTATCAATGGAATAATATTGCTAATTTAGATGATGTAAAAGAAGAATTAGCCGATGTAATGAATTATTGTTTACAAATGTCTCAAGTTCTTAATTTAGATATAGTGGATATAATGAATGCAAAAATGGATAAAACTGAAAAGAAATATCCAGTTGAAAAAGCGAAAGGTGTATCTACAAAGTATAATAAATTATAGAAATTTATTTATCTATATAAAAAGTGGAGAATTATATGCATAATAAATTTTTTAAATCTTTTGGATTGCTAATATTTATACTTTTGTTTACTATGCTGGTTGGATGTGGATCTGATTCTAGTAATGTAAAATCAAAATATGTTTTATATACTGATAGCGACCCAATAGAAAATAATGAAATTAAAATAGAAATTGAAAAATCATATTGCTTTGGGTATGATAATTATAATGTTTCAATTGAATTGAAAATTACAAATAAAACCTACAAAGAAAAAGCATACAAAATTAAGAATGAGACAGTAATAAAAGAATCTACGGGAGCTAAGTATAAAGTGAACTTTAACTGGACTTATGAAGGTGAATTAATAATTGAACCAGAACTGAATTCAAGCATACGTCTTGAATCAACAATTCCTAATTCTATAACCACAGATAAGTATAAAATGCTATTTACAATAAATAATTATCAAATTACATATTATTTATATGAAACGCCTGATGAACTAAGAGAAGATAGAAATATAAATTATTTCATTGATAACGAATTAGTTTTTTCAAGCAAGGTTAAGGATGGAAGAACTGTTGATTCGCTATATGTTTATGAATCTGCTGATTATACAAAATATTGTGATACATGGTGCATTGATAGATTATACGGAATACAATTCACTAGTTCAACTCGTGTTACATCGGATATTAATTTGTTTGGAGTAACAAAATCATGCATAAGATTTTCGACAACTAGCACAGATTTATACACATTTGTAACAGCGATTGATCATATGCCATCGAATGGTCTATTGATTTTACCAGAGAAGTATCTAAATAAGGAATTGTGTATAGGTTTAAATGCTATAAAAAATCTAAATGTATCAACGATATATATCCCCAAAACAGTACATGTGATTTATAGCGGTAATTTCACAGGGATTGCTTCTGCGCGAATTAATTATGCTGGTACTGAAAGTGAATGGAAATCATTATTTTTCAGCAGTTCTGACATTGTCACAAAAAATGTATATTATGGTATTAGATTTAATAATGAAGACTAACGGTGACTTATGAAAAATATATTATCTACAATTATTACTGCATTTATAGCTTTAGCTATAATTGTTAGTAGTATAGTTATGTTTATAATTAAAGATGTAAGATTTAGTAGCTTACAAAAGGATACTTTATTAGTACTAGGTATAGTATTATTAGTAAGTATATCTTATTGCTTTATAGTAGGAGAGATTACTAGAAATAATAGCCAAATGGACAAGCTATGGTCTATACTACCAGCAATATATACATGGATAATTGCTGGTATGGGACATTGGAATATAAGATTAGTTATTATGGCTATTGTTGCTACAATCTGGGGAGCTAGACTTACATATAACTTTGCTAAAAAGGGAGCCTACTCTATTAGGTTTTGGTCAGGAGAAGAGGATTACCGTTGGGTAATACTTAGAAATAGTAAATATTTCAAATCTAAAATAGTGTGGGCATTATTTGATTTAATATTTATATCTATTTACCAAAATGTTTTAGTATTTTTAACTATTGTTCCATCACTTGCAGTAATGGAAAGTGCTAAAGCCTTTAATTGGATTGATATAGTAGCTGTTGTTTGCTGTGGCTTGGCTATATTGCTTGAGTTTATTGCTGACAGACAGCAATGGAACTTCCAATCCAAAAAATGGGCAATGATTAAATCTGGTAAAAAATTAGAAGAGTTAGAAGAACCATACAATCTAGGATTTAATACTACAGGTATATGGAAATATAGTAGACACCCAAATTATTTTGGTGAGCAAGCTACTTGGGTATCACTATATATCTTTAGTATAGCTGGTGGCTTAAGTATTATTAATTACAGCTTCTTTGGAGCTGGAATGCTGATATTATTATTTATGGGAAGTAGTATGATGGCAGAAATAATATCATCATCTAAATATCCTATGTATAAGGATTATCAAAAGAAGGTATGTAAGTATCTTCCTATATTTAAGTATAAGAAATAAGCATTTTGGCATATGAAATTATATCCACTTTAGTGGATATTTTTTTATAATCCAAAAAAGTCGCTCTGAATTTCTTATAAACAAATCAAATAAGTGTTTTTTTAATTTAGATATGATAATATAGAAATAGAGGTATTTAATATGAACTTTGCGATACTTGGATGTGGAAATATAGCTAATAAATTTGCTAAAACTATAAATGAGATGGGAGAGACTCTTGTAGCTTGTGCTTCAAGAGATATTAATAAGGCTATAGAATTTAAAAATAAATATAATATTAAAAAAGCCTATGGATCATATGAGGAGCTAGCTTTGGATAATGAAATAGATATTGTATATATTTCAACTCCTAATAGCCTACATTATCAAAATTCTATGATGTGCTTAAAAAATGGTAAGAATGTACTATGTGAAAAGCCATTTACAATAAATGATAAAGAAGCTATGGAGCTATATGACTATGCTAGTAGTCATAATCTCTTTATCATGGAGGCTCTATGGATAGAGTTTTTACCAGCATATAGAAAGATAAGTGAATTAATTAAAGGTAATACTATAGGTAATATAAAGGAGATTAGTGTTAATTATGGATTTGATACTAATCCTGATAGAAAGAAAAGAAAGTTTGAATCCAATTTAGGTGGAGGAGCCTTACTTGATATAGGTATTTATAATCTGGCCTTTATAGAAATGATTTTAAAGTCATTTCCATTAGATTTTAAATC
>JAZRVY010000045.1:0-3449 GCA_045599405.1 Anaeroplasmataceae bacterium
TAATTATGCTATAATTAATAATGGAGGTGAGTTTGATGATTAAACTATATCGTAAATATTTTAAACATTTTAAGAGACATTTAATTATTGGACCTATCTTCAAGCTAATTGAAGCTATTTTTGAATTATTAGTTCCATTAGTTATTGCTAGAATGATTAATGTTGGATTAAACGAAAATAAGCTAGATAAAATAGATCATTTATTATATAAGACTGATTTAAGCTACTTGGTATCTAAATCAGATAGATACAATTATATTTTAATAATGGGTGGTATTTTATTTTTATTTGCGATAGTTGGTCTTTGTAGTGCACTTATTTGCCAATATCTTGCATCAAGAGCCTCACAGGGAATTGGTACTATGCTTAGAGATGATTTATATACTCATATAAATACATTATCATACAAGGAGCTTGATAGATTTTCACAATCTACATTGCTAACTCGTATGAATCAAGATATTAATAATTTGCAGCAGGGTGCAGCAATGCTAATTAGACTTGTTGTAAGAGCTCCATTTTTAATGATAGGAGCGACTGTATTATCATTTATTGTTAGTATTAAGGCTGGTACTATATTCCTATCAGCATCAATATTATTAGCTTTAGTTATATTTATTGTAATGAGAATATCTATTCCTATTTCTAAAAGAGCTCAAAAATCCTTAGATGATGTAACTACAATAACTAAGGAGAATTTATCTGGTAATAGAGTTATTAGAGCCTATAATAGACAAAAATATGAATATAATAGATTTGTTGATAATAATATATCACTAACAAAGATAAATGTATTACTTGGTAGAGTAAATGCCTTACTTAATCCTATGACATTTATAATTACTAATATAGCCATAGTTATCTTATTATATTTAGGTGGTAATGAATTTAAGATTGGTAATTTAAATCAAGGTGATCTAACAAGTCTTTATGATTATTTTATTCAAATACAATTAGCTGTAATAGTAGTAGCCTCACTTGTAGTGCTATATACGAAGGCCTCAACATCAGCAGGACGTATAAATGAGGTCTTTAATACTACCTCATCAATAAGATTTGGTATATATGACAAGGGTACTAATGAGGATGTTGTTATATCATTTGATAATGTATCATTCTCATATAATGGTAGTGTAAATTCTGTAAGTAATTTATCCTTTGAAATTAAAAAGGGAATGAGTGTAGGAATTATAGGATCTACAGCCTCTGGTAAATCTACAATTATTAATCTTATTAATCGTTTTTATGATGTATCTGATGGTAGCTTATATTTATATGGTAGAAATATCAAGGAATATAAGGAATCCTTTATTAGAGATAATATTTCCTTAGTTAGCCAAAAAGCTAGCTTATTTAGTGGTACTATTAAAGAAAATATCCTTTGGGGAAAGGAAAATGCCACAGATGAGGAAATAATAAGTAGCTTAAAAATGAGTCAAGCCTATGACTTTGTAAGCAATATGGAAAAGGGTATTGATACATTCTTATATCAGGGTGGAAAGAATCTATCTGGAGGTCAGCGTCAAAGATTATCTATCGCAAGAGGCCTTATCAAGGATAGTAATATTTTAATATTAGATGATACATACTCAGCTCTAGATTTTAAGACAGAATCAAATTTAAGAGCCGAGATATCAAAGCTAGATAAAACTGTTATAACAATATCTCAAAGAGTATCATCAATATCTAATTGTGATTTGATTTTAGTTATAGATAATGGAAAAATAGTAGGAATGGGTACACATGATAATCTAATTAAGGATTGTAGTGTGTATAAAGAAATTAGTGATTCCCAAGATTATGAAGGGGGGAATTGCTGATGAAAAAGAATAATGATTTTAAAAGAATATTAGGTTATGCAGGAAAATATAAATTCTCTTTATTTTTCGCATTCCTTTCTGCAATTATATATGTATCAGCTACATTATATGCTCCTAAGCTTGTAGGTAAGGCTATTGATAAATATATAATACCAGCTACATTTAAAATAGCTGATATTAAATTAACTGTAATATTATTGCTAATAGTAGTAGTTACAGGAGCTATATTTGGATTTATAATGAATTCACTTTTAAATAAGATTACCTATAAGATTGTTAAGGATTTAAGAATAGACGCCTTTAATAAGGTGCTAAAGGTTCCTGTTAAATATCTAGATAGTCATTTAAGTGGAGATTTACTTACTAGAATAGTAAGTGATACAGAAACTATAAGTGATGGATTACTACAAGGATTCTCACAATCCCTAACAGGAATTATTACTATAGTTGTAACTATTGTAATGATGCTGACAATAAGATGGCAAATTGGTCTTGTGGTTGTAATACTTACACCACTTAGCCTATTTGTGGCTATGTTTATAGCCAAGCGTAATCACAAAACATTTAGAGATCAAGCTCAAATCAAGGGTGAAATGGGAGGATTTTTAAATGAAATGATTCAAAATCAAAGAACAGTAATTGCCTATAATCATCAAAATGATAATGTAGATAAATTTAAAGAAATTGATTCTAGATTATATCATGCAGGATTTAAGGCACAGTTTGCATCATCGCTTACTAACCCATGCACTAGACTTGTAAATAATATTGTATATGCAAGTGTAGCAACTATAGGAGCATTATATATTGTAAAGAATCCACAAACAGCATTCACAGTTGGAGGGCTTGTTGCCTTCTTGTCATATTCAAAGCAATATACAAAGCCATTTAATGAAATATCAGCAGTTGCAACTGAGCTTACAAATTCCTTTGCATCACTTCATAGAGTATTTGAATTTATTGACGCATCTGAAATTGTTGATGAAAAGAAATATGATGATATTTCAATTACAAAGGGTAGTGTTGAATTTAAATCAGTTGAATTTAGGTATTTAGATGATAAGCCTTTAATTGAAAATCTTAATGTTAAAATTAACCCAGGAAGTAAGGTAGCTATTGTAGGACCTACAGGATGTGGTAAGACAACTATGATTAATTTACTTATGAGATATTATGATACTATTAATGGTAATATTTTAATTGATAATAATAAGATTAATTTATTTAATAGGGATTCACTTAGAAATGAGGTAGGAATGGTACTTCAGGATACATGGCTATTTAAGGGTACTATATTTGATAACATCAAATACGGAAACCTAGAAGCTACTGACACTGAGGTTTATGAGGCCTCTAAAATGGCATTTGCAGACACCTTTATTAGAAATTTACCAGATGGATATAATACTATAGTATCTGATGATATAGGATTATCTATAGGAGAAAAGCAGCTTATTTGTATTGCTCGTATGATGCTAAGAAAGAGTAAAATATTAATACTAGATGAAGCAACCTCAAATATTGATACTCGTACAGAGGTAATGGTTCAAAAGGCTTTCAATAATTTAATGGAAAATAAAACCTCATTTATAATTGCTCATAGATTATCAACTATTAGAAATGCTGATA
>JAZRVY010000046.1:0-10725 GCA_045599405.1 Anaeroplasmataceae bacterium
TTAATTGAATTATTACCTTACATAATATATAATTATATTTGGTGATATATATGAGAAAAGCTTGTTATCCAGGATCATTTGATCCAATTTCAAATGGTCATTATGATATTATAAAAAGAGCATCAAAGCAATTTGATGAATTACATGTGCTTGTTTCTTATAATGTAAATAAGAAGTCAACATTTACAATTCAAGAAAGAGTTGATATGATTGCTGAGGCTTGTAAGAATCTTCCTAATGTAAAGGTTTATTCTTCCTCTGATCTAGTTGTTAAATATTGTGAGGATAACAATATTCCAACAATCATAAGAGGCTTAAGAAATTATGCAGATTATGAAAATGAATTTCAATTATATCAATTTAATAGAGATATAAATCCTAATGTAGAAACATTATTAATGTTCCCATCTACAAGAACACAATTTGTATCCTCTTCTTCTATAAAGGAATTAATCGCATTTGGTGTAGATATTTCTAGATATGTACCAGAATGCATCGCAAAGAAAATTACAGAAAGATTAAAAAAATAATAAATACCTCAGTTATACGACTGAGGTATTTTTTACTATTTATCACTAATTTTGACTTTCTACTTCTTTATTTTGTCTATTAAATAAATGCTCATATGAAACAATATTTTTTAGTCTATATGCAAGCACAGCTGCTAGATATGCACATATAATATCCTTAGCTAGGAATGGGAATACAGCAGCATCTAGCACATACATAACTGTAACTGATTTATTCATATAGTATGTAAGTATCATATACATATATACTGAACCAGTTACATATACTGCTAGCATACCAACAAAAATAGATATTATAAGCTTTAAAACAGTATCAGATTTAGGACATACAATAGCCGCAACTAAGAATCCAATTATAAATCCAAAGGATGGCTTATAGATGTAAGAGAATCCTCCACCTGTTGAAAATACAGGAAGTCCTACTAATCCTAATATTAAATATGTAGCTACTATTAATACAGATAACCTCTTCTTTGTTAAAAAGATTATTAAAAATACTACAGGTAGCTGCATAGTAAGGCTTATAAATCCTAGTGGTATTGTTATTTTTGATCCTATTATTAATAATGCTAATAATATTGCTGATAATGAAATATCATATATAGTTATTTTTTTCATGTTTTGCTCCTTTTTTGACTTTTTGTGAAAAATGTTAAGTTATTTTTACAAAATATGTTGACATATCAACAAAACTAAGATAAAATTATGTCGGTTTTGTTGACACATCAACATTTTACCAAAAAAATTTATTAAATCAAGGAGAAAATGAAATGTTAGAAAAAATTAAGGAAGTTTTAGTAGAAACTAGTAATGTAGATTCAGAGAAGGTAACTCTTGAAGCTAATTTAAGAGAGGATTTAGGAATTGATTCACTAGACTCAGTTGAAATCATTATGGCTTTAGAATCAGAGTTCGATGTAACTATCGAGGATGAAGAAATGGCTGATTTAAAGACTGTAGGAGATATCGTTAAGCTTCTAGAAAGTAAACAAGCTTAATTTAAGTTTTACTTATGATAAATGATATTGAAAAGATTATCAAAATCTTTGAATCAGCAAAGATTTCTAAGCTAGATTTAGAGGTTGATAATATAAAGATTAAATTAGAAAAAAATGAAGAAAGTGTAATCGTAGAAAGACCAGCTGGTACAGTAGCGGCTGCTACTGCTTCTGCTCCTGCTGAGCCTGAGGTAAAGGGTGTTGAGATTAAGTCTCCTGTTGTAGGAACTTATTATGCACAAAAGCAAGCGGGTGAGGATCCATTTATTACTGTTGGTAAGAAGGTTAAGAAGGGTGATACTCTTTGCATAATCGAAGCTATGAAGGTAATGAATGAAATTAAGGCACCATGCGATGGTACTGTACTTGAGATTCTTGCAGCTAATGATGATTTAGTTGAATACGATGAAACTATTATTATAATTGGAGATTAATAATGATACAAAAAATTTTAATCGCAAATCGTGGTGAGATTGCTGTTAGAATTATCCGTGCTTGTAAGGAAATGGGTATCAAGACTGTTGCAGTATATTCTACTGCTGACAAAAAGGCTCTTCATGTAAGCCTTGCTGATGAGGCTATATGCATCGGAGGACCAAAATCCAAGGATAGCTATTTAAATATGAATAATATCATTAACGCAGCCTGTTTAACAGGCTGTGATGCTATTCACCCAGGATTTGGATTCCTATCTGAAAATTCCAAGTTTGCAAGACTTGTAATTGCATGTGGGCTAATCTTTATTGGACCTACTCCTGATGTTATAGACAAGATGGGAAACAAGAGCCAAGCAAAGAAAATGATGATCAAGGCTGGAGTTCCTACTATTCCTGGTAGTAAGGGGATTGTAGATTCAGTTACTGATGGACTTAAGATTGCTGACTCAATTGGTTATCCAGTTCTTATCAAGGCTGCCAATGGTGGTGGAGGTAAAGGAATGCGTACTGCAAATAGTCATGATGAATTTGAGGATGCATTCTATACAGCAAAGGCTGAGGCTCAAGCTAACTTTGGAGATTCAGATATGTATATAGAGAAGCTACTTATCGATCCAAAGCACGTTGAGGTTCAGGTCATGGCTGATAAGCATGGTAATGCAATACACCTACTTGAACGAGATTGTTCCGTTCAAAGAAAAAAGCAAAAAATGATTGAAGAATCACCTTGCTTTAAATTAAAAAATGATGTTAGAGAAAATATGTATAACGACGCCATTAAGGCAGTTAAATACGTAGGATATGATAGCGTTGGTACTATTGAATTTTTAGTAGATTCAGATCAAAATTATTACTTTATTGAAATGAATACTAGAGTTCAGGTAGAGCATCCAGTTTCTGAGATGGTTACTAATATTGATATTATTAAGAATCAAATTAGAATTGCTGATGGACAAAAGCTTGCTTTCAAGCAAGAGGATGTTAGACAGCTTGGATACGCAATGGAGGTTAGAATCAATGCCGAGGATATAGACAATGATTTTGCTCCTTCTCCTGGTAAAATTACATTTATGAATTTACCTGGTGGAAAGGGAGTAAGAATTGATACTTGTGTATATGCTGGTTATGAGATTCCACCATTTTATGATTCTATGATATTAAAGCTTATTACATTCGCTCCAACAAGACTTGAATGTATTAGAAAAATGAGGGGAGCTTTAGAGGAGTTAATCATCGATGGAGTTAAGACTAATCTTGATTACCAATATATGATTTTACACTCTGGTGAGTTCATCACAGGAAACTATAATACAGGATTTATCGAGAACTTCAAAAAGGAGCTAGACAACAATGACAGACTTATTTCAAGAAAGAAAAACCAAGCTTAAGAATTTTAAGAATAATCTAGTTCTTTTAGAGTATAGAACTGAAAAGCAATCTAATAAGGTTGTAAATATTCCTGATAATATATTCAAAAGCTGCTCTTCATGTGGAGAAGCTATTATTGGTGAAGAATTAAAGGAAAATCTATATGTATGTCCAAAATGTGGATTTCACCATCCTATCTCAAACGAAGAAAGACTTAATGAGCTTGTAGATTCTTATAAAGAGCATTATAAGGATATGGAGCTTAAGTCTTTCGAGTTTGAAGGATATGAGGAAAAATATAGAAAAAACCAAGAATATTCAAATTTAAAGGATGCAGTTTCTTGCTACACTGCAAAGATTAAGGATGTAACATTCGCACTTGCACTTATGGATTCAAGATTCATGATGGCATCAATGGGTGCTGTTGTAGGCGAAAAGATTACTCTTTTATGTGAGGAAGCAATTAAAAAGCATCTTCCACTTATTATATTTTGTGCATCCGGTGGTGCACGTATGCAGGAGGGAATCATTTCCCTAATGCAAATGGCAAAGACTTCTTGTGCCATTTCTAGATTAAAGGAAGCTGGGCTTTTATATATTTCAGTCCTAACTCATCCAACTACTGGAGGAGTATCTGCTTCTTTTGCTACTCTTGGAGATATTACTATTGCAGAACCAAAGGCTTTAATTGGATTTGCTGGTAAAAGAGTTATTGAAAACACAATTAAAGAAAAGCTACCTGAGGAATTTCAAAGTGCTGAATTCCTATTAGAAAAAGGTTTCTTGGACCTGATTGTAGAAAGGAAGAATCTAAAGGAAACATTATATAAAATCCTTAAGATTCATAGATATTAAAATGACTTATCAAGAGATTATCCAAAAGATTGAAATGCTTAGAGCTGAAAGATTAAATCTTGAAGAGGATTCATTCAATGACTTTAAGCGTATTACAAAGGAAATTAAGGATTTACAAAAGCAAGCTCGCGAATCATTAACACCTTGGGATAGAGTATGTCTTGCAAGAGATGTAAATAGACCAAGAGCTATGGAATATATAAATTCATTATTTGATGAATTCATAGAGCTTCATGGTGATTACCTATTTTCTGATGACCACGCTATAGTAGGTGGTATAGGAATGCTAGGTAAATTCCCTGTTACAGTTCTTGCGCAAGCTAAAGGTAAGACTATACAGGATAATATTAAAAGAAACTTTGGTTCTTCTAATCCAGAAGGATTTAGAAAAGCAAAAAGACTTGCACTACAAGCAGAAAAATTCAACAGACCAATTATTACAATAATTGATACCTCTGGAGCATATCCTGGACGTGGAGCTGAGGAAAGAGGACAAGCTAGAGCTATAGCTGAGGATATTATGGCATTCTCAACTCTTAAGGTCCCTGTAATATCAATTATTATTGGTGAGGGAGGATCTGGTGGAGCATTAGCCTTATCAGTAGCTAATAAAATATATATGCTAGAAAACTCAGTATATTCTATTCTTTCACCCGAAGGATTCTCTTCTATTTTATTTAAGGATGCATCTAAGGTTGTTGAATCAGCAAACAAGATGAAGCTTACTTCATTTGATTTATTAAATTATGGTGTTGCTGATGAAATAATTGATGAGGGTATTGAAGGTATTAGAGATAACTTTAAGAAAATTATCGCTTTACTAAAGGATAAAATTATTGCTGATTTAGAAGCATTCGAAAAAAAAGATACTGCTTATGTAGTTAACCAAAGATATGAAAAATTCAGAAAAATTGGTGCAATACAATGAAACTAGATTTAATAGGATTTGGTTATTCTGTTGCTGATAGATGTGTAACTAATGATGATTTATCAAAAATCATGGACACATCTGATGAATGGATTAGTCAAAGAACAGGTATTAAGGAAAGACGTATTTCTTCTGTTAATACCTCTAAGCTTGCACTTGATGCAGCAAAAAAAGCTATTATTTCTTCAAATATAAACCCTAGTGATATAGATTTAGTTATATGTGCAACAATTACTCCAGATAATTTCACTCCTTCTGTAGCCTGTATGCTACTTGAGGAGCTAGGAATTAAAAGAGCTATGGCATTTGATGTAAATGCTGCATGCTCTGGATTTATTTATGCTCTAAATACTGCTGCTAGTCTAGTTGAGACAAACAGCTATAAATATGCCCTTGTTGTAGGAGCTGAGGTTCTATCAAAAATCACTGATTTTACTGATAGATCTACTTCTATACTATTTGGTGATGGAGCTGGAGCTGTTGTAATTTCTGCAAAGAAAAATGATGCTAAATTTATATGTCATGCAAAGACAGATGTTGAGAATGTGCTATATGCAAGCTCCATTAATATGAGCAATAGCTTATTTGAAAACTCGACATGCCAAGATCATTATTTAAAAATGAATGGCCAAGAGGTTTATAAATTTGCTATTACCTCATGTGAGGAAATAATCAAAGAAATTTTAGACAAAGCAAATATGACAATTGATGATATTAATCTTGTAATACCACATCAGGCAAACGCAAGAATCATCGCTTCATTTGCAAAAAAGCTTGGTATTCCAAGTGAAAAATTATATATAAACTTAGACAAATATGGTAACACAAGTGCTGCTAGTGTAGCTATCGCACTTGCTGAAGCCCATGAGAAAAATAAAATTAAAAAAGGAGACAATTTATTACTTGTAGGATTTGGTGCAGGCTTAACCTGGGCAGCTACAATAATAAAGTATTAGATTATGCTACTTAATGAATTATTAAACATTAAATATCCAATCATTGGTGGTGCAATGGCAAATATCGGAACAGGTGAATTTGCTGCTGCTGTTTCAAATGCTGGAGGACTAGGAATTATCGCAACAGGTGCTTGGGATAAGGATAGAACTCGTGAGGAAATTAGAAAGTGCAAAGCACTTACTAATAAGCCATTTGGAGTTAATATTATGCTTATGAATCCACATGCAGATGATATTGTAGAGGTTATTTTAGAGGAGGTTCCAGCTGTAGTTACTACTGGTGCTGGAAATCCAGGAGTATACGTACCAAGACTTAAGGAAAAGGGAATTAAAATTTTCCCGGTTGTATCTTCTGTTGCTCTTGCTAAAAGACTACTTAGATATGATGTAGATGGATTTATTGCTGAAGGAACTGAATCCGGAGGACACGTTGGTGAGGCTACTACTATGTCTCTTGTTCCTCAGGTTGTTGAGCAAATTGATAAGCCTATTATCGCTGCTGGAGGAATTGCCTCTGGACATCAATTAAATGCTGCATTAGCTCTTGGAGCTATTGGAGTTCAAGTTGGTACTTGCTTGCTTGTAGCTGATGAATGTCCAATTCATGAAAATTATAAGGATGCTGTAATTGGTGCAAAGGATAATGATACTGTAGTTACAGGACGTAGCCTAGGAGCTCCAGTTAGAATTTTAAAGAACCAAATGACAAGACAATATTTAGAGCTTGAATCAATAAACGCTTCTCGTGATGAGCTTGAGGCTTTAACTCTTGGAGGACTTAGACGTGCTGTACTTGAGGGTGATGTAAAGACTGGATCTGTAATGATGGGTCAAGTTGCAGGGCTTGTAAATAAGAAAGCCCCTTTAAAGGACATTCTTGAGAATATGGTTCAAGAAGCAAAAAATGAAAGGGACGAATTAATTAATAAAATTAATTCACTATAAAATTATGAAAATCGCATTTATGTTTGCCGGGCAAGGTGCTCAAAAGAAAGGTATGGGATTTGACCTATACCAAGCTGACAATGAGTCAAAGGAGCTTTTTGATAAGTTCCCAGAAATTAGAGATTTATGCTTCACAGATGAAACTGGAGCCTTAAATGAAACTAAGAATGCTCAACCATCTATTTTACTTGAATCATATATAGTTGCAAACTATCTAAAAAATAAAGGTATTACTCCTGAATATGCATGTGGATTATCTTTAGGAGAATATAGTGCATTATTATTTGGACAATCATTTAGTCTAGAGGATGGTATCGCAATTACTAAGGCTAGAGGAGAGATTATGCAAAATGCGTTACCTCTAGGTACTACTTCTATGGCTGCTATCATTGGTACGGATGTAGAGCTAATTAAGAGCACTATTTCAACTGTAAATGGTGTATGTGAAATTGCTAACTACAATTCACCTGCACAAATTGTAATTACAGGTGAAAATGCTGCAATTGATGAGGCTATGGAAAAGCTAAAGGCTGCTGGTGCAAAAAGATGTATCAAGCTTAATGTATCTGGAGCATTCCACTCTTCTTTACTTAATGGTGCTTCTATTGAGCTTAATAAAGTTTTAAATAGCTTTAATGTAAAGAAGCCTAATATTAAGCTTGTATATAACACTTATGGAACTGAGTCAGATGAAAATGTAATTGATATCCTAACAAAGCAAATTAAGTCTTCTGTTATGTTTATTCAATCAGTTGAATATATGATTCAAAATGGTGTAGATACATTTATTGAAATTGGACCAGGAAGTGCTCTTTCTGGATTTGTTAAAAAAATTAATTCTGATGTAAAGGTATATAGTACTGATACACTTTCGGATATTAATAAGGTATTGGAGGAACTACTATGAAGGTAGCAATCGTAACAGGAGCAACAAGAGGAATTGGTAAGGAAATAGCTATTAATCTTGCAAAGGATGGATATAACGTAGTTATTAACTATAACAGCTCTGATGCTCTTGCTAAAGAGGTTAAGGAAATATGTGACAATTATGCTGAAGCATTAATTGTTAAAGGAAATGTAGCTTCATTTGAGGATGCAAATACAATTGTATCAGCAGCCTTAGAAAAGTTTGGACAAATTGATTTACTTGTAAATAATGCAGGTATAACAAAGGATACTCTTATTCTAAGAATGAGTGAGGCGGATTTTAATGATGTAATTGGTGTTAACCTTGCTGGTACATTTAATATGTGCAAGCATGTATCTAAGGTAATGCTAAAGCAAAAGTCAGGATCAATTATAAATATGGCATCTGTAGTAGGTGAAATTGGAAACCCTGGGCAAGTAAATTATTCTGCTTCTAAGGGTGGTGTCATTTCTTTAACAAAGTCTCTTGCAAAGGAGCTAGCTCCAAGAGGTATTAGAGTTAATGCAATTGCTCCAGGATTTATTGAAACAGATATGACTGGAAAGCTAAATGAAGAGCAAATTGCTGCTATTGCTAAAAACATCCCACTTGGAAAGCTAGGAAAGCCAGAGGATGTTGCTAATCTTGCTTCTTTCTTAGCAAGTGACAAGGCTTCATACATCACAGGACAGATTATTAATGTCTGTGGTGGAATGGTAATGTAGGAGGTACTTATGAGAAGAGTTGTAATTACAGGAATGGGTTGTATATCACCTATTGGAAATACTGTTGAGCAATCATGGCAAGGAATTCTTGATAATAAGTGTGGAATCGGTGAAATAACTAGATTTGACACTACCGATTTCAAGGTTAAACTTGCTGGTGAGGTAAAGAATTTAAACTTTGAGGAATTCTTAGATCCTAAGACAATAAAGAACAATGATAGATTTACACTATTCGCTAAGATTGCTGCCATGGAGGCTATGAAGGATTCTGGTTTAAATCTTGATGAAATTGATCATGATAAACTTGGTGTATTAGTAGCTTCAGGAATCGGTGGAATTGAAACAATTTATGAAAATTCACAAACGTTCCTTGAAAAAGGATCATCAAGAATATCTCCTTATTTCATACCAAAAGCATTAATCAACCTTGCAGCTGGTTCTATAGCTATTGATTATAAGGCTCATGGATATGTATCAAGTGTTGTAACTGCATGTGCTGCAGGTACTAACGCTATTGGAGATGCATTCAATAGAATTAAGATGGGTTATGAGGATATTATTATCTCTGGTGGATCTGAGGCTTCAGTATGTAAGATTGGAATTGCGGGATTCCAATCTATGAAGGCTCTATGCACAAAGACTGATCCTAATAGAGCTTCTATTCCATTTGATGCTGAGCGCAGCGGATTTGTTATGGGTGAGGGTGCTGGTATCCTTATTTTAGAGGAACTTGAACATGCAAAGGCTCGTGGAGCTAAAATCTATGCTGAATTAGTAGGATATGGTGCCTCATGTGATGCAAATCATATTACTGCTCCTTTATCTGATGGTTCAGTTGCTGCTAAGGCTGTTGTTAGAGCTTTAAATGAGGCTAACATCAAGCCATCTGACATTGATTATATAAATGCACATGGTACTTCTACTCATTTAAATGATTTAACTGAAACAAATATGATTAAACAAGTATTTAAGGATGATGCAAAGAATGTATTAGTATCATCAACTAAATCAAATACAGGACACTTACTTGGAGCTGCAGGAGCTATTGAGGCTATATTCTGTGCAAAGGCTCTTGGTGAATCTGTTGTACCAGCTACAATTAACTTCCAGGTTGCTGATCCAGAACTTGATTTAAATTATGTTCCAAACAAAAACATCAACAAGGATATTACTTACGCAATGAGTACTTCTCTTGGATTTGGTGGACATAATGCCTGTATAATTATGAAGAAATGGAGTGAGTAATATGGTTTATAATATTGAAGACATTAAAAAAATTATTCCTCATAGAAATCCATTTCTATTAGTTGATAGAATTGAAGAAATCACAGAGGAAAATGGTCAAGTAACTGTTATTGGTAAGAAATGTGTTGCTGCTAATGAGCCATTTTTCAATGGTCACTTCCCTGAGTATAATGTAATGCCTGGAGTACTTATTCTTGAGGCACTTGCTCAATGTGGTGCAGTATATGTTTTATCACTTGATGAATACAAAGGAAAGCTAGTATTCTTTGCTGGTGCTAATAATGTTAAATGGAGAATGCAAGTTACACCTGGAGATGTTTTAACATTAAAGGTAACTATCGAAAAGATTAGACATGGAATGGGAATCGCTAAGGGTGAGGCTTATGTTGGCAATCAGCTAGCTGCCTCTGGTGATGTAACATTTGCTATTAGATAATGGAAATAAAGCTTTTTGAAAAACTAGATAGTACAAATGATTTTCTAAAGGAAAACTATAAGGAGTATTCAAACGAGGATGTCATTTGGGCTCTTGTGCAAGCTAAAGGTCGAGGAAGATTTAAAAGAGTATGGATATCAGATAAGGATTTAACCTTTTCTATTCTATTTAAAAATACTCACTACAATCATTCTCTAATTGCTCCTTTAGCCATAATAACTACACTTAAAAAATATGATATAAGTGCCAAAATAAAATGGCCTAATGATATTTATCTAAATTCAAAAAAGCTATCTGGTATATTAATTGAATCTATATATAATGGAGATTCAAAGGAATGTGAGATAGTCGGTATAGGAATAAACACTTCTAAAAAGGATAAGGATTTAAATGCT
>JAZRVY010000047.1:0-4725 GCA_045599405.1 Anaeroplasmataceae bacterium
AAAATATTATTTGAAAAAACTTACAATTTCTTGACATATAGTTTACGCATTAATTATTTTTTTATTGCTTTTTATATAATAAAAGATATATAATTGTTAATGGTATTTCATTAAAGGGAGATAAATTATATGGCAAATTTAAAAGGTGCATGTATTCTTGGTCAATCTGGAGGTCCAACTTCAGTTATTAACGCAAGTGCTGCAGGAGTATTTATTGAGGCATTAAACACAAACTGTATTACAAAAGTTTATGGTGCAAAGCATGGTATCAAGGGAATTCTTGATGAGGAATTTTATGATATGTCAAAGGAAGATTTAAAGGAATTAGAATTATTAAAGACTACTCCTTCATCTTCAATTGGTTCTGTAAGATATAAATTAAAGAATCTAAAGGATGATCCAACTGATTATCAAAGATTACTTGAAGTATTTAAGAAATATGATATTCGTTATTTCTTCTACAATGGAGGAAATGATAGTATGGATACTTGTAACAAAGTATCTAAATTCTTCAAGGATAGCGGATATGAATGCTACTGCATGGGTGTACCTAAAACTATAGATAATGACCTATCTGGAACAGATCACTGTCCAGGATATGGTTCTGCTGCAAAATACGTAGCTACAACATTAATGGAGCTTCGTCAAGATGCAGTTGTATATAACACTCCTATGATGGCTGTTGTAGAAATCATGGGACGTAACGCTGGATGGCTAACTGCTGCTGCTCAATTAGCAGTATACAAGGGACAAGGTCCAGATTTAATCTATCTTCCAGAGGTTGAATTTGATTTCAATAAGTTCATCAAGGATGTTGAGGAAGCTTATAAGAAAAACAATAAGGTTATCATTGCTGTTTCAGAAGGAATTAAGACTAAGGATGGAAAATATGTTCCTGAATTATTCTCAAGCCTTGAAAAGGATTCATTTGGACATGCTCAATTAGGAGGAACTGCTCAGGTTCTTGCCCAAAAGCTAAAGGAGCATTTTGGAATCAAGGTAAGAGCTATCGAATTTAGCTTAATTCAACGTTGTGCTCAGCACCTAGCTTCTGCTACTGATATTGAAGAAGCATTCAACGCTGGACGTGAGGCTGTTAAGGCTGCTGTTGCTGGAATCACAGATAAGATGATTGGATTCCAGAGAGAATATGATGCAAATGGAAACTATACTTGCAAGTATGTTTTAGTAGATTTAGCTGAGGCTGCAAACACTGAAAAGACAGTTCCACTATCATGGATTAATGAAAATGGTACAGGTCTTACAGATGAATATGTTAAGTATGCTCTTCCATTAATTCAAGGAGATATGAAGGCTCCACTTGAGGATGGACTTCCAAGATTTGCAAAGCTTAACAAGGTTTTAGAAACTAAGAGATAAAAAACAAAGGATTCAGAAATCACTCTGAATCCTTTTTTATTTCTTCTATTTTATCTATAACCATTTCTTCTCTTGATTTTTTCTCATTTAATCTAGTAGTTCCATGAACTCTAAATAGCTTATTTTGAACAATCATTTGCTTAATATCTAAATATGGCTTAGGAAAAATAACCATATCTAAAATAGTCATACCATCAGTTATTTGACCAACACACATAATTTCATCATTCTTAGTACTTAATTCCTTAAGCCCTATAAATGATCCATATGTATAGCTCTTTACATCAATTATCAAATTAGCTAGCTTCTTTGACTTACCATTTTTAACAAGCCTATCAATATCTCTATAAATATTATACTCAAGATTAATTCCAAGAGCGTTGAGCTCCATAGCCTTTAGTTCATCAAAGCTATACTCCGAATTATCCTCAATCTTTCCAACTAGAAATGATGAAATAACATCATTTTCAGAATTAAGATTATTAATCATATACTTCTTTGATTTCTTGAACACATCAAAGGTTCCAGCCTCGATTAAAGCCTTTATAACACTATCTGGCAGCTTAACTCTCTTTTTAAAATCCTCAAAGCTATCAAATAAGCTATCCCTTCTAGCCTCTATAATAATATCAGCATGATTCTTAGTAACTCCTTTAATAGAATTAAGTGGCATTCTTAAATAATTAGCCTTAGTATAAAGATATTCATTTGTACTACCATTAATGCTAGGTGGATACACTCTTATCTTTCTTGAATTAGCATATTTAATAAGATTAATAGTATCATCCTTAGCTCCTATACAGCTAGTTAATGACTTAGCTAAAAATACCTCTGGATAATTAGCCTTTATATATGCCATAATATATGATATTTTTGCATATACAACACTATGAGATTTATTAAATCCATAGTCAGCAAATTTTACTATTTCATCATAAATTTTATGAGCTGTTTGTAGTGAATAGCCCTTATTTGTAGAGCATTCTACAAATCTTTGTCTTTCCTTAATTAGGACATCCTCTTTCTTTTTACTAACAGCTCTACGTAGCACATCGGCTCCACCTAATGTATATCCAGCAAATCTCATTGCAATCTTCATAATTTGTTCCTGA
Organism: Anaeroplasmataceae bacterium; assembly: GCA_045599405.1. Classification (GTDB taxonomy): domain Bacteria; phylum Bacillota_I; class Bacilli_A; order Acholeplasmatales; family Anaeroplasmataceae; genus UBA3206. Next base: position 2,493 of record JAZRVY010000047.1, read on the forward strand.
TATACAATAATTCCATAAGTTTCCTTTAAAATAGGCTCTAAGTCGGGATGGATATATTCTATCCTCTTTCCTTCCTTTCTTGCCACATATTCATCTATATTTTCCATTGGACCTGGTCTATATAAAGCCAGTAGCGCTACTAAATCACTAAAGCTACTTGGCTGAATCTTTTTTAGTGCATTTGTAATACCCCTATTATCTAGCTGAAATATACCTAGTGTATCTCCCTGTCTAAGTAGCTCATATGTCTTTGAATCATCAAGTTTAATATTATAAATACTAATATTATCCTCCTTAATAGGCTTTAGCATACTATTAATAGTTCTAAGCGTACTAAGTGAGAGGAAATCAATCTTTAGTAGACCCATAGACTCTAAATCCGAAGCCTCTAGCTCTGCCATTAAGCATCCATTAGGTCCCTCGCATATAGGAACTAGCTCAAAAACATCCTCATTAGATAATATAATTCCAGATGGGTGAATAGACTTACTCTTAGGTAAATCAACAAGTTTATTAGCTATTTTAAGTAGCTTATACATTTCATTGTCATTTTGATATTGAAGCATAAGCTCATTATATTTCTTATCCTCATAAGCCTCAGCTGCAACTCTAACTATCTCTGTTGTTCTATCATCAGATATTCTATTAAGCTTGCATAAGGCTCTAGCTGCTGATTTAATTTGGTATGTATCAAAGGTTCTAATATACATCAAATGATTCTTACCATATTTATCCCTTACATACCCAATAACCTCATCCCTCTTATCATCAGGAAAATCAGTATCAATATCTGGCATTGTTATTCTTTCAGGATTTAAGAATCTTTCAAATAATAAATCATAGGCTATAGGATCTACACTACTAATACCAATAGACCAAGACACTAATGATCCACCAGCACTACCACGTCCAGGACCAACTAATATCTTTGACATCTTCGCATATTTAATAAAATCCCATACAATTAAAAAATAATCGTTGTATCCCATTTTATCAATAATATCTAGCTCATATTTTAATCTTTCATAATAGACATTAGGATTGGCATTACTACCCTCAAGTCTTTTTTTAAGACCCTTTGTACATAAATCAAATAAATAATCCTTACTAGATTTATTCTTATCATTTTTATAATAAGGCAAATTTGGATTAATATTATATAAATTGTAATTTATATATTCAACCATCTTTTCTAAATAGCTAAATGCTAACCCATAATTTTTATTAAATAGCTCTAGCTCATTTAAATCTGGAGCCTGATAAATATCTCTAGCTTCATTACCATTTATTCTAGATAATGCCTCATATACATCATAATCATTTTTCAAATATAGAGATTTCTTTATAGGAAATACTCTTATATTATTATCTTTGCATAAATTATATAGCCCTAAATATGCCTCATTATTTTCTATTCCTACACCTACATTTTTAAGCAGTGGCTTATATGAATTATATTTTTCCAGGCTATAATCCTCTAAGGTAATGAAAAAAATATTACTAGAATACTTTTTTAATATTTCTAAATCTAATTTCTTATCAGAGCTTACAAAATAAGAAATCTTTTTTAAATTAGAGTATCCATCATTATTTAGTGCATAGCAAATTATAGTATCCTTTTCTATTTTAACCTCAAGACCCATAATAGGTTTAATATTATTATTTATACATTCCTTATAAAATTTATAATGACCATACATATTACTATCAGTAATAGTAAGGAATGATAAATTATTATCCTTGGCCCAGCTAATGTAATCCTTAATGTGAAGGACACTAGATTCAAGCTCATATTCAGTTTGACCATATAAAAATCCTAACACAAGGAATCACCACCTATAATGATTATATCATTATTTAATCCTAAATTATATTTTTCTTTCTTTTTATTATTAGAATTATAGAAATTGTAGTTCCAACAAGCCCTACAGGAATTAAAAATATCCACCAATATGAATCAATCCACTTCTCTTTAACATTTACAACAATAGTTTGATAATTATATTTACCATTACTATTTTTTACAGTAATAATCGCAAAATAAGTACCCTTTTTATTAATATTCACATTGCTATCATCTATACTAGCCAAGCTAGTTATATATCCATCATATTTATCATATACAGTAAAATAAGCATAATAATTAATAGTACTACCCTTATATACATTAATATTAGTAATATTTATTTCTGGTATACTATCGCATACAACATTAACTATAAGCTCCTTAGCT
>JAZRVY010000048.1:0-9799 GCA_045599405.1 Anaeroplasmataceae bacterium
GGTAATATTATATTAACTCCTCATATAATGGAATTTAGTAGATTGATTGGTGTAGATAGAAATATCATTTTATGTGATTCTATTAAATATGCTAAGAAATTTACTGAAAAATACAATGTTACATTAATATTAAAAAGCTCTAGTAGTATTATTTCAAATAAGAATAATATTAGTATAAATATTACAGGAAATTCAGCGTTAGCTAAGGCTGGAAGTGGTGATATGCTAAGTGGTATTTTGTGTGGAGTTTGTGCATATCTTAATTGTGATATTTATAATAAGGCCACACTTGGTAGCTATATACTAGGAAGATGTAGCGAGCTTGCAAGTAAGGATACTCCAGAGGAGACACTTACAGCAACTGAGATAAGTAAATACATTTCTGATGTTATAAAGGAAATAAAAAATAAGTAGTATCATGTTGATTTATTACTTACATATTAGTATGATAAAAAATGGATTGCTTATCACTTTGGGTGAAAACAATCCTTTTTTTAATATTTTTTAGTAATTTCCTTTCTTTTTGGATATTTATATATATGAATGCATAAAAAAGAAAGGAAATAATTATGAAAATAAAAGAAATAAATATTGATAATAGACCAAGAGAAAAGATGATTAAATATGGAGCTGATAAATTAAGCAATGAGGAGCTTGTGGCTATATTGCTTAGAACTGGAAATAAGGATAAGGGCGTAATAGAGCTGGCATATGAAATAATTAATTATATTGGTGATATAAATAAACTAGTTAATATGAGCTATCATGATATGATTAAAATCAATGGGATAGGATCTAGTAAGGCCTGTAGCCTCATTGCAGCCTTTGAGCTTACTAAAAGAGCAATGAGTAGTGTAAATAATGAATCTAGATATGATAATCCTAAGGATATAATTAAGCTAATTAGCCCGCTCATTGTTACTGATACAGTAGAGTCGTTATATGCAGTATATATTAATAGTAATGGTGGACTTATAGAATATAAAAAGATTGCAAGCGGTAGCTTTAGTAGCTGTTCCTTTCCAAGAACAGCAATATTGCAAGAGGCACTCAAATGCGGATGTATGGGAGTTATTTTATGTCATAATCATCCCAGTGGAAATGTAATGCCATCGCAAAGTGATATAGAAGAAACTGATAGAATAAGGGTTTCTTGTGAAATTATAGGCATAACATTTGTCGATCATGTGATTATATCTAAAAACAAGTATTATTCCTTTGGAGAAAAAGGTTTATTAATATAAAAAATAAGGAGGTATAGCTACCTCCTTAAAATTATTATTCCTCGCTGATTGCTCCTACTGGGCAAGCTGCTTCACAAGCACCACAATCGATGCAAGCGTTAGAATCAACCTTAGCAGTATCTTGTAATTCGATAGCTCCTACTGGGCACTCTCCTGTACAAGTTCCGCATGAAATGCATTGTGTTTCATCTACTTTTCTTGGCATAATAATAATCCTCCTTGTTTATTTGATAATATTATAGTATAAAAAGGTGATTTTGTAAACAATATTACACATAAAAGATGTTTTTATATTGCTATTTTTTAGTATTTTTTGTAAAATAGTTATGTTGAAAAATAGAGGAGTGAATTTTATGTTATCAGTAGTATTATCTGGAATGAAGATTTGGCAAGGTGTATTAAGTATGGTTGTATGCTTAATCATTGGATTAATTGCTGGATTCTTTATCTCTAGATTTGTTTTTAAGAAGTATTTAAAGAAGAATCCACCTATTAATGAGAAAATGATTAGAGCAATGTTCCAACAAATGGGTAGAACACCTTCTGAAAAGCAAGTTAGAGCTGTAATGAAATCAATGGAAGAAAATAAGTAAGAAAAACCGGTTTATGCCGGTTTTTCTTTTTATATATAGGTTGAATAAAACGCTTTCTTATGATAAAATATAATAAATATATTGAAAGGTAAGAGGTGACCCCTATGGACGAGAAAAAAGAGTATGAACAATATAGTGAAAACTTTAAGAGAATAAATAATGATTTTACTTCTAGAGTTGATGAAGCTATTGATTCTTTAAATTTATATTTAGCTAATGTTACTGATGATAATGCTAGATTAAATGATGAGGTTAATAAATTAACTGATGAAATTGCTGAGGTTAAGGACCAAAATCAAGAGTTCCAAGGAACTATTGAAACACTTGAAAAGGATGTAAAGAAGGCTAAGGAGGATTATTCATTACTTGCTGTATCACATGAGAAGCTAAGTGAGGATCATGATAAGCTAAATAGCGAATTATCAAGAGTTACTGCTGAAAATAATTCTTTAACAACTGATAAGGAAGAATTAACAAAGGAAAATGAGGGACTTAAGGAAGAGAAAGAGAAGCTTATTGAAGAAAACGGTGAATTAACTGAAGATAATAAGCAACTTAATGAAAGCAATGCTACTTTAACTGATGAAAATAATCAATTAAAGGATGATAATCAAAGATTAACTGATGAGAATGCTAATGTTAATTCTGAAAATGAGAGAGTTAATCAAGAAAATATTAAGCTTATTGAAGAAAACAACAAGCTTAATGAGGATATTATTGCTGTTACAGAAGAAAATAATAAGCTAACAGAGCAAAATAATAAGCTTACAACAGTTAATAATAAACTAAAGGAAGATAATACAAATTATCAAAAGGTTCAATTAAAGTATTTCAAGAATACAGATAAGAATAAGAATAAGTATTATGATTTAGTTAAGTATACAGTAGAATTACTTTCTAATATCGCTGAGGCACAACATGATGACGATGTTACATTAGATTCATTAAATGCTGGAATCAAGAATGCGGTTGAAACATATAATGGATATATCAATAATTTAGGTATTGCTATTCATAAATATGAGGCTGGAGAATTTGTTGAGGAAGGAACTGATAATGTTGCTATCGTTGGAGTGCCAACTGGACACAAGAAGCAAGATGGAATGGTTATTTCTTCATCATATGGAGCTACAGTTGAGGGTGAAGATCCGATTGAAGAGACTGTAGTTGTTTATAAGTATGATGCTGACCTAGATATGGGTGATGATGAGGAAGAGGAGGAAGCTCCTGCACCAGCACCAAAGGCAGTAGCTAAGCCAGCTCCTGCTCCACAACCAGAGCCTGAACCAGAACCTAAAGAGGAACCAGAGGTTGAAGAAGAGCCTGAAGTTGAAGCTGAGCCTGAAGTTGAAGCTGAGCCTGAAGAGGAAGTTCCTGTTGCTGAGCCTGAACCAGTTCAACCAGAACCAGTAGCTGAGCCTGAAGAGGAAGAAGACGAAGAGGATGAGGATGAAGAGGATGATGTTGTAGAGGAAGAGGTAGTTACACCACAACCTGCTGTAAAGCCAAATCTAGTTAAGCCTCAACCAAAGCCTGCTGCTCCTGCTGCAGCACCAAAGGCTGCACCTGCTGCTCAACCAGCTGGAAAGCAATTCCTATCAGCATTTGATGCTAATGGAAAAGAGTGTGCAAGATTATATCTTGCTGCAGGAAATCCAAAGTTCTTTGCACCAATTGAGAAGTTTACATTAAAGAATTCTAAGGGTGCTGAGGTTAGAACATTTACTGCTGCTGAGCAATTACCTTTAAATGCTAAGATTCTTGAGGATCAACTTGCATTACATAAGGATGAAATTACATTTGAAGCTGGAGCTATGAAGACTTCATTAAAGCTTGGATATTTCAAGCTAACAAGCTATTCATTCCCATCTCAAATTATTATTAAGGTATTTGTATGTCCTAAGAAGAAGGATAAGGAAGTTGTATTCAAGGAGTATACTTTCACAAAGTCTAAATAAAATAAGTAGACCATCGTAAGATGGTCTTTTCTATGCTAATATTTTGTGCAAAACGATTTGATACAAATGAATTTGCACAAAAATGTAATAAGTGATATACAATATTTGAAAAGGATTGATACAAAAAAATAACTGTTTTATGTTAGATGAATTCTATAATGATTAAAATAAAAGGTTGATGATTATTTTTCATCAACCTTTGTTTCTTCAGCCTTAGGCTCTTTATTTTTCTTTTTCTTGAAGCAGTTTTCTGTACCATTTAGTAATCTCTTATAATTTGATTTATGCTTATATAACAAGAATGCACCAATACAAGAAGCTATTATACATGTTGGTAATCCTGTTTGCTCAAGAATATATCCATGATCAAATCCGAAATAATTTAAAACCCAAATTGTAGCAACAGCAGCAATTGTTGCAGCAGTTGAGCATAGGCTTACATAACCAGTTGTAACAAACACAATTCCAAATGCAACTAAGCAAGTAGCTGCAGATAATGGACATACAGCAATTAATAATCCAAGAGATGCAGCAACACTCTTTCCTCCTTTTCCTTTAAGGAAAATTGAGAATGCATGTCCAAGTACAGCTGCAAGTCCATATAGTACATAAGGGAAATATTTGTGGCTAACTACAAGTCCTTGTTTATCAAATATAAATCTAACAAGCATTGTAACTAGCATACCCTTAAGTACATCAAAGAAGAATACTAGGAAACCAACCTTTTTTCCAAGTACACGTATACAGTTTGTTGTTCCTATATTTTTACTACCATGCTCTCTTACATCAATTCCTGTTATGGATTTACCAATCCATAATCCAAAAGGCATAGCTCCTAATATATAGGATAAAATCATCAAAGCTACCGTAATTGTTATTTTGTAGCTTAACGCTAAAAGTATCATATTATTCACCTATACCTATTATACAACAATAATGATTTTTATCAATTATATTTTATAGTGTAAGTGTTGTATTTTTGAAATATTTATTATATTATAAAAAGGAATTATTTTATTTATTATATAAATAAGAACAATTGTATGATAAATATTGATTTATAGAAGAAAAATAAGAGAGGGTGTTTAATAATGGCTAATTACGATGATAGTTCCATACAAATATTAGAAGGTCTTGAAGCTGTTAGAAAAAGACCAGGTATGTACATTGGTTCTACAGACGCAAGAGGATTACATCATTTAGTTTGGGAAATCGTTGATAATGCGATTGATGAGGCTTTAGCTGGTTATGGTAAGGAGATAGTTGTTACTATCAACAAGGATAATTCAATTACTGTATCAGATAATGGTCGTGGAGTTCCATGTGGAATGCATGAAAGTGGAATGAACACAATGGAAGTTATTTATACAATCCTACATGCTGGAGGAAAATTCGGTGGTGGAGGATATAAAACATCTGGAGGATTACATGGAGTAGGTTCTTCAGTTGTTAATGCTCTTTCAGAGTATATGGAGGTTAAATCCTTCCGTGATGGAAAGATTCACCAAATTGAATTTGAAAATGGTGGACATAAAACTCACGATATGGAAATTATTGGAGATACTAGAAAGACAGGTACAACAGTAACATTTAGACCTGATTCTACTATATTCTCTACTACATTATATTCATATGACACTATAAAGGAGAGAATTAGAGAATCTGCATTCCTTATTAAAGGATTAAAAATGGTTTTAAAGGATCTTCGTAGTGGTAAGGAAGAGGAATTTTTATATCAAAATGGTATAAGTGAATATGTTGAGTATCTTGATTCTCAAAAGACACCATCATTCCCTGTTGGATATTTCCAAGGAACTGATGGGAAAATTGAGGTTGAGGTTGCAATGCAATTTGTTAATGAATATGTAGAAACTATTGTTTCATTTGTTAACAATGTTAGAACTCGTGATGGTGGTACACACGAAGTTGGATTTAAAAATGCTGTTACTAAGGCTTTCAATGATTATGCACGTAAATTTGGGTTATTAAAGGATAAGGACAATAACCTTGAGGGCTCAGATTTAAGATGCTCATGCACAGCAGTAGTTAGCGTTAGAATTGAAGAATCTATTCTTGAGTTTGAAGGACAAACTAAAGGTAAGCTAGGTACACCACAGGCTAAGACATCTGTTGATACTGTATTATATAATAAACTATCTTATTATTTAGTTGAAAATAAGGCTTTAGCTGAGGCTGTAATTAGAAAGGCTATACTTAACTGTAATGCTCGTGAGGCTGCAAGAAAGGCTAAAAAGGATGCATTAGAGCTTAAGAGAGATAAAAAGGAAATTAATCTATCTGGAAAGCTTGCAAAGGCTCAAGCTAATAATAAGGACAAGAATGAATTATTCCTAGTAGAGGGAGATTCTGCCGGTGGTTCTGCAAAGAATGGTAGAGACAGAAAATTCCAAGCTATCCTTCCACTTCGTGGTAAGGTACTTAACACAGAAAAGAAGAATCAGGATACTGCACTTCAAAACCAAGAGCTTGCAACTATGATTTATGCAATTGGTGCTGATTATGGAGATAAGTTTGATATAAAGAAATGTAATTACAACAAAGTTGTAATCATGACAGATGCCGATGATGACGGAGCTCATATTCAGGTATTATTATTAACATTCTTCTTTAGATATATGAAGCCACTTATTGAAAATGGAAGAGTTTATATTGCTAAGCCACCTTTATTTAAGATTACTAAAAAGGGTAAAAAAGAAGAAATTATTTACGCTTGGAGTAATGAGGAGCTTCAAAAGATTACTAAGGGTGCAGGAAATTACTCTGTACAAAGATATAAGGGACTTGGAGAAATGGGTTCTGAGCAGCTTTGGGATACAACAATGAATCCTGAAACAAGAAGCTTAATTCAAGTTGGAATTGAAGATATTAATGATGCAGAAAATCAAATTGAAACGCTAATGGGTGATAATGCTGAAAAGCGTAGAAATTGGCTTGAGCAACACGTATCATTCACATTAGAGGAAGATTCAGAAGAGTAAGGAGAGGTGTATTATGGGAGTTAAAGAAAAACTAGATAATTACATCAATGAAACCTTCTCTTATGAGAAACTTGAGGATGTAATTGGAGATCGCTTTGGTCGTTATTCAAAGTATATTATCCAAGAACGTGCAATTCCAGATGTTAGAGATGGATTAAAGCCAGTTCAAAGACGTATTTTATATGGTATGGATAAAATGGGTATCACTAGTACCTCACCATATAAGAAATCTGCACGTATTGTTGGAGAAGTAATGGGTAAATATCACCCACATGGAGACTCATCAATTTATGATGCGATGGTTCACTTGAGCCAATCATGGAAAATGGGTGTTCCATTAATTGATATGCAGGGTAATAATGGATCTATCGATGGTGATGGACCAGCCGCAATGCGTTACACAGAAGCTCGTATGAGCAAGAACGCAGATTATTTATTAAAGGACATTGAAAAGAACACAGTTCCATTTGTTCCTAACTTCGATGAAGAGGAACTTGAGCCAACTGTTTTACCTGGATTATTCCCTAACCTACTTGTAAATGGAGCTATGGGTATTTCTTCAGGATTCGCAACATATATTCCTACACATAATTTAACAGAGGTAATTAACTCTATTATAGCTAAGATTGATAATCCTAAGCTAACATTAGATGAATTACTTGAAATTATGCCAGGACCTGATTTCCCAACTGGAGGAATCATTGAAGGAAAGGATGGAATTAGAGATGCGTTTAATACTGGATCTGGATCTGTAATTGTTAGATGTAAATATATATTTGAGGAAATTAGCAAGGATCAACCAAGAATTGCAATTTCCGAGATTCCTTATGATTGTAATAAGGCTAAGATAGTTGAAAAGATTGATCAAATGAGAATTGACCATAAGGTAGAGGATATAATAGAGGTTAGAGATGAATCTGACCGTACAGGACTTCGTATTGCAATTGACCTTAAAAAGGGTGCAAATGCACAAGCTATTATGAACTATTTATTAAAGAATTCTGATTTACAAATCAATATTAAATATAATATGGTTGTAATTCATAATCGTAGACCTGAAAGACTTGGAGTATTACGTATCCTAGAGGCTTATATTGAGCATCAAAAGGAAGTATTTACTAATAAGACTCAATATGATTTATCTAAGGCTAAAACTAGATTAAACATTGTTGATGGACTTATTAAAATGGTATCTATCCTAGATGAGGTAATTAAGACAATCCGTCAATCATTAAATAAGGCTGATGCTAAACAAAATTTAGTTAATAGCTTTGGATTTAATGAAGCTCAAGCTGAAGCTATCGTTATGATGCAATTATATAGATTAACAAACACCGATGTTAAGGCACTTGAGCAAGAACAAATTGATTTAAATGCTGCAATCGAGCTATATAATAAGATTTTAGGCTCAGAAAAGGAACTTCTAAAGGCTATTAAGAAGGACCTTGTGGAAATGAGCAAGGTCATCAATCAAACTCGTAGAACAGACATTATTGATGAAATTACAGATCTTAAGATTGATGAAACTGATTTAGTTACTAAGGAACAGGTAATGGTATGTGTATCTAGAGCAGGATATTTAAAGAGAATTGGTCTAAAGGCTTGGGGACAATCTAAGAACAATACATTAAAGGAAAATGATGCCTTTATCTTTATTGAAGAGGTCTCTACACTAGATACCTTATTGCTATTTACAAATAAAGGTAATTATTGTTATTTACCAGTATATAAAATAGATGAAGGAAAAACTAAGGATGTTGGACAATTCATCAATGGAATTGTAGCTATAAATCCAGGTGAAGAATTTATAGCATGTCATCCTGTAGATGATTTTAAGAAAAACAAATCATTACTACTATGCTCAAAGGAAGGTTTAATCAAGCAAGTTGCATTAGCTAGCTTTGAGCTAAGTAGATACTCAAAGGCTGTAAAGGCTATGAAGCTATCTAATACAGATGAATTAGTGTCTGCTGATATAACTTCAAATCCACTTGAAATAGTGGTTACAACAAGAGCTTGTGAGGCTATTAGATATAGAGCCTCAGATGTTTCGATGTATGGAACTGCAGCCTCAGGACTTAAGGCTCTTGCTTTAAAGCCAAAGGATTATGTAGTTTCAGCATTCTATACAAATAAAAATGATGACCTAGTATTACTTACAACTAAGGGATTTATTAAGCGTATGAAGATTGAAGAACTTAACCTATCTAGAAGAGGAAAGGCTTCAAATGCTGTAATAAAAAAGATTAAATCAAATCCTCATATTTTGGCTGATGCTACAAAGATGACTCCAAACCAATATAAAGAAAATGTAGAAATGAACATTCAATATACTGGTGGAAATGATATTCAGCATGCATTTGATTTCAAATATAATGCTGGAGAGGCTGGTAAGCAGGTTTTAAATATGGAATTAATTGGTGAACCAACAAGAATCACAATTAAAGCTCCTTCAAAACCTGATGACATAGTATCAGATGATTACTTAGTTGATAATGTTCAAGAAATTGATTTATTTAGTATGGATGATCAAGCTACTGAAGTAACAATTAAGGCTGATAAACAAACAAAAAATATAATATCAGACCTAGATGCATTACTTGCTGAAGCATCTAAGCTTGAAGAAATAACATCACAACCAAAAAAAGAAGATAAGGTAGTTAATACTGAATCATCTACAATTGTTCGTAAGAAGAATAATGATATACCTGTAAAGAAGGTAAGTTTATTTGGTGATGATGACGAATTCTAATACTAAGGGAGACTTTAACTAGTCTCCTTTTTTATATCAAAAATACATTTCATTTCTTATCTAATATTAAAAACTAGTAAATATAATAAATAAACACATTATTGCTAATTATAATTATTATGATAGCTTTGAAATAGTCAAATAATACTATAACAAGTTCTGCGTAGATGAAAAAAACAGCTTATAAATCCCTTTAAAATCAATTTTAAGGCTGTAATAAGAGTATTTGACTATAAAATCATTTAAAATTGAT
>JAZRVY010000049.1:0-19106 GCA_045599405.1 Anaeroplasmataceae bacterium
AACCTCTATATCAGTATAATGATTATATTTAGGACATATTAAAATTCCGTCATCTCTAAACGCATGAAAGAAGAAACCAAATTTTAAAGATAGCTCATATACATATTTTATATCCCTACCAGTAAGTCTTTCTTTAGATATAATTTCATTTTTACCTACATTATAGATATTGCCACCATTATAGCAAATTGCATAATCATTATCAGTAGTCATATTTAGCTCGCTTAAAACCCTTTTAACTCCGTTAATAGGTCTACCAGAGGCTATAACTACATATACGCCATTATCTCTAGCCTTAGCTATTATTTCCTTATTATAATTTGTAATAACCTTATCCTTATTAAATAAGGTATTATCTAAATCTATTGTAACTAGCTTTATCATATTAGCTCCTTAAAAATAAAGGTCTCTTTCGAGACCATTTTTATTATACTGTTTGGAAGTTCTTAACCATTAATACGATTAAGGAAATAAAGATAGTAGCTACCATTGCTAAACATAGAGTAACGATTAAAGCCTTACCAATCTTTGATTTAACAGGATTCTTATATTCCTTATTATTAGAAACAGCATTATTCTTTTTATTAGTTTTCTTAGCCATATTATTTCACCTACTATCTCTATAATTTTAACTAAAATTACGATATAATAATTATATAATAATTTATTTTAAAAAGGAAGATATTTTTTATGAAAACTAATAGTGGAAAAATAATTTTTCATATAGATATGAATATGTTCTTTTGTAGTGTTGCGGTTATTAAGAATCCTAGTCTAAAGGGTAAAGCCTTTGCGATTGGTAGAGAAAACACTTATAAAGGAGTTTTATCTACCGCATCCTATGAGGCTAGAAAATATGGTATACATTCAGCTATGAGTATCGCAGAGGCTTATAAAAAGCTTCCTACGCTTATTGTAGTTAATGGAGATTATCAGGAATACAAAAAGTATCATAGATACTTTGTAAATCTAATTAGAGAATATACCGATATTATAGAGGTAGCCTCTATAGATGAAGTATATGCTGATATGACAGAAATATCAAAAACTAGGCATCCATTAGATATAGCTAATGAGATACAGGTTAGATTAGTTAAGGAATACCATTTACCTTGTAGTATTGGTATAGCGCCTACATTATATTTAGCTAAAATGGCTTCTGATATTAAAAAGCCTCTTGGTATAACAGTTTTAAGAAAAAGAGAGGTAGATAAAATGTTATATCCTCTTTCTGTAAAGGATATCTTTGGTATAGGTAAAAAGACATACCCAAAGCTAATTGAGGCTGGTATAGATACTATAGAGAAATATATGGATATAAATAATAAAGATAAAATATTAGAAATAGTAGGAGAAAAGACCTATAATTGGTCTACAGAGGCCATTAAAGGAAATAGTAGTAATATAGTAGATCCTAATCGCAGGGACGATTCTTTAAGTATTTCTACATCCCAAACCTTTGATAATCATTTAGGTAACTATGAGGATATTTTAATAGAGCTTAAAAAGCAAGCTAAAAAGGTATTTCATAAAATGATTAATGAAGGATATTATACAAAAACTATAACAATCACATTAAGAGATAGTGATTTTAAAACTATAACAAGAAGTAAAAGCATAGATTATACTAACAGCTTTTATGATATTTTAGATATTGCTGAGGATTTACTTGATGACAACTATGATTCGGGTAAGACATATAGACTAGTTGGTGTTGGAGTTAGTAATTTAAAAAAGGAAAGTGATATAGAAATAGAGTATAATCTATTTACATATCAATCTGTCCTTGAAAAGGAGGATAATATTAATAATATCATTAAGGATTTTAATGATAGATATGGAGAATCCTTTATTAGAAAGGGTATTGAAGAAAATACTAAAAAATAATAAAATATATACAGTGTAAAAGGAGATTTAAAACATGAAGGATAATAATTGTGCATATTGTATGAAAGATGATAATCCAAGCTTATATAAGGCATTTGGATATAGAGCATTTGAAATGAAAACCTCTACAGTATTCATTTTCAAGGAGCAAACTAAGTATGGTAGAGTTATTGTAGCTTATAATGATCACGTATCAGAAATGTGTGATTTATCAAAAGAAGACAGAATTGATTTTATCGAGGATGTTAATGCAGTAGCTGCAGCTATGCATAAGGCTTTCAACCCAGGAAAGATTAACTACGGAGCTTATGGAGATAAGGGTGGACATTTACATTTCCATTTATGTCCAAAGTATGAAGGTGGAGATGAGTGGGGAGGAATATTCCAAATGAACACTCATGCATATGAGCCATCTGATGATGTGCTTGAGGAAATTAGACAAAAGCTAATTGCTGCTATGGACCCAGCATTCATCGTAGAAAAGTAGTTTAAAAAGCTTTATAATCAAATAAAATTAATATAATTTCATCAAAATAAGCATCCAAATAGGATGCTTATTTTGTTTTTAAATATTCAATTATTGCTTCAGTAATGTACGAAGGAGTAGAGGCTCCTGATGTGATATTTATTTCTTTTATATTAGTAAAATCTATAGTTTTTACATCATCTAAATTTTCTACTAAAATAGCTTTATTTATATCACTTGCAAGCTTATATAGCTTTTTAGAATTTGAAGATGTTGTATCCCCAACAATAATAGTTAAATCTACCTTTTTAGAATTAATTACAGCAAGCTGCCTTTTAGTTGTGGCATCACAAATGCTTTTTCTTATTGTAACATTAGGATTTTTCTTTAATATTTCATCATGTAGATATTTAATATCTAAGGTGGATAATGTAGTTTGATTAATTACAAATGAATTATCCTTAAAATCAATTTTAGAAATATCCTCTAAGCTAGATATTAATTTGATTTTTTCAGATATACCAATTGCACCCTCACATTCAGGATGAGCTTTAGTTCCAATATAATATACATCATATTCCAATTCTAGGTGTTTTTTAATTTCGTTGTGAGTCATTTTAACATATCCACATGTCGAATCAATAAGATTAAGATTTTTATCCTTTATCTTTTGATATACCATAGGACAAGCACCGTGTGCTGATATTATTACATTACCAGAAGAAATGTCATCTAGCATTTCTAATCTAGTACGACCATTATCCTCAATGGTTATAATGCCCCTATTAGAAAGCTCCTTTAGCATTTCCTTATTATGAATTAAAGCTCCAAGAGCGTATGTTTTTTGATTGTTAAATTCACTGTTTAGTGCGATATTTATCGCATTTATTACGCCTTTACAGTATCCTTGAGGCTCTAATTTGTTTATAATCATTACTAATCACCTAAATGATTATAACATTTATTGTTGAAATTAAGAATAAAAAATGTTAACATATTTCGCAGGGTGATAAAGATGAAATTTGATGGATATGAAATTAAAGACTATATCGGTAAGGCTATTAAGGACTTAAGATTTGTTGAATTTTCAGAGGTTCAAAAAAATGTATTTAATAAGCTAAAATTAAATAAAAATCTACTTGTTAGATCCAAAACTGGTAGTGGTAAAACACATGCGTTTTTAATTCCTATTTTCAATAATTTAGATGAATCTAAAAAGCAAATTCAGGCTGTTATTATATCACCTACTAAGGAGCTTGCGATGCAAACTTATAAGGTTGCACAGCATATAGCTTCATTCTGTGGAGAGACAATTTCTATTAAGCTATATAGTGGTGGGACAGATAGAGAAAAAGAATTAGTGTCTTTGAATAACGGACAACCACAAATAGTAATTGCAACTCCAGGAAAGATTAAGGACTTAGCTATAGAGGAAAATGCCCTTAAGATTTATACAGCCTCTTACTTTGTTGTTGACGAGGTGGATATGGCTCTTGATAGTGGATATGCAGAGGATTTAGATGCTGTTGCGGGTATTTTAAAAGATACAAAAATGATGTTTTTTAGCGCCACAATCAGCGAAAAGATACTTCCGTTTGCAAAGAAGTATTTAAATTCTCCTGAATATATTGATATAAAAAATCAAGATAAATTAAATATTGAACATATATGGATTCCTTTAAAGTATAGAGAAAGATATGAGCTTTTAACTACTCTTATGCAAACAATAAATCCATACCTTTGTATTATATTCGCGAACAAAAAAGGAACTGTAACTGAGGTTGCAGCTAAGCTTAGAGGTGATGGATATAAGGTTGCGGAAATTCATGGAGATTTATCGCCTCGTGAAAGAAAGAGAATTTTAAATGATGTAAATGATTTGAAATATCAATATATTGTAGCCTCTGACCTTGCGGCTCGTGGTATTGATATTGATGGTGTGAGCCATATTATAAATTATGAAATTCCAAAGGATTTTGAATTTTATGTTCATAGATCAGGACGTACTGGAAGAATGAATTATACAGGTGTTGTATATAGCTTTTATGATGATTTAGATAATGTTTATTTAGATAATCTAAATAGAAAGGGAATTGTACCAGTTTATAAATCGTTTAAAAATGGTGAGCTTGAGGACTATAAGGGTCGTAATTCTCGTAAGGATAGAATCAAGCCTGAAAATGATGTTCAAAAGCTTGCAAAGAAGTTTGTTGCAAAGCCTAAAAAAGTGACTCCGGGATACAAGAAAAAGATGAGGGAACAAACTGCAGCAGTTGCAGCTAAAATTTATGCTGGTCAAGCCAGAAAACCAAAGAAAAGTAAGTAATATTTAAGATGCCTAACACTTATGTGTTGGGCTCTTTTTTTGTTGAAAAATCATCAAGATTAATGAAAATAATATGAAAATTGTATTTTTAAATTTCTTTGAAATTTAATTTTATGAAAAAAATGCTTGTTATTACTTGATTTACTTTACGTAATGTAGTAAAATTATTATGTAGGAGTCTAACCTATAATATAAGGGGAAATCGAGTTAGCTCGTTTAGATAAATTTTAATACAAAAGGAATGATGCGAAATGAAATGGGGAAAATTTAAAATGATTGGGGCGTCATTGTTGTTAGCAATAACAGGATTAGTTTCTGTTTTTGCTGCTAATAACGCGCACACACAAAAGGAAGAAAAAATAGATCTAGGTAGTACGGCTACTTTAGCTGATACTAACGTAACAGATCCAAATATGCCAGCTGGTACTGCGACTATGCATGCTACTGCTGAAATTAATAGTGCTACATGGAGTGATGCATATGGTGGTTACATTGTAACTAGAGCATTCAATCGTTCCTATGATACAACAGTTACTCTATCATTCAACATTCCTAGTACATACAACGGTAAGCCTGTTGTTGGTATTGCATCGAATTGTGACTTTGTTGCTTATTGTAACGGGTGGTCATATCACGGTGCTCACTGGACAGGTGTAAATCTTGATAGATTGATTTTACCATCAACAATTAAGTACATCGGTGATAATGCATTCTGTAACACATGGAATTCAAATAAGAAGAATGCAACCTATGACCTAAGTGCGTGTACAGAACTTGAGTATATCGGTTCTAATGCATTTGGTGGTGCTAATAATGCAGTTGACAGTCAAGGCATCATAACTGGAACTGGATATTATGGTACTGTTGTAGGTATTGCCGAAAATCTTTCTAAGTTAAAGACAATTGGTGATAACGCGTTTAATGGTGTTATTACTACAACATATATGGAAAACCGTTCACTAATTTTACCAGCAGTAGAAACTATTGGTAAGAATGCTTTCTATAACTGTACAGGATTAAAGTCTGTTGACTTATCTTCTAATACAGTATTAAAGTCGATTGGAGATAATGCTTTCTATAACTGTACAAAGATTGAAACTGTAAACTTACCTTCAAGTATTACAACTATCGGTAAGTCTGCGTTTGAAAAGTGTAATAACCTAAGCTCTGCAGCTGTAGAGTGTTCGATTTTAGGAGAAGCTATGTTTAAGGATTGCTTCTCATTATCTGATATCAATCTTTCTAAAAATATTACAGTAGTTCCTAACTATGCTTTCTATGGATGCTCTGTGCTTGCAAATATCGGATTAAATCCAACTACTACATCAATTGGTGATTATGCCTTCTATTCATGCAACTTTACAAAGTTCACTTTACCAAGAGATTGTAAGTCTATTGGAAAATATTCTTTTGAAAATAATACAGGATTTAATTTCTTTGACTTTACTAGTGTTGAGGATATTGGTGAAGGTGCGTTAAAAGGATGCGTTAAGCTAAGAAGTATGATACTACCTGCAACAGTTAAGACGGTTGGTGCAGATGTATTTATGAATTGCGAATCTATTACTGACTTTGTATTTAAAACAGATGTATTTAATGATGGTATGTTTGAGGGATGTTCAGATTTAGTTAATGTAACATTTGATTCGTACAACACTATCACTAGAATACCAGATAGAATGTTTAAAAATTGTACAAGCCTAGTATCTGTTGATTGCATCTCTAAGGATGTTGCTGGAGAAATCTCTACACTTGAGTATGTAGGATCATATGCGTTCTACAATACATTACTTGAAGGTGTAAGTTTATCAAAGAACTCATCAATGATATCTGGATCATATGCGTTTGCTCACTGTCTAGAGCTTACAACTGCAAACATTGATATCTCTAATATCGGAGAAAAGATGTTCTACGAATGCTCTAAGCTTGTGACTTTAAATGTTGGTTCAAATGTTAATACTTCACAAGCTTTAGGAGCTGGACCATCTACTGGATGGAAGGTAGGATCATATGCATTTGGACAATGTACAAGCCTAAGTGATGTTACTCTTTCTAACAATACAATTGGAGATTATATGTTCTCTGGATGTAATGCGCTTGAGAGTATTGTTATTCCAGAGTCAATGGAATTTATCGGAATCAACGCGTTTGAAAAATGTACGGCTTTAAACTCTGTAACATTATTAAACTCTGTAGTAGGATCAGATATGTTTACTGGTGCTACATATTTACATACAATCGTTTTATCATCAACAATGAAATCTATTCCTGATTATGCATTTAGAAATAGCTCATTAACATCAATTGTAATTCCATCAAGCGTTATTGAAATCGGTGTTGGAGCATTTGAGGATAGCGTATTACTTGCAAATATCACTATTCAAAATGCGTTAATTGGACAAGATATGTTTAAGGGATGTAAGGCTCTTGTTGATATTACTGTTCCAGCTAGTGTTACAACTGTACGTAGCGGAGCGTTTGAAAATTGCGTTAACTTAGAGACTTGTACTCTTAATAATACTGTGATTGGAGCAGCAATGTTTAAGGGATGCTCTAAGTTATTTAGTAGGACAACTAGTGTTTTAACATTAAGTGATCAATTTACTGAAGTTGGAGAAGAGGCATTTGAGTATTCTGGAGTTTATTCTCTAGATATTGCATGTCCAATTTCTGATGATATGTTTGCTGGATGTCCAAGATTATTTAGAGTTGTTGTTCAAGCGAGTGTTGGTTCAAATGTTGGAAATAATGCATTTGGACAATATATTAAATACAACGATGAAAATGAAATTGTTATTAACTCTAACTGCGGAGCTTTAACAAGAGTTGAATTAAAGAATGCGGTTGCTGGAGATAGAATGTTCTTTAACTGTACTTCTCTAAGTAATATTACAGTAACTAGTCAATTTGTATCTGTTGGTGAATATGCATTTGCTAATTGTTCATCAATGACATCTTTAAGAATTGATTCTGCTGTGTTTACTACAATTGGTAAATATGCATTCCAAAACACTGGATTGGTAGATTTTACTGTTCCAGATAGTACAACAAAGATCGGTGAGGGTGCATTTAATGGATGTACAACTCTTCAAACATTAACTGCTCCATTCGTTGGAGAAGAAAAATTTGAAAATGCTACTAAGCAACCAGCTTCAGCTAAGACTGTATTTGGTTGGATTTTTGGTACTGTTGAAAATACAGGAAGTACTTTAATTACTTCAAACTTTAAGAATGCTGCAAATGGAAGCTATTCTTATTATTTGCCAAATTCATTAGTAACATTCACTGTTAAGTATGAAACTAAGATTCAATATGGTGCATTCCAAAATGCGTTAATTACATCTGTAGTTTTACCTAGCTCTTTAATTGGAATTGAGGATTTAGCGTTTGATGGATGTACAAATCTTGAAAATGTAGTAGTTCCAGCTGTATCTGTGGCTAATGCTATCGGAAATAAGGTATTCAATGGTTGTACAGGAATGAATAGACTTGAATATAATGCTACATACACAGGAGCTAATATGTTCATGGGATGTACAGCTCTTGAAAGAGTAGATGCGAGATTTGTTATCACATTAGCTCAAGGAACATTTGAGGGATGTACAGGATTACAAACTGTTATCCTAAATGATTCACCAGCTGATGGATCAAGGATGGAAACAATTGGTGATAGAACATTCTATAACTGTTATTCAATTAACAACATCAATGTTCCAAATACAATAACATTAATTGGAGAAGAAGCGTTCTACAATTGTGATGGATATGCATTCAAGGTATTGCCTACTGATTTAGTTACAATTAAGAAGAGAGCCTTCTATGATTGCGATGGAATTGTTAATATGTATATTCCTGAGAAAGTAACTACAATGGGTATTGAAATCTTTGCTGAATGCTCTAATTTAACAACTATTAAGCATGGAAATACCGCAATTGCTAAGAATATGTATGAAAATTGTACATCATTAGTGAATGTAGATATTGATGGAGTGACTTCAATTGATGAATATGCATTTAAGGGAACTAGTGCGCTTCAAACTATTTTATTACCATCGACATTAACAACAATTGGACAATATGCATTCCAAGAGTCAGGATTAATTATCGTAACTATTCCTGCAAATGTTACTACAGTTGGTAAGTATGCATTTAAGGGATGCGAGTATTTAAAGAATGTTATTTATAATGGTGAAAAGATTAATGAATATGCATTCGCAGGATGTACATCACTTGAGTATGTAGATTATGGTTCAATTACAGAAATTGGACAATATGCATTCTACGAGTGTACTAATCTGCTTGAGCCAAATCTTCCAAGCACATTAAAGAAGATTGGTGATTATGCATATGCAAGATGTGCTCGTTTTACTGATGTAATAGTTTCGTCTAGCGTTACTCAAATGGGACTAAATGTTTTCTGGGATGATGATATCGTTTCAATTTCATTACCATTTGTTGGTAGATATGCAACAGATGTATATGGTAGAACATATCCAGCTAAGCATACATTAGCTTGGATATTTGGAGCTAAGTATTCAACACTATGTAATAATACATATGGAAATAACACTGATGGTGGAAAAGTATATACAGACGCCACAAAGTCATATGTTGTTTATATCGTAGACTGGGATGGATCAGGATGGGATTATGAAAGTGACGATGAGATTGCTAGATTCTACTATCCAGTATCATTAAAGCATGTAACAATTACAAATCAAGTAAATGTTCCAGACGGAGCATTCTATGGAGCTAAGAGTCTTGAGTCTATAACTATTTCAGATGTAACTCAAACAATTGGTTCTGCAAATTCGACAAATGGTGGAGCATTCTATGGATGTCTATCATTAAAGGAAATTACATTACCATTCATTGGACAAAGCAGAACAGCGACTGGATTTGCTGGAACATTTGTATCAAGATGGAATTTCTTAAGAGATGAGTATTGGGATCACCATGGTACAAACTGGCATGATATTATTGACTGTATTACAACTGATATGGCTGGAGTTGCCGGAGTTAATAGAACTGAATATTATAATGCCACTCAAGCAGTAACTAACCGTTTGTCTGCTCACTTAACTAAGATTACAATTACTAATGCTACACAATTATCATATGGAGCATTATCTAATTTAACAAATGTAAAAGAGATTGTATTACCAGAAACATTAACTAAGCTTGGTGATTATTCTCTATCTAATACTGGAAATAGTGAAATTATAATTCCTGAAAATGTAAATAATGCTGGTGATTATGCATTCGCAAATAGCTTAGTATTAGCTAATGTTGAATATAATGGATCTAACGTTGGATTACATATGTTTAGCGGATGTACAAACCTTTCTAATATTAATTTAAATGGAAACGATGTAATAATTAATTCATTTGCATTTGAAAACTGTACTAAGCTTGATAATGTAACATTAGATACTAATGTCAAGACTGTAGATACAGATGCATTTGCTGGATGCAGTGGCTTAAGAACATTTAATACTGCATTTAATGGAAACACAACAGCAGGAGAAGCAAGCTTATTTGCATACATCTTTGGATCAACAGAATCATCTAACATGAATATGGAGGAATCATTCTATGATGAGGAAAATTCTATTGTTAGATATTTACCAAAGAATTTGACAATTAATTATATCGGTACTGAAATTAAGCCTTATCAATTTAATAATTTACAATCGATTGATAACTTCATTATTTCAGAAAAAACTGAAACAATTGGTGATTATGCATTCGCTAAATCATCAATCTCTGAAATTAGAATTCCAACTAGTGTAACTAGCTATGGAGAATATATTTTCAGCGATTCAGCATTAACAAAGGCTGTATTTGCAGAAGGAATTACTGCAATTCCTGAAGGATTATTTAACAATTGCTTAAATTTATCTACTGTAAACTTTGAAATTAATACTCAAATTACATCATATAGATATGCTGGACATAATGTATATAGAAAGTATGAAAATAACACAGCTACAAATGTTTATATTTGCGGTGGTGTAGACAAGAAGCCAGATACTGTTGATGATGTTGCTAATATTGTTTTAAGCAATGGAGTATTCTATATCAATAACAATAATGGAACTTACACAAGCTATGGAGCTGATGGACTACTTGGAACATCAGATGATTTAGTATATATTCCAAATGAAACTCTTGGTATCGGAGATATTCAAGTTAAGTATATTTCTGGTAAGTTCTATAAGGATTATCTAGATAATACTTATAATGAAGTAACTATAACACTTGAAAATGGTGTATATTCTTATGAAATTTCTAGTGATAGAAAGTGCTATAAGAATGGATCATTTATTGATACAATTATCGTTAATAATATTGCATATCTAGCACATAGTGAATCTATTTATGAATCAGCTGGACCTGATGGATTATTAGGAGCAGGAAACGATGAAAGATATGTTCATTATGGAACAGATAAGATTTTTGGAACATCAGATGATATTACAGGATTAATTATCTCTGGTGGAAAGTATTATAAGGATTACTTAGATTATTCATATGCGCCTCTTGTAATTACTGAGGCACAAGCAGCTCAATATGGAACAAGACAATCTACAGATTCAAATGGTAATTTATTATTTGAAGATTCAAATGGTATTGTTTACTTCCTAAGAGATTCTTTATATCATTTAGCAAGCAACGCTACATTAGCAGATCAAGATGCTGTTTACACTCCTAAGATGGAGCAATACACAATCAAGGGAGCTATTCCATATAGTGCTAAGATTGGTGAGCTATTCTTTGGTGGTGCAACAATCGGAGATTCTGATGATTTAATGCCATATGATTATGACAAGATTACTCTTGATAAGAATGGTAAACCATTATTAATTCCACAAAGATTTTTCCCAGTTGTTACTGGAGAGGATGGATATCGTTATTTAGTTAACGTTGATGGATCATTCTATGGACCAGGAGCTGATGGATTACTTGGAACTGCAGATGACGTGCTTACTGCAACTACAAATATTACAAGCTATACAACGCCTGAAATTACATATGTTGATGATTGCTACAAGGGTGAGACAATCATTAAGACATATAAGACTTTAAATAACCAATTTGGAGAATTAGTGACTAAGGTTGGAGCATATGCATTCTACAATACTCCATCTTTAAGCCAATTAACATTCTCTACAACTTTAAAGGAAATTGGAGATTATGCATTTGCATATTCTGGAATTGAAAAGCTAGTAATTCCTTCATTGGTTGACACTTATGGTGTATATACATTTGCATACATGCCAGCTATCACACACGCAGAGGTAAACTCTATTCATAATGGTGCATACATGTTTGCGTACGACGAATTATTAGAAGAGGTTAAGCTAATTGTAAGTACATCTTATATTGCAGAGGGATGTTTCTATTGCTGTGTTAACCTAAGCTCTGTTAAGTTTACACAAATCTTTACTGAAGCAGTTAAGTATAATTTACCTTATGGTAGACTTGAAAATGATACTGCAGATGAAGAGCTTGGAAAGATTTTGATGATTCTTCAAGAGTCTAACTTCATCGAGCCAGGGCAAGATGAAATCGCAGATTCAGCTGATGATTACTACGAGAAGGATGGAAAGTTATTCCTAGTTGGTGATAACTATATCGTTGGTGGTGGAGATGATGTTGAGGTTGTATTATTCAACGGAGTATTCTATAAGCCACTTGGATATAATGTGTATCAAAGAATTTCATTCGTTATGTCACCAGTCTATGAAGATGAATTACCAACAGGTGAAACTATTGCTACAGCTGTAGTATATGATAATTATTATCTATGTGCTGGTGAGGATTTTGATATCACTAACCCTGATACAAACTTTGCATTAACAGCTGAACAATTCAGCATTTCTGATGCCGAGCAGTATATTAAGGTTGGTAATGTATATCATAACCCAGGTAGTGATAACCTACTTGGTACTGCATATGATGTTTTATATGTAATTGTTGCTGGTCAAAGATATGACTTAACAACAATTAATAATGATGGAAATTATTATACTCAAATCAGAAATAACATTTACTATCTAGTAAACACAACTTCATTAGAAATGACATTAGTATATCTAGCTGAAGAGGGAGAAATTTCTGAGGTTAAGACTAATATTATTTATAAGAATGATTCATATTATATTGTAAATAATAACAATACATTCTATATTGAATCAGCAACTATCCTAGCTGAGGATTCAAGCAAGCTATGTATTATTGATGGAACTGATACTCATATGGTAGTACTAGATACTATTAATGAGGCTGAATATTTATTTGAAGCAAAGACAAACAACGTTAATGTTGAGTGGACTTATGTTTCAGCATACTCTTATACAGGTAAGCTAGTATGTGGACATGACATTGATTCTACAGTAGTAGTAATTGATGGTACATATGCTCTTGTAACTGACATAGAGTTTGTATATAGAATACCAGCATCTGAAGGTGCAAGCCTTGGAACTGATGATGATATCTATATCGTTCATGGATCAAGTCAAAATAATGTAAATGGATTACAATTTACTAAGTACAGTGATGATAATTATTATCATGACAACTCAGATAATACATTCTCTAAGCTTGTGCTAGAGGCTGGTGGATTCAAGGTTGATTTAGTACTTGGAGATAATGGTACATTCAATACAGCTTATGATGTTGTTACAGGTAATAATAATATTCATTATATTGATAATGGAAACGGTACATATTATGCACCAAAGACATCAGTATTAAGTGCAAATATGTCGGAAAATAAGCTAGTAGCTGCAGCTGATGCAACTTTAATTGGAAACTCAAGTGATTATGAATTAGTTACATTAACAATTAATGGTATCCTAACATATTTCATTGATAATAAGGATAATACATTCCAAGAGATTGAATTTAGCAAAGAAGATGAGGATACATATTTTATTCCAGTTGTAAATCCAGATAGAATTGTTGGAGATTCAAATTATGGACTTACAAGAGGAGCATATGATAAATATATTACTGTTTCATACAGTGATAACCTTTCATGCTACTATATAAATAATAATAACGGAACTTATACATTAGCAGGTGCTGATAATAAGTTCAATACAATTGATGATAAGATTTACTTAATGAATAATTCTACAGAGCCTACAGCTTTAGATGTACAAGTTGTTAAGGGAATTGATGATGAATTCTACTATGAATCACTTGGACATAACGTTTATAACAAGTGGGCAATTGAAGTAGAGGATGATTTATATACTTATACTAATAATGGATTAGTAGCTCCAGGTATCGATTCTAAGATTGGTACATCAGAGGATACTACTGATATTGATGTATTAGATGGTGTATATGTATGGTTTGAGATTGTTCATGGAGTAACTCAATACCATGGATATGGTATCGATGGATTACTTAGAACATCTGATGATACTTCATTCATCGTTATTAATGATGAGGTAATTGAGGTATTTGAAATTGATGGAAATCTATACCATAACAATGGTGATAATACATATTCTAAGTATGTTAATATTGATGATACATATGTAGAATCATTAATCTGCTTAGGAGCAAATAAAACATTTGGTGATTCAGATGATAGAGATGCTGTTTATGGAGCTGATGGAGCACGTTACATTGACAATGGTAATGGTTCATATTACAAGAAGGCTACAGTAGACGCTCTTTTAGGTATGCCAACAGATATTTTATGTCATGCAGGAGCTAATTTAGTAATTGGTGATGCTGATGATATTGAGAATGTAGTTGTTGCTAGAGGAACAACAGCTAAGTTCTATAAGTATCAATCTGAAAATGTATTCGCATATATTGAGGATGGTATTGTAACTGAAAACTATAGAGCAGCTGGAAATGATAAGGCAATTGATTACAGCATTGGTAGTGACGACTCGTATGTTGGACATGATGATGTTGTAGCTATTATATATAATAATGTTAATAGCCATTTCTACATTTCTCTTGGAAGTTCAAATTACTTCAAGAGTGGTGTTGATGGATTACTTGGAACTGATGATGATATCTTATTTAGAAGTGCTGATTTAGATAACTTAGCTTCTAATGAGGTAACAGTATATCCAGGTAATGATGGATTATATCATACAGCAGATGACTATATTATGGTTACAGCTTTAACTGCTAGATTCGCAGATACAGACAAGATTATTACTGATTCTGATATTGTAGCTTATCTAGGAGCTGATAAGGATCCATATCAATATAATAGTGAGAAGAATGTATTCTTCCATTATGTATTAACTGATGGAACTTATGTTCTTTCAACTTCAGCTATCTATTACGGAGAAAACTCTACAATTGGAGATAGTGATGATAAGAGTGTACTTACAGTTGTAATCTCTGGTACAAATTATTACTATATGCCACTTGGAGACGGAAGATACCAAATGAATCCAACTGGACAACTTGGTAGTGATGATGACTACTTCGTTGAAATTGGAGGAAGTGGAACAAATAAGGTTCTAGGAAATGCTTATAACTATTATTTACTTGGTGGTAAGTATTATTTCGTTGGAGCTGACAAGATTCCAGGAGATGGAGACATTGAAGCTACATTAGGAGCTGATAAGTATCCATATCAATCAATGGGATATAATACATATTGCATTATTGATCCTATTACTAACACATATAATGAAAACCAATTAATTTCTGCAGGAGTAGATTCAATTATTGGTAACGAAAATGACATTAATAATATCTTAATTTCTGAATATAACAATATGAGATATTATAAGGATCCTTCTAAGTTCGATACTTTAGGTAAGTACTACATTACACTAAATGGTATGATTGGTACTGCAGACGTTGCTGCATATCGTGGAGCTGACGGTGAGGTAGGAACTAAGGATGACTATTATAATACATCTAACTATCTAGATGGAATGGGATTAAAGGCTAACTTTGCTGGTCCAGATAAGCTATTTGGTACAGCAGATGACCTAAGAGGAGTAACTGTTGGTTCAAACGAAATGCCATATGTTGACCTTGGAGACAATACATATAAGCCATATAATAGTGACTTTATTACAGTATCAAGCTCAATTTACTGCGGTGGAGCTTCTATGAAGCCTGGTGTTTCAAGTAAGTCTGTAATTACTGCAGGTAATGGAGCACACTATCTAGAGATTAATAAGGATGAGCATACATATTATGTTGCTGGATTTGATGGATATTTAGGAACAGCAGATGACCAATTAATTTACTCTGGAGACTTTGTAAATGGTCACCCAGACTTCACACTTGGAACATCTGATGACTTCTATTACATTACAGTTGATGGAATACAGTATCAAGCATATCCAGGAGATGATAATAGATTCTTTACAGCAGATGATTACTATGTAAAGCCAACATTATCATTGAAGACAAGTGAAAACTCAATTCCAAGTGATATTACATCAATCGGAGATTATGCATTCTTCGGATGTAGCTCACTTGCAAACTTCAGCTTATACACTCCAGATGATGTTTCAGAGCATCAAACATTAGCATATATTGGAGACTACGCATTTGCTGAGTGTACAAAGATCACAGAAATGGTATTACCATACTCATTACAAGGTGATGGAGCTTATGGAGAATACATCTTTGAGAACTGTACATCATTAAAGAAGGTTACATTCAATGAAAATACTACTTACCATGTTACATACATTGCTAAGGGTATCTTTAAGGGATGTACAAGCTTAAGCCAATTACAATTCTACAATGCATACATTGCTGATAATGGAAATGAAATTATCGAAGCCTTACCATACAATACATTTGGTAATAATGTAGTTGTAATTATGGAAGAGGCATTCATGGATACTAAGATGGATTCTGAGGCTGGTACAGAAACTGCTGCAACTAAGCTTCTTAATGTAGTATTTAATGAAAAGCTAGAGACAATTGGTGATAACGCATTTAATAATAGTGATTTAACTTACATTGTATTACCAGCTATGACTACTGATTTAGGAGAAACAATTTTCGCTAACAGTAGTGAAATGGTATATGCTGCAATCAAGAATATTGAAACTATTCCAGTTGAGATGTTTATGAACTGTATCAACCTAGAGTTTGTATATATCAATTCTGAGGCATTAGCTTATGCAGCTAATCCAGCAACAGGAGTAGCTAATAAGTTCGTTGGTGTAGTGACAATTAAGGAAAATGCATTCTATAATACTAAGATTTCTAATGTTGTATTTGATACAGTAACAGAGTCTTTAGAGGATAATGCATTTAGAAATACAGCTATTACAACAATTGATATTTTATCTAACATTACAAATATTGGAACATACGTATTCGCAGAGTGTACGTCTTTAAACGACGCTTATATTAGAATTGGTAGTATGACAGTAGTACCTGAGGGAATCTTCTCAGAGGATACTGAGCTTGTTAGCGTATACTTTGAGGATTATGATGGAAATCAAACTCAAGTAATCGGTGATACAACATACTTTGTTCCTAAGGCTAGCCTAGTAGCTAGTGGAACTGTTGTTGAGCTAGAGGAAAATAAATTACCATCATATATTACTAAGGTTGATAAGTACGCATTCAACAATACTAAGATTTCTAATGTTGAATATACACTTAACCTAGAGGAGCTATGTGATTATTCATATGCTTACACAAAGATTACAAGAATTACAATCCCAGAGAGTGTTATCAAGATGGGAGATAACGTATTTAAGGGATGTGAATTACTAGAGGTTGTTAAGTTTGAGAACAACTTACTAGGAGATGGAATGTTTACAGATTGTACAGGACTTAGATCTATTACAATTCCTGATGGAGTAACAAAGATTGGAGCCTATGCATTCCAAAACTGTACAAATCTAGAAGAGGTTACAGTTCCTAAATCAGTTATTACAATTGATGAAGGAGCATTCGCTAACTGTATTAAGATTGAGGATTTAATCCTTCCATTCATTGGAGAATCTCGTGGTTCAACAGGAAAGAAGGGATTATTTGGATGGATCTTTGGATATGTTGAAACTAATCCAACAGTAACTACTCAATTCTTTGCGGGTGACCCAACAGATGAGGATAATGAAAATTGTGCAGTATTTAATATTCCACAAACATTAAAGAACATTACTATTACAGATGAATCATTAGTATCTTATGGAGCATTCATGAACTGTAGCTTAACTGGAATTGTTCTTCCAGATGTTACAGACGAGGGTGTAAACCTTTCTAATGTCGAAAACCTAGTTGAGATTGGTGATTATGCATTCTATAACTGTCAAGGATTATCAACAGCATTAATTCCAAGCCAAGTAACTGATATTGGAAATTATGCGTTCGCACAATGTAAGAATGTTGTTGATTTAACATTACCTTCAATTACTGAAAAGCTAGGAAATCACGCATTTGAAAACTGTGAGAAGCTTCCTTCAGTAACTGTACCAGCTACTGTTAAAGCAGAGTATCTAGGTTCATATGTATTTGCAAATTGCTACTCATTATTCGAGTTAACTCTAGAGAATGATGCGTTAGGAGAGAAGATGTTCTCTAACTGTACATCATTACTTGCAGTTATTATTCCAAATGGAGTAGAGCTAATTGCGACTGGAACATTTGAAAATTGTACAAGCTTACAATATGCAGCTATCCCTAATACTGTTACTTCAATTGCAAGTGCAGCATTTGATGGATGTGCTAACCTAATTACATTAGTATTACCATTCATTGGTGGTTGTGCTAATAACACTGATGTTGAAAGTGCAGTATTTGGATATATCTTTGGAGAAAGTGACTTCCCAGGAGCTATCGCAACTACTCAAACTTACGCATCAGGAAAGACATTAACTCGTTATATTCCTTCTACACTAAAAGAGGTTTATATTACAAATGAGGGTGTTATAGGATATGGAGCATTCCAAAATACATCACTTGAAAGAATCGTAATTTCTAAGGACTTAATCTTCTATGGAAATAATATTAAGCCATTTGAGGTTACTTATAATGATGAGAAGACTACAATTGTTAGTGTCGAGCTACCAGTTCAAACTGTTAATGTAAATAACGGAATGAATGTAACTGACTATGAATATATTGAGTTAGCAAATCAAGATGTACCATATACAAACCAAGCCTCATTACAAGCTATGATTGATGCTTATAAGCTATTTGTAGGTGTTGAGGTAACTAACATTGCTGCTGATGCATTTAGAAATAATGATGCTATTACAACAGCATATATTGGTACAAGATACTTAAATAACGCTCAAGCAGCAGGAGATAATAACCTAGCTGGAAAGACTACAAAGGCTAGCAATCTATTCTATGATTGTAACCAATTATTATATGCATATATTCCAAATGCATTCGGTGTACTTCCAACATATTTCTTTGGACAATGTACAAGTCTTACTGCAGTAATTATTC
>JAZRVY010000050.1:0-12788 GCA_045599405.1 Anaeroplasmataceae bacterium
AATGTTTTTGTATTTTTGTGAAACGAGATTTTTCTATGAAGCAAATATTAGTTGTTAATAATTTGAAAAAGACATTTAAATTATCTAAAAAGCAACAAAAAATAGAAAAAGCTAATGATCCACTTAAGGTGGCAGTTAATGATTTATCATTTACTGCATATGAAGGAGAAATATATGGACTTCTTGGACCTAATGGTGCAGGTAAGACTACAACGCTTAGAATATTATCAACATTAATAAAGGCTGATAGCGGAGAGGCATTTATTGATGATATTAATGTTAGTAGGAATCCTCATGAAATAAGAAAGATGATAGACTTTTTAACTAGTGAGCTAAAGCTAGAGGATACATTTACACCTAATTATTTATATGATTATTTTGCTAGATTACATGATATAGAAGAAAATGATATTAAAATAAGAAAGGAAAAGATGTTTTCAAGATTTGGTATAGATAAATTTGCAGAGGTAAAGATTGGGAATTTATCTACTGGTATGAAGCAAAAGATATCTATAGCTATATCTCTTGTTCATGATCCTAAACTAATTATTTTTGATGAGCCTACTAATGGGCTTGATGTTATTACTGCAAAGACAGTAACAGACTACCTACTTGAGCTTAAATCTGAGGGTAAGACTATTATATTATCTACTCATATATTTTCACTTGTAGAAAAGATTTGTGATAGAGTAGGTATCATTATTAATGGTACTATGGCTAAAGAGGATTATGTAGCTAATTTAATTAAAGAAAAGAATCTAGAGGAAGTATTCTTTGATATCTATAAGGAAACGGTAGGTGAAGAATAATGAAAAAGATTTGGACAATAATGAAAAAGGAATTTAAAAAATTCTTTGGTGATAGAAGAATGCTAATGTCATTATTCCTGCCAGGTATATTAATCTTTGCTGTATATTCACTTATGGGTCAATTTATGGGAAAAATCGGTAAGGCTGATAAGAATCATGAATATGTAGTATATGTACTTAATAATCCTAATGATAATAGATTAGTAACTGATAAATATACTATTACCTTTACTAATATAGATAATAGTGATTTAAATGCTACTAAGGATAAGGTTAAAGATAAGGATGTAGACCTTCTTATAATATTTGAAGAAAACTTCAAATCAAAGGAGGGTAGTAATCCGGCTCCTGTGATTGAGCTATATTACAATAGTACAAATGATAATTCATTTGAAATATATAATTTCTATAACCTAGAGCTAAATATGAATGCTATTTCTAGCATTAATTATAATTATTATGTAAATCCAAATAATGATTATGATTTAGCTACTAAGGAGGATGTATCTACACAGGTAATTACTATGATAGTTCCTTTCATTTTAATGATTTTCTTATTTACAGGAGCTATGGGTATAGCTACAGAATCTATTGCTGGAGAAAAGGAAAGAGGTACAATAGCTACACTTCTTGTAACTCCAACAAAGAAATCAGAAATAGCATTAGGTAAGATATTCTCACTTAGTATTACAGCAATGGCCTCAGCAGCCGTATCATTTATATTTTTATTACTATCATTACCTCAGCTACTAAAGGGCATGGATGGAGGAATTACTTTTGATATGTATGGCTTTAAGGAAATATCATTAGTATTTATAATTATTATAGTATCTGTAGTATTCTTTACAACATTAATATCTATAATATCAGCCCTTGCAAAGACTATAAAGGAAGCTACAGCCTATGCAACTCCAATAATGATTATTACTATGGTAATAGGTGTTACATCAATGGCTGGTGCAGGAGCTATTGCAAGTAATACAGCAATTTATTTAATTCCTATTTATAACATAGTTACATGCTTAACTAGTATTTTTGCAGGAGAGATAAGTGTTGTAAATACATTAGTTACTGTCGCATCTAATATAGTATATATTACAGCTGGTATATATTTACTTACTAAGCTATTTAATTCAGAAAAGATAATGTTCAATAAATAATAAAGAAATGCGAAAGAAATTTCGCATTTTTTTACAAAATTATTATAATATTCCTATAATATTATTAAGGATATTTTGAGGTAACATATGGGAGCTAGATTTTTAATAATGAGTGATATTAAAATAGAAATAAATGAAGAATTAAAGAAATTTACTAGGAAAAGATATGACTATATTATAAATGAGGATGATACTGTATTTGTTGTTGATCAAGGACTGATGGTGTATAAATTCAAAGGTAATTTAGTACTAAAAAAATGCCATGAGGCAGTAACTAAGGTTAGAGAAAAGATAAAAGGCTTTAATCCTGTTTTTGTGCATTGTGAGATACAATCAGAGGATGAAGATAAGGTTATGTTTATATTAGCGCATAAATAATATATTATAAATATAGCTTTTAGTGTATAATAAATATAAAGAGAGGTATTTATTATGAATACAAAAAGCTATTTAAAATGTAT
The DNA here is from genome assembly GCA_045599405.1 of Anaeroplasmataceae bacterium. Classification (GTDB taxonomy): domain Bacteria; phylum Bacillota_I; class Bacilli_A; order Acholeplasmatales; family Anaeroplasmataceae; genus UBA3206. Next base: position 2,431 of record JAZRVY010000050.1, read on the forward strand.
AGATTATCAGCATATAAATCTTGATAGATTATATAATGGAGAATGTATGGATATTCTTGATTATAATCTACAGGCTATTATTACAACTGAGGCTCCAATTACCTTAAATATTTTAAAAGAAAGATTTAGGGAGGTTTTTGAGCTAAAGAAAATTAGTGGTAAGGCTTTAGATATTATTATGGAGCATATTAATAATATAGGATTTCCACAAACTGATAATTTATATGATATAGTATTTTGGCCAGAGGAGGGTATATTTACTCCTGAATATTTAAGGCTTAATTATGATAGACAAATATACGATATACCATATCAGGAGCTTACCCTACTAAGTAAGGATTTAATTAGTAAAGGATTTAAGGGTGAACCTTTATATAGAGAAATACTTAAGTATTTCGGTTATGAGGTTTTAACAGAAAAGGCACTTAATTACTTACAATTTATAGAATCAAAATCGAGATAATGAAAATTATCTCTTTTTTTATTTACAAATTAAAAATAATTTTCTATAATACTATTGAACAGTTGAATGATTGTTCAAGTGTAGGTGATGATATGGAAGATAAAATTAAAGAAATTAAAAGTAAGCTACCAAGCGAGGATATCATTTATGATTTAGCTGAGCTATTTAAGGTTTTTGGTGATTCAACAAGAACGAAGATATTATCAGCACTTGAGATTAGTGAGCTTTGTGTAAATGATATAGCACAAGCGCTAGATATGACCTTATCAGCAGTTAGCCATCAGCTTAGGATTTTAAAATCCGCTAAGCTAGTTAAGGCTAAAAAGGCTGGAAAAGAGGTTATCTATTCACTTGATGATGATCATGTATCTAAGATATTTGAATGTGGTATAAGCCACCTTAGGGAGGAAGAATAATATGAAAAAGATTTTTAAGATTGAGGTTGATTGTGCAAATTGTGCAGCTAAGGTTGAGGAGGCAGTAGGAAAGATGCTAGAGGTTATTTCATGCCAAATTAATTTTATGACTCAAAAAATGACCTTAGAAATGGAAGATGATAGCTTCAACGATAAGGTTTTAAAGAAGGTCTTAAAAACAGCTAGAAAGGTTGAAGCAGACTTCGAAATGGAGATGTAATTATGAAAAGAAGACAAAAGAAGCTTCTTATTAGAATAATAATATCATTATCATTATTCCTAATAGCCTTTGTGTTTGATAAGGCTTATGGAATAGCTAATATTATTGATAATGCTAATGGATGGCTTTTATCATTTGGAGTATATTTATTAATATATTTAATTATTGGCTATGATGTATTATATAAGGCTATTAGAGGATTATTTAATGGTAGAATGCTAGATGAGAACTTTTTAATGGCTATAGCTACAATAGGAGCTTTTTCGCTTGCGATATATAAGGGAGCTGTGCATGCTAAGGATATTGATGGGTTTGATGAGGCCTGTGCTGTTTTATTATTCTATCAGGTTGGAGAGTTTTGCCAAAGCTATGCAGTTGGAAAGAGTAGAAAGAGCATATCCTCGCTTATGGATATTAGACCTGATTTAGCTAATGTTGAGAGAAATAATGAAATTATTACTATAGATCCTAGTGAGGTATTACTAGATGAGATTATTGTAGTAAATCCAGGCGAAAAGATACCACTTGATGGTATTATTACTGATGGTAATTCTGCACTTGATACTAAGGCTTTAACAGGAGAGGGTCTTCCTAGGGATGTAGTAGTAGGAGATAGTGTTATTAGTGGTACTGTTAATTTAACAAGTACTATTAAAATAAAGGTTACTAAGGTATTTTATGATTCTACAATATCAAAGATACTGGATATGGTAGAAAACGCAACTAGCAAGAAGAGCAAGGCTGAGAATTTTATATCTAAGTTTGCTAAATATTATACTCCTATAGTAGTATTTTTAGCGTTAGCTATAGCTATAATTCCTAGCCTTATTACAAGAGATTGGAATGTATGGCTATATAGAGGCCTTAGCTTTCTTGTAGTATCATGTCCATGTGCACTTGTTATATCAATTCCATTATCATTCTTTGCTGGTATAGGAGCTGCAAGTAAATATGGAATATTAATTAAGGGATCTAATTATTTAGAAAAGCTAAATAAGACAAATATTTTTGTGTTTGATAAAACAGGGACTCTTACAAAAGGTAATTTTAAGGTTACTAAAATATATCCAGAGGAAAATAGAGATGAGATACTTAAATATGCAGCATATGCTGAATATTCAAGTGGTCATCCTATAGGACTTTCTATTTTATCAGAATATAAGGGCGATATAGATACCTCATATACCTTAACTAATATAGCTGGATATGGTATTTTAGCTAAGGGTGATAAGGAAATACTTTGTGGTAATTATAGGCTTATGGAAAATAATAATATTTCATGTGCTGAGGCAAATGAAATAGGATCTATTTTATATGTAGCAGTTAATGGTAAATACCTAGGGTATATTTTAATTAATGATGAAATTAAACAGGAATCCTTTGAGGTTATTGAATATTTCAATAAGAATAATATCAAGAGTGTTATGCTGACAGGAGATAATCAAAAGGTAACTAGTAGTGTAGCAGCTTCCTTAGGATTGTCTAGCTATAAGGCAGGGCTACTACCTCAGGATAAGGTAAATGAGATAGAAAAAATGCTATCTGAAAAGAAGGATAGTGATGTTTTAGCCTTTGTTGGTGATGGTATTAATGACGCTCCAAGCCTTGTTAGAAGTGATATTGGAATTTCAATGGGAGCCGTAGGCTCTGATGCAGCTATAGAGGCATCAGATGTTGTGCTTATGCACGATGATTTATCATCAATTAAGATTGCAAAGAAAATAAGTAAGAAAACAATGAACATTGTTTTCCAAAATATTATATTTGCGATTGCTGTTAAGGTTTTAATATTAATACTATCAGCCTTTGGTATAGCAAATATGTGGATTGCTATCTTTGGAGATGTAGGAGTTGCATTAATTTGTATTATAAATGCACTTAGAGTTAATTCTAAATATAGATAATTTATATTATTAGTAGTATAATACTACTAAGGGAGATGAAAATAATATGGCAGAAGGAAAAGTAAAAGGATTTTTTAAAAATATTGGAAGCAAGATTAATGAGGTTCAATTAGAAAACGATATTAAAAACACATTTAATAAGGGTAATAAGGAATTTGCAGTCTATTCAAAGGCTAATGTCCTTGGCTTTGGTATCGGATTTTGTGCAGAGGATCATATCCAAGATGGATATGTAATAGCTCTAACAAATGATGAATTTGATGACAGCTATTTAATTGAGGATAAGGCTACTAAAAAGGTTTATTATATTGTTTCTATTGAAGACGCTTTAGTTACTGTTACTGTTGAAAATGAGGCTTATGAAAGAAAGGCAAAGAAAATTACACTTGGTTCAGAGGCAGAAAAGGTAAATGTAATTAAAGTAGGAGATTCTTATTATAAGGCTAAATAATTAGTTAAAATGGGTAATATGTATTAATATTACCCTTTTTTTATTTGCATAAAAGCTGGTTATTATGTATAATAAGAATAAAGAAAACTGTTATGATTGGGGTTAATAATATGTATACACATGATTATTTAAGAAAAATAGAATATTTTGGTGAGCCAGGAGATGATTCTTTAGATTCACTTACTGGTGTAGTTACAAGAAGTTATATAGTTGAATATGTAAAGGAGCTAATTTCTCATAATGAGCAATTTTCTTTTGCAATTTTAGATATTGATAATTTTAAACTATTTAATGATTATTATGGACACCAGGTAGGAGATTTAGTATTATCAGCAACAGCTAAAAATATTGTTGAATATTCGGGTGATAAAGCGCTAGTTGGTAGATATGGTGGAGATGAGTTCCTTATTGTAGCAAGAGGCTTTACTGAATATGAGGATACTAGATCATTCTTTAAAGGAGTTTGTGATGAGGCCCTTCGTAAGGAGATATTCCTTGGTGAGGATGAAAATGCGTTAACAATTACTGCAACACTAGGAATTACTAGATACCCATCTGATGCAAAAAACTATGATGAGCTATTCTCAAAGGCTGATAAGGCTTTATATAGAGGAAAGATGAAGGGAAGAAATTGCTTCATTATTTACCTAGAAGAAAAGCATAAGAATATTGATACAACTAAGGGTATTAATAAATCTCTTAACAATCATATGCAATCTACATATGATATCATTACAGATGATAAGCCACTTAAGAAGAGAATGACTGACGTTTTAAAGTATGTATGTAATACCTTAACATTAACAGCAGGATCATTCTTCATTGGTCAAGAAAGAATTTTAGATTGGCATAAGAATAAGCTAGAGCTTGTAGCACCAGATTCAAAAACTATTGATAGTAACCTTAATGAGGATGAAATGATGGTTATTAATGACCGTTCACCTCTTAAGCAAACATGCTATCCAATGCATAAATATTGCTATGAAAAGGATATTAAATCAGCAATAGTTATTAGAGCAAAATACAAGGGACAGCTTGTTGGATATTTTGTATTCGCAGACGCTAATATTAAGCGTATATGGCAAGCACCTGATAAATCGCTATTATTATATGCTGCTCATTTAATTACAGTTGCATTAAAGGAAAGAGAGTAAGCATAGCTTACTCTTTTTTATAGGTGAAATATGATAAATATATTATTAATTACTGCAAATTCTATAACATATGAAATAGTAAATAAGGATTGCTATTATACAGCTAAATATGATTTATATTTAAATGATAATTATTATGATTCATATGATAAAAATGTAATATCTATTTACAATTTAAATCCAAATACTAAATATAAATTAAAAATAAATGATGATGAAATAGAATTTACAACATTAAACAAAAAGCTAATATATCCAAAGGATAATAACTTACAAAATTATATTGATAATTTAAATGAGGATGAAACATTAGTAATTGATAGGCTATATAATGTTGTAGCATTATTCATGAAATCTAATACTAGTATCTATATTACTAAGGACGGGTGCTTGCTTGGAGAAACAGATAGAACTAAATTTCCTATCCTAAAGGCTGATGAGTATTTAAATGATAAGCCTCTTGGAACATGGGAGGGAAGAGCTGATGATTCCTTTGCTAGTATTATTACCTTCCTTGGGGTATCTAACGTAGTTATATATGGTCAAGGAACTATAGATTGCAATGCTCAAAATTCGGATTGGTGGATTGACCATAGAACTAAAAGAATCGCAAGAAGACCTAAAGGAATCTTTATGCATACCTCAAATAACATTACCCTAGAGGGTGTTAAGGTATGTAATACACCATCATGGAATCAGCATCCATTCTATAGTAATAATATAAATTACTATAATATGAGATTAGAAAATCCTTATAAGTCACCAACTACAGATGGATGCGATCCTGAATCATGTGATGGTGTAAATATTATAGGAAATTTCTTTTCTGTAGGTGATGATTGTATAGCTATTAAATCAGGTAAGATAGAGCTAGCTAGCATTTATAAAACTCCATCTACTAATATTATGATTAGAAATAATCTAATGAATCATGGGCACGCAGGAGTTACACTTGGTAGTGAAAATAGCGGTGGTATTAATAATGTTACTGTAACTAACTGTATCTTTAGAGATACAGATAGAGGGCTTAGAATTAAGTCTCAAAGAGGTAGAGGTAATATAGCAATTATTAAGGATATTACATTTGATAATATTTATATGAATAATGTTATGTCGCCATTTGTAATTAATGCCTTTTATAAGGCTGGTAATGATGTGGCAGATTATAGATTTGATTATAGATATAGAGAGCCAGATGAGCTAACACCAGTCTTTAAATCTTTTGAATTTAAAAATATAAAATGTGAAAATGTAAGCTATGGATTAGCTTACATAGTAGGACTTCCTGAATCAAAAATTGAAAGTGTATTATTTGAAAATATATCTGTAACCTATAATAGAGATTGTGAGCCTGGTGAGATGGCAATGAGTCTTGTAAATAATAAATATAAAAATATAGGATTTAGATGTGAGAATGTAGGTACTCTTAAAATTAATAATGTTAAATTTATTGATAGTCCTACTGAAATGTATATTCTAGATAATGTAAATAATGTAATAGAAAAAAAATAAGCTGAGATTATCTCAGCTTTTTTGTTATTCTTTTTCTATGTAGCAAATTGCAACGCAGTTATCACCAATGTGACATCCAACAACTGGAGATAGGTTAATATCTCTACCAGGAAGTAGTTTACCTTCCTTTTCTAGCATACCCTTAAACTTAACTAAATTATCTTGGTTTAAGGAGTAGTAGTAAATAACCTCTTTTGTTGTGTCAATTGGATGATCATCAAGTAGCTCAATGACAGTTTTCATTGATCTTGTCATTCCAATAGGCTTTTTAGCTATATAAATCTTTCCATTAGGCTCAAATGAAATAATAGGCTTTAGAAGAAGCATATTTCCAATTAAGGCTTCCATGAATTTTAATCTTCCACCACGTCTTAGATAGTCAAGAGAGTTCATAGCTCCCCAAACTCTAACACGGCCCTTTAAGGATTCAATCTCAGCTACAATATCAGAAGCAGCCATACCATTGTCCTTCATTTTAATAGCCTCATTTACTAATATTTGTAATCCACCAATTACACTACGTGTATCTGGAATATAGATGTTGTCATACTCAACCATATCCTTAACCATTAGTGCTACATTTCTAGTTCCTGAAAGTGCAGCTCCTATTAAAAGTACAATAACATCATCATTGTTTTTCTTAGCATCTTCAAAAATTTCTTCAAAAATTGCAGGTGCTGGAGATGCAGTTTTAAATGATTTCTTTTCTTTTGTTAATAAATCATAAAACTTATCCTTTGTAATATCAATTTCATCTTGATATGTTTTTCCTTCACATTCTAAATTTAGAGGAATAACTGTTATATTCTTTTGTAGTGCTTCCTCTTGTGAAATATCAGAAGAAGAATCTGTTACTATTCTAATTGCCATAGTAAAACTCCAATCTATAAAATTTCTCCCACGTATATAATATATCATTATATTAGAAAGTTTTCAATTAAAAATAAATTGTATAAAAAAATAGGCTATAGCCTATTTTGTTTTGTAATAATATTCTTTAATCTTTTCAAAGGCCTTATCTGATAGGTCATGCTCTATTTTACATGCATCCTCAAGAGCTGTTTCACTATCAACACCTAAATTTATTAGAATAGATGAGATAATAGTATGCTTTTCAAGCACATGATTAGCTATATCAAGTCCTTTATTTGTTAGTGATATAAATCCATCATTATCTATAGATATTAATTCCTTTTCCTTTAGCTTTTTCATTGCAATACTAACACTAGGCTTTGAATAATTCATGTCATTAGCTATATCAATAGATCTTACATGACCATTAGCCTTTTTTAGCATTAATATACGCTCTAGGTAATCTTCTTCAGATTGGAAATTCTTCATAGTCTCCACCTCAGCTTATATACAAATATTATAGCATAAGTGCTAAATAATTTCAAAAATAAAATAAATACTTGCAATTTTATATAATATATACTATAATCTTAATGCAATAGATTTAATTAGGTGAGTTGATAGCTCACCTTTTAAATACTTTATAGGAGGTTAAAATGGTTGAAATTTCAAAGGTAGAAGAAATATTAAAGCCATACTTAGAAAATAATGATTTAACCCTATATGATATCAAGTGGATTAAGGATTTTGGTTATAAGATTTTACAGGTTCTTGTTGACAAGAAGGGTGGAATTGATACTGATAGCCTTGCAGCTGTAAATGATTATTTATCAGCTAAGCTTGATGAGGTAGATGACTCTGAGTTTGGAGAGTATATGCTAGAGGTATCTTCACCTGGTGCTGAAAGAGAGCTAAGAGACTCTAATGAGGTAGCCGAGGCTGTAGGAGATTATATTCATATACAAACTAAGTCTGGTGAGGTATATGAGGGTGATTTACTTGCCTATGAGGATGGAAATCTTTCTATTAAGATTAATATAAAAGGAAGATTTAAAACAATTATTGTTAAATATGAAGATATTTTAAAAATTAGACTTGCCGTAAAATTTTAGGAGGATATATTAATATGGTAAATAAGAAATTTTTTGAATTAATGAAGACTGTTGCACAATCAAGAGATATTGATGTTGAAGATTTTATGGAAATCTTAAGAACTTCAATTGAAAAGGCTCTAAAGAAGGATAAGAAAAAGACAGTATCTGTAAAGTTTAATACTGAAAAGAATACTATTTTTGCTTATACACAAGAATTAGTTGTTGAGGATGTTGAGGCATATGAGGAGGAATCTGAGTATACTTTAATTTCTTTAGAGGATGCTAAGCTTGTTAAGAAGTCTATTAAGGTTGGAGATGTTCTTGAGCAACAAATTTCATTTGATGACATTTCAAGAGTTGCTGCAAAGGGAGCTCAAAGTACTTTAAATTCAGATTTAAAGTCATTAGAGCGTAAGAAGGCTTATGAGTATTTCAAGGCTCTTGAGGGTGAAATGATTGATGCTTCTATTGCTGAGGTTACAGAAAAGAATTATGTAATCCTACTTAGAATGGGAGCTAGCAGCAATGCTGATAACAAGAATAATGAATTAACTACAATCTTACCTAAGAATGAGATTCTAAAGGGAGATGATTTCGCTGTTGGAGATAAGACTAAGGTTTATATCAAGAAGGTTGAGGAAACTACAAAGGATCCTAAGATTTTCGTTTCAAGAAGCGATAAGAATTTAGTTAAGAGATTATTAGAGCTTCATATTCCAGAAATTAAAGATGGAACTATTGAAATTAAGGGTATTTCTCGTGACCCAGGAGACAGATGCAAGATTGCTATCTACTCAAATGACGCAAACGTTGATGCACTAGGATCATGCGTTGGACAAGCTGGAGAAAGAATCAAGAGTGTTGTTGAAGCATTATCTGGTGAAAAGATTGACCTATACAAGTGGAGTGAAAATCCAGAGGAGCTAATTGCAAACTCTTTACAACCTGCTCGTGTTAGCAAGGTTCTTAATATTGATGTTAAGGAAAAGAAGTCTCTTGCAATTGTTCCAGATGATCAATTAAGCTTAGCTATCGGAAAAAATGGACAAAATGTTCGTCTTGCAGTAGTATCTTGCGGATGGAAGATTGACATTAAGCCACTTAGCGAAGCTTATGAGGAAAAGCTGGTGAGCATCCTTGAAGGTTAATAAGCCAGTACTTAGAACTTGTGTAGTTAGTCACGAGGTTTGCGAGAAGAAGGATCTTATTAGAGTAGTAAGAACTCCTGAAGGAAATGTAATAGTTGATACAAAGGGTAAGGCTAATGGTAGAGGTGCTTATTTAAAGGGTGATCTTGCTGTTATTGAAAAGGCAAAGAAAACTAAGGCTTTAGATAAGAAGCTTGAGGCTGCAGTACCTGAAGAAATCTATGAAGAATTAAAAAAATTGGTAGAAAATAATGGATAAGATATTAAATAATATTGGTCTTTGTCATAGAGCTAGAGGAGTTATTTTTGGACAAGAGCTTACTCTAGAGGCCATTAGAGCTAAAAAATGCTATCTAGTATTTGTAGCCTCTGATGCTGGAGAAAATGCAAAGAAGCAAATGAATGATAAGTGTACATTTTATAATGTAGCTATTGATAATTCATATACTTCATATGAGCTTAGCCAGGCTTGTGGAAAGGATAACCTTAAGGTTATTGGTATTAAAGACCAAGGATTTGCAAAAATTTTAAAGAAGTAAGGTGATTATATGGCAAAAAAGGATAAGAAGAAACAAGAGGATAGAGTTTCAAATATCCCTAACAAGGATGCTAATAAGAAAACTGATGGTGTCTTAATTTATAGAGAAAATATGACTATAAGTGAAGTAGCTGAGGCTATGAGCAAGCCAGTAGGACAGGTTGTAATGAAGCTAATGCAGCTTGGAATTATGGCTAACCAAAATCAAAGCGTAGATAGAGAAACTATCGAGGTTGTAGCTATGGATTTTGGATTCACACTTAAAGATGAGGTAGTTACAGATGTAACTAGATTTGATGAAATGACAATTGAGGATGATGAGAAGGACTTAGTTTCTCGTCCAGCAGTTGTCACTATCATGGGACACGTAGACCATGGTAAGACTACATTACTAGATACAATTAGAAACTCACGTGTTACAGCTGGAGAAGCTGGAGGAATTACACAACATATCGGAGCTTACCAAATTGATATGAATGGAAAGAAAATTACATTCATTGATACTCCAGGACATGCCGCATTTACAGAAATGCGTGCACGTGGAGCTCAGGTAACAGACATTGTTGTACTTGTAGTTGCTGCAGATGATGGAGTAATGCCACAAAC